>JAWWBX010000001.1:0-53980 GCA_033720735.1 Saprospiraceae bacterium
ATCTCGGGTATGGAGACCTGGGGTGCTATGGGGCTACCATGGTGCATACACCGCATCTCGACGCACTGGCTGCTGCCGGCCGTCGGTATACGGACGCGCACGCACCGGCGCCTGTCTGTGTTCCCTCACGCTATGCCTTGCTCACCGGGCAGTATTTCTGGCGTTCCCGGGGATTCGACAGGCAAAGCCTGTGTATTGGCCCCGACCAGATCACGATTGGCTCGATGCTGCAGGCAGCCGGCTATGCCACGGCCTGTATCGGCAAATGGCACCTGGGTTTTACCGACCAGCCACCAGTCGACTGGAATGGGGTATTGCGTCCGGGTCCGCTCGACGTGGGTTTCGACTACTTTTTCGGTACACCGATGGGTCATGGCGAGGCGCCGCTCGTGGTGATCGAGGACGACAAGGTCGTCGGTGTCAGCGCCACCGATCCGCTGTCAGTGCAGCAGGAGGGGACCTGGGGCGTCACCCAGGGAGGCCAGGCGGCACACGCGATATCCGAATTGCTGACAGTCAGATACCTTGACAAGGCCAGGAAATTTATACATCAGCACGCGGAGACGCCTTTTTTCCTGTACCTGCCGACCGAGAATATTCACACGCCATTGACGCCAAATCCTTACTTCCACGGGAGCAGCCAGTTGGGGGCGTATGGCGACTATATCCACGAACTGGATTGGTTTGTCGGAGAACTTTTGGGGACCCTTGATTCGCTCGGCCTGGCAGACAACACCCTGGTGATCTTCACGAGTGATAATGGTGGGCTTGAAATGCCTGATGTGCGCAAACGCGGGCATCGGCCCAACGGCCCTCTGATCGGACAGAAAACGGATGTCTGGGAGGGGGGGCACCGCGTGCCGTTCATTGCGCGCTGGCCCGGCCGGGTCGAAGCTGGTTCCGTGAGCAATCAACTGGTCAGCTTGGCAGATCTCCTCGCAACGTTTGGGCATCTTACGGGTGGCGTGCTGCCGGACTCTGCGTCGCATGACTCTTTTGATATGCTGCCCGATCTGGTTGGTGGTCACGGCACGACACCGGCGAGGAGCACCCTGATCATTGAAGGACAGCCGGGCATCGCGATTCGCGAAGGACAATGGGTCCTGATCCCCCATCAGGGATCCGGTGGATTTACCACCGAAATACCAGGAGCACCATACCTCAAGATGCCGGATCTGCGGTACGCGCATTCGGATTACACGGGTGAGGGGAAGTTGAGATCTGACGCTCCTTCGGGACAGTTGTATGATTTGTCGGTAGATCCCGGTCAGCGCAATAACCTGTATGGCCAGCATCCTGAGATCACTGAACGGCTGTTCAGGAGGTTGCTCGCAACACAGGGGGCCGTCGATCTGCCACGCCGCCGCCTTCGCATGCGTCAGGACATCGATGCGATGTTCGCCCCTGGCAACTAATCGGTATTACATCACTGTGACAGCCAGCAGGCTCAGTACGGTGGCACAAACCACGAGCAACAGCACCAGATAACCGATGCGTGCACGCTTGCGCTTGCGCAATGCCCGCATCATCCTTGCCGGATCGGGCTGGTACACCTCTTTCATATTCAGCTGTGATAGCGTCTGTTTCAGGTAGTGCTTTTGCAAGACACTGTTCTTGAGGCGCATGTTGTTGTCGTTGCTGATCGAACCGTGAAAGCTGAACATCGTCCTTCAATTTTGAATCGTGTATCATTCCAACAGCCGCAATCAACACCCCGTTTCAGCCTGGCGCCAGGACTCGACCGTGATCGTGAGATTTCCGACGAATGAAATCGCGTACCGGGCTTAACTTGTGCGCATGGCGCATCACGACTTCCTCGTAATCGGGGCAGGTATTTTCGGGATCACCACTGCCCTGGCCCTGCGGGAGCGCGGACATGCAGTCGGAATCCTCAACCCGGGGAGTATCCCGCACCCCTTGGCCGCATCGACTGACATCAGCAAGGTCGTGCGTATGGAATATGGCACGGATGTGGAGTATCATGCCATGGCTGGTGCGTCGATCGAAAAGTGGAAGTCCTGGAACCTATGCTACGGGGAGACCCTTTATCATGAAGTCGGTTACCTGCTGCTATCGGCAAAACCCATTGCGGAGCATGCCGGCACGTATGAATCAACCAGCTTCTTCTGTGACGTACAAGCCGGATTTCATCCTGAGCGACTGTCTGTTGCCGAGCGCGCTGCCCGCTTTCCGGCCTTTGCGCATGAACACTATCCCGGTGCCTGCTTTCACGCGGTTGGCGGATATGCCGAGTCAGGGCGTGCAGTGGAGGTCCTGACACAATGGGCGCGGAAACAGGGTGTATCCGTCTATGCAGGGCAGACTGCTGATACGATCGAAATGCAGTCTGGGGCGGCAACCGGTGTTGTGACCCGCGAGGGCCGGCACTTCTCGGCGGGACATGTGATCGTGTGCGCGGGCAACGGGACACCGTATTTACTGCCGGAACTACAATCGGTGATGCAGGTGACCGGCCACCCGGTCTTTCACCTCAAACCAGCTGATCCGACCATGTTTGTCGCTGATCGTTTCCCCGTGTTTGCGGCAGATATCGCCAACACAGGGTGGTATGGCTTTCCCCTGCATCCAACAGAAGGTGTGGTCAAGATTGCCAATCACGGCGCCGGGCTCGTACTCCACCCTGAACTTGATCCGCGCGAGGTGTATGACTCGGATATCGCAGCCTTGCGGACATTCCTGTCAACTGCCATCCCAACTCTGGCCGATGCACCGGTCGTCTATACCCGACGCTGTTGTTATACCGACACCCGTGACGGGCATTTCTGGATCGACAACCATCCGGAGATCAGCGGATTGACAGTTGGCTCCGGCGGGAGTGGCCACGGTTTCAAAATGGGGCCGATCATCGGGGAGATGATCGCGGAGGTGGCATTGGGTCAGGACCACCCTTACTCCAAACGGTATCGTTGGCGGTCATTCAGCTCAGGTGCCAGCGTAGAGGAGCAGGCACGCAACCTGTAGCCCGGGCGAAATATCTTGTGGATCAGTGACCGGTAGCTTTGCCGTCAAACGCACGCGAGTCAGAAGCGCCGTAGAGCAGTCCAGCCTGGTGATCGATCAGGATACCCATGGCGGATCCCTGAGATCGACGGGTGCGCACTCTGTGCCCCATCATCTCGTAGAGACGCCAGGTATCGGGCGAGATGCCCGGTGTCTCAAAAGAAGTCACATCGGGCAGCCACTGATGATGTATGCGTGGCGCCTCCACGGCCTGGGCGATGTTCATGCCGTGGTCGATCACGTTCAGGATCACCTGGAGTACGGTGTTGATGATCGTTCGGCCGCCGGGACTACCGATCACCATCACCGGCTTTCCATTTCGGGCAACAATGGTCGGCGTCATACTCGAAAGCATGCGTTTTTCCGGAGCCACCAGGTTGGGTGGCGTGCCGATCAGCCCCCGGGTCGTCGTCCTGCCGGGAATCGGATTGAAATCACCCATCTCATTGTTCAGAAGAAATCCCGCACCCTCGACGACCATGCGTGATCCGTAGCTCTGTTCCAGTGTGTAGGTCAGGGACACTGCGTTGCCCGCTCTGTCGACAACCGAGAAGTGGGTGGTTTCCTCGCTCTCTGCGGGGAGATAAACGGATCCGAAGCGCGCAGAATCGCTTGCCGAGGCCATAAACAGTTGAATCGTCGCACGCAATGAGTCCGCATAGTGCTTGGACGTCAGGCGCTCGACAGGCAGATCCGGGTTGAAATCAGGGTCCCCGAGATGCATGGCCCGGTCGGCATAGGCGCGGCGCATGGCTTCAGTCAGCAAGTGGAGGTACAAGGCGGAGTTGTGCCCAATCTTCGCCAGGTCGAAGCCTTCCAGAATATTGAGCATCTCGACGAGGGCCACACCGCCCGAGCTGGGTGGTGCCATGGGGTAGATGTCGTATCCGCGATACGTGCCATGTATTGGTTGAACTTCCTGTGCCTGATAGCGCGCAAGGTCTTCCTCGGTGATGATGCCGCCAGTTTGGCGCATGTATTCAGCAAACAGGCGTGCTGTCTCACCCCGGTAAAACCCATCGGCGCCATGCTGCCGGATCCTTCGCAGCGTGGCAGCCAGGTCGGGCTGTTTCCAGATCTCACCCGGTTCGTACACCTCTGTGCCATTTTTGAGAAAGACGTTTGCCGTACTTGGATACTGATCCTTGCGCTGCTGAAGCGATTGCAAAAAGTCCTGCATGGCCCAGGTCGACGGGAAGCCTTCTGCGGCCAGGCGGATCGCGGGTTCCAGCAGTTGGTCCCAAGGCAGCGAGCCGAGGCGTTGGTGGGCGAGGTACAATCCCGCGACCGTGCCGGGCACTCCGACCGCGAGCGCACCCCGGTGATTGCTGTTGTTTCGGACCTCCCCATGGGCATCAAGAAACATGTCCGGCGTGGCAGCCAACGGGGCCTTCTCCCGGAAGTTGAAGGCCGTCACATCACCGTCAGCTCCGTGGTACACCAGGAATCCACCGCCGCCAATATTGCCCGCCGATGGCAATGTGACGGCCAGGGCAAACGCGGTGGCAACGGCAGCATCGACAGCATTGCCACCTGCCATCAACACCTCGTTGCCCGCCTGGGAGCCGAGGTAATGACTGCTGACCACCATGCCATGTTTGGCCGGTGCCGGAGTGCGGCCGCTCTGAGCCGGCATATTTTGCGAACAAAGAAGGATCAGAATGAGTAAGACAGAGAGAATGTTGCGCATCGTGTTCACATTGATGAAGCCTCAAGATAGGCGATCTGAGCATGAGTGATCGGGGCGATGATGATCAGGGTCATCATGCAATGGTTCCCGTCACACGCTAAAATTGATTTCCTTGCATCGGCCATGCGCAAACATCAAAACATGCTCCTGATCTATCATCTCAGTCAATTGCTCGATGCCTTCAATAACTGCTCGTTGGGGCTATTTAGCTATGAGGATGTGATCCGGTCGGCACAGGTGCCCGCGGAAGAGCTGCACGAGTTCCTGCCCGAGCCCTGGTCGGCCACACCGGTCAAAGTCCACGACAATCCTGACTATCGCCTGGACTTGTTGATAGTCTCTCCGGCCGACACAATCGAAGTCGCGCGGCAATACCAGCAGGAATTTGTCTACACGGTATCGGGCCAGATCATGCTCAACGGTACAACGCTGGCAGCTGGCTCGGGTGCCGTCATTCCGCATGGGTCTGCGCAGATCCGTGGAAGTGGCGAGCGCTCGCTGGTATTGCATCTGAGGGTGAAGGGGTGACATCATCCGGGGTAACTCGGAGTTGCAGCAACAATGTCGAAAGACAACTGTCGGTGGCGCAGCACAATCACGATCCCGGGCTGCAGATCTAAATTTTCCCAGTATGTTTGCCGCCATGCATCGCCGATGTCTGGCAACCTTGCTGGCCTTGCTGCCACTGGTCCTCATCTCCGCCCAGGAGAAGGCTGTCATTCGGGGTACGGTTACCGACCGCTCTGACGGGAGCGGGATCGAACTGGTGACCATCTTCGTACAGGGTACCCAAAACGTTGCAGAGTCGGACCAAGCCGGGCGCTACCGTATTGCCATCGAACCGAATCAACCCTGCACACTCAATTTTACGCGGATCGGCTATGAACCTGTCCAACGGTACTTCGGCGCCCTCAGCCCGGGTGCGGTGCGGGAGCTCAACCTGGCGATGGTGCCGACCGGGTCCGACCTGGAGGTGGTCATCACCGAACGGCAGATCGAAGAGGCAGGTATCATCAGAGAGGATGTCAGCAATATGCGGCGCCTGCCTACGGCTACCGGCAACCTGGAAAGCGTCCTCCCACATATCGCGCTGGGAACATCGGCAGGTACCGGGGGCGAACTGAGCAGCCAATACAACGTGCGCGGAGGCAACTATGATGAGAATCTCGTCTATGTCAATGACTTTGAGATCTACCGCCCACAGCTGATCCGGTCGAGTCAGCAGGAGGGACTGAGCTTCCCGAATATTGACCTGATCAGGGACCTGTCTTTTTCTTCCGGAGGGTACGAAGCGAAATACGGCGACAAGATGTCGAGTGTACTGGATATCAACTACAAGCGTCCCGACTCGACGCGCGGGTCCGCAGAGGTCAGCCTGCTGGGCGCGTCCACACATCTGGAGGGTAGTGTCCGGAGCAAACTGAACAACTACCGGCATTTCCGGTATCTGGTCGGCGCCCGCTACAAGACAACGAAACTGCTCCTTTCTTCACTCGACGTGCGCGGCGAATATGCGCCTCGATTTGTCGATTTTCAGACCTACCTGACCTATGATCTGTCACGATCCTTGCAGCTGGGCGTGATGGGTAATTACAACGAGAGCGTTTATGACTTCGTGCCTGTGTCGCGAGAAACGGCGCAGGGACTGGTCGACTTTGCACTGCAGCTCACATCGGTGTTTGAGGGGCAGGAGGTGGACGACTTTGTCACCGGCATGGGTGGGCTGTCACTGACCTATTTGCCCGACCGCGAAAAGAACCCGTTGTACCTCAAATTTCTCGCCTCTGCCTATCGCAGCCGGGAGCGTGAGAACTTCGATATTGTCGGTGCCTACCGGCTGAGTCAGATCGAAACCAACCTGGGCGCGGACAATGCGGGAGAGGAGATCCTCGTACTGGGTACCGGTATTCAACACTCTTTCACGCGTGATGTCCTCACCTCGACCGTCTTCAATTTTGAGCACAAAGGCGGGATCGAGATCCAGTTGCCAGCTGAGGAAGGGAACGAGCGTACGCAGTTTGTGCAATGGGGCTTCAAGGCGCAGCGGGAAGATATCTTCGACAAACTGAACGAATGGGAGCGCCTGGATTCGGCGGGATATTCGCTGCCGTACGATCCTGAGGAAGTGCGCTTGCAGTCCGTTCTCAAGACGCGCAACACGTTGCTTTCCTGGCGACTGAGCGGATTTCTGCAGAACACCTATACACTGATCAACACAGCACGCGCTGAGATGAAGCTGACAGGTGGGGTGCGCACCTCCTACTGGGAATTGAATGGCGAATGGACCGTAAGCCCGCGGATGCAATTGCTCTACAAGCCACTGCGTGCCGACAATGATATCGCCTATCGCCTGGCTGCAGGACTCTACCACCAGCCGCCGTTCTATCGCGAGATGCGACGACCTGATGGCAGTGTGAACACTGATCTCCGTGCCCAGAAATCATTCCACGTCGTAGGAGGCCTTACGATGGACTTTGGCCCGGATGTGCGCGGCCGCAAGAAGTACCGAATGATTGCCGAGGCCTATTACAAACACCTCTGGGATCTGGTGAGTTACGACATCGACAATGTGCGGATCCGCTACTCGGGCGAGAATGATGCCATCGGGTATGTCGCCGGGATCGATGTGCGGCTCAACGGGGAGTTCGTGCCCGGGGCAGAATCGTGGATCAACCTGGGCCTGTTGAGGGCCAGGGAACAGCTGAGCGGCGTGCAACATTTGCGTCGCGAGATAGGCAGCGAAACTGCCGAGGAGGTGGCCGACGTGCCGCGCCCAACGGACCAGTTTATGACCCTGAACGTGTTCTTTCAGGATTATTTGCCGCGCAACGAGCACTTCAAAGTGCATTTGAATCTTGCTGTCGGCACCGGCCTGCCTTTCGGCCTGAGAGGCAGCAATCGTGTGTATCGCAACACCTACCGTTACAGTGCCTACCGGCGTGTCGATATTGGCTTTTCTGTACAGCTGTGGGACCGCGCCTGGCAGGCCGAAAAGCCGGGGCATGCGTTGCGCTTTGCACGGTCCAGCTGGTTGAGCCTGGAAGTGTTCAATTTGCTCGGTATTCGCAACGAAGCTTCGAAAACCTGGATCAAGGCCATCAACAACCAACAGTTTGCCATCAGCAACTTCCTCACCTCAAGGAGACTGAATCTGAGGTGGCGGTTTGAATTTTAGCCTGCCTGCCGGCAGGCAGGGATTCAAGGATTCGAGGATTCAAGGATTCAAGGATTCTTCAGGACATGAACACATGAACACATGAACACAAATTATGTACATTTGCGGCGTTAAAATCCTGACGCTCACGGGTTGAGTTACTCGGGAATGGTTGAACCAAGTAAATTTTAACGTCAAATGGCAGTTAAGATCAGGCTCCAAAGGCGGGGCCGCAGAAAGAAACCTTTTTACCATATCGTCGTCGCAGATGCCAGAGCTCCCCGCGGCGGACGGTTTATCGAGAAGATCGGTATTTACAACCCCATGACGCGACCGGCGACGATCGAGTTGGACAACGACCGCGCGCTGGATTGGCTGATGAAGGGTGCACAACCAACCGACACAGCGCGGGCGATCCTGAGCTATCGGGGTGTATTGTACAAGAAGCATCTGCAGCGTGGTGTTTCCAAAGGGGCCCTCACGCAGGAGGAAGCAGACGCCAAATACCGTGCGTGGATGTCCGACAAAGACGCCAAGATCCGTGCGCGGCAGAAAGCCACTGCTGATGAGCGCGAGGCGTTCCTGAAGCATGTGTCCGGCACACCCAAGCCGATTGTCGTCAAGGAGGTCGAACCTGAAGTAACTGAAGCAGCCGAAGTGGCCGAGGCTTCTGCAGAAACCGCTGAGTCACCTGTCGTGGAGACCGGCGCACCGGTAGAGGCAGCTGCTGAGGCATCCGGGACCACCGCGGAAGCTCCGGAGGCAACAACCGAGGAGGCGGTCGCTGCCGAAACGGACGACAACACCGTGGACACACCAGCGGCCGAAGAGACCAGCGCGGAGCCATCCGAAGAGAAACCAGCAGAGACGCCGGACATGTCCGGCAGCGATGAAGAGGCAAGCTCAGAAGAGGAGTAATGCTTGCGCATGCTCCAGTAACACCGACTTGTTCTAACCTCCGGAAGTGCTCTCTGCCGCAGGCCGCCCATGCGGAACCGGGCAGGACGACTTCCGTCTAATCGTTTGCTCATGGAAATGCTCGACAATAAATATCAAGTTGAACTCGATTCGATCAAAGGGGCAATCCAAAGCTCGGATCTTCTCGTCACCTATCTGGAAACCGAGGAAGAGGAAGATTACCAGGCCTTGCGCGAGGCCTTTGAACCTTCGATTGAGGCCTTGTATGAAAAGGTCGCTTCCGAGAATCCTCTCCAGCTCATCAGCCTCGAGGAAAAGCTGCTTGATCCGGGATTTGAAGGACTCTATGTGACCCGGATTCTCGGATACTCCGTCCTACGGGGGGAGATCGACGAGTTGTACCGCTACAAGCGCCCGCAGAATCACTTCAAAAAAGTCCTGCTCGCGATTTGTGCCTCACCAAACTTCGATCTCATCCAGATGCGCATCGGTCAGGGGGTGCAGATCGGCTTTGGTCTGAGCAGCAACATCTGGATCACCAACCTGATCGAACAGGTTGAAGGCAAGCGAGTCAAAGCATTTCTCGAGAGCCAGGTGCTGGACAAGTATCGCGAGGTCGAACATCGCCGTATCGCCTATGCCAGGTACCAAAACCAGTTTTCGATCAATTACCATTCGGCAGAGTTTCCCACTACGACTGGCGAGCTCAAGGTGCTCTTTTCCTCGCTCAAGCACTTCCTGATGCACCGTGCCGAGATCAAGGCCAACAATTCGAGCTTGCTGCCGAACCTTGTGGCCTTCCTCAACAACGAGCAGTTCAAGTACGGCAAGGAATATGTGCAGGTTTTGAGCCTGTTTGCCAACTTCTACGAGCCCGGCGAGCATGCCGGTTGGCTGCGTGACACATTCAATACCGCCCGCAATCAGTACGGGGCGTTCAACGATGACTACTTCGGCTTTCAGGAGGAGCTCCTCAACAGTGATCTGGAGGTGGATGCAGCAGCCGACACCAGGGTTTCCGCACTGGTCGACAAGTCGGTGGAAGACGACCTGGCGGCCTACTACCGCCTGATGGACGAGATCCATACGAAAGGCTATGTCCATGATGATGTCATCGAAGCGGTCCGCGCCTTTTACGACCAGCACGAAGGTCTCTCGACCATCAACGAATGTCTGCGCAGATCCATTCTCGGTCATTTCCGCAGGCTGCTGACCAACCTTTCAGAGGAGGCGTACGCCGATTACTTTGAAATGAACAAGGTATTCGCGCTGTACATCCAGATCTTCAACAACCAGCAGTTTAATCAGGACGTCAAGAAGTACAGCCTCGAATATGTCGCAAAGCTTCTGAAACGCTACACCGACAAGCGTGGCAAGGACTACCAGGAAATCAAACGGTTTGTATCCCAAACCTTCCTGGACCTTGGCTTCATGAAAGAGAAAGAGATCGTGGAACTCTTCAAAACACGCCGCAAGAAACGCAAGACGACAGCCTGACCACACATGGCAGGGGCAGTGCGTGGCATTGACACTCTCGTCGAGGTGAAAGCCGGGCATGTCGAGAAATTTGTTCCGTGCACACGCTGTAGAAGTATCATGCCGTCATGAGCACATTTTTCAGGGATTTCGGTGATGGACTTCGCGCCATGGGCCGGGCCATGGAAATTATCAGGGTCCGCCGTCTCTGGGGCTATGTTCTGTTGCCGGGTTTACTCAGTCTGGCATTTGGTGCGGGGATTGCGTTTCTGGCCTATTCTGTCTCCGGCAATCTCGCCGACGTGATCAGCCGCAGTTACCCCTGGGAGTTCGGTGCCGATTTTGTGGGGAAGGCCGCCGCGGTGCTCAGCGCAGCTTTGATCATTGCCGGAGCACTGCTCATCTACAAGTACGTGATTCTCATCCTGGTGGCCCCCTTTATGAGCCCGCTTTCTGAAAAAGTGGAGGCGTACCTGGAAGGCAAAGGAGAGCTCAATGTGCCTTTCAGCATTCCCCGGGCCATGCGCGAACTTGTTCGTGGTATTCGCGTGGGATTGCGCAATATCCTGCGTGAGATCCTGTTTACCATCGCCTTGCTGATTGCCGCCGGCATTCCGTTGGTTGGCCTGCTGAGTGGTGTGGCCATTTTTGTCGTACAGGCGTATTACGCCGGGTTTGGCAACATGGACTACACGCTGGAGCGCCATATGGGTGTGCGGGACTCGGTCGCGTTTGTGCGTGATTACCGGGGCCTGGCAGTTGCCAACGGAACGGTATTTCTGTTGCTCCTCATGGTCCCCTTTGTCGGCCTCTTCCTGGCGCCGAGTCTGTGCACGGTGGCGGCCACCGTGGAGACGGTCGAACGACTCAAATTTGAGCGCAGTACTGCCTGATCCGACCTGTGTCCGCTCTCCCGCGGAATAAGTACGTATAAATGTATCGTTTCATATGTGTTCTGAGTATCTTGCGTCAGGCAGATGAGCAATCACATCCCGTACTACATTCTGATGTTGCTGGAGCTGGAAGGTCAGGTGCGCATTCCGGGGTTGGGCATACTCACCCGCTCGGTTGAGCCTGCCCGGATCGACCAACAGGCCAGCGTCATCCTGCCGCCGCGAGCTCATTCCAGAATGCAGGTCTCTGACACGGCTGAGGGCAGATTGTTGGAGAAGTTCATTGCGCATCACTCCGGACAACCTCTGCAGGATGTGCGGGATGCCTTGCATCACTTCAGCAGCGACCTGCGCACGCGCACTGCAGAGGCCGGATCTGCCACCATTGCATCATTCGGATCCTTCAAGAGAGTAGAGGAAAGGGTGGTCTTTACCCCGGATACCTCCGCGCACAATGCGCGCTATGCCGGGCTCAAACCGGTCACCGTCTTACAGCAGCCCGTTACACCATCGGATGTCGATGAACCACGCGCGAAATCATTGGTGACCAATGGGGAACCGACTCCGGGCGCACAGGCTGCGCTTGCTGAGCCGGCCATCGCCGCCCGCAGACGAGCGGTGCCACTCTTCGTTATTGTGCTCATCGCCCTGATGCTGGTCACGGCCATCTTCGCGTACCTGCAATACCAGGCCCGGCAGACGGCATTAGCCGAGCAGGCCAGGTTTAACCGCAGCCCTGTGTCCGAACAAGTGATCACTGCCAGACCGCAAGAGGCGGAAGAGGCTCCCCAGGACGCTGACACTCAGGTAACACAACCGTCAGATCCCGGGCAGCCAGCAGTGCCTGATACGGCCGTATCCGAAATGGACGAATCTGAAGTCGAGACTGATACACCGCTGGATTCCGCACAAGTCATGCCGGACAACGTGGTAGAGGAGTCAGTAGACCACGACTGCGTGATCGTCGTCGGCGCGTTTGGCGAACAAGACAATGCCCGGCGGATGCTGGCCAGGCTCGAGCAACGATCGCTGGAAGCCACCTCCTTTGCCCGTGGCACGCTCACAGTGGTCGGTGTGAAAGCACCGTGCTCGGGTGTTGCACTGCGCGACCTGTTGAGCCAGATGCGCTCGGAGATAGAGCCTGGAGCCTGGATCCTCAACCGGTAGCGAAATGAGTGATACTGTGGAAATCCGGATCGCTCCGGAAAACGCCCATCGTACTGATGCCGTAGTGGCTATGGCTCTTTCCCGCCGCGGGCTGACAGCACAGACCGGGAAAGCACGAATTGTACGTCGCTCCGTCGATGCACGCGGAAGCAAACCGGTCTATGTCTTCCGGGTGGAGGTATGGCCGATCGATCAACCCGACCCAGAGCCCGTTGCTGATCAGGACTATCAGGATGTGCATCGAGCCCCACCGGTCCACATTGTAGGAGCTGGCCCAGCCGGATATATGGCGGCATTGACCCTGCTGAGAATTGGCCTGAGACCGGTCATCTTTGAGCGCGGCAAAGACGTCAGGGCACGACGGCGTGACCTCAGAGCGATCCAGCAGTTTGGGCAGGTCAATCCCCACTCGAATTACTGCTTTGGCGAGGGAGGAGCCGGCACCTACTCCGATGGCAAGCTGTACACGCGGGCTACCAAGCGCGGGAATGTCCGCGCAGTCCTTCAAGCCCTGGTCGCGCACGGAGCAACCGACGATATCCTGATCGATGCGCATCCGCACATCGGTTCCAACAAGCTGCCCAAGATCATCGCCCGGATCCGGGCAACGATACTGGGTCACGGCGGGGAGATCCATTTCGGTGCCCACATGACGGATTTTGACATGCACGACGGCAAGATCAGCGCCGTGGTGATCAACGGTTCGGACCGGCATGCAGTAGACCACTTGATCCTGGCGACCGGACATTCCGCGCGCGATGTGTATCAGTTGGTTGGGTCCAAGGGTCTGCTGCTGCATTTCAAGCCATTCGCCGTCGGCGTGCGCATCGAACACCCGCAACCGCTGATCGACAAGATCCAGTATGGCCGGCAACGGGGCGAACATCTGCCGGCCGCCAGCTATCGCCTGGCTTGCCAGGTCGACGGCCGGGGCGTGTTCTCGTTCTGCATGTGTCCCGGAGGACTGGTGGTTCCGGCGGCGACTGCCCCCGGTGAGATCGTACTCAACGGGATGTCGCTGTCGAGGCGCGACTCCCCGTTTGCGAACGCGGGGACGGTGGTCGCAATCGAGGCCCCGCATGTGGCTGGCAGAGATGATACTGATGGGCAGGTGCCAGCACTGGCCGGCGTACAATTTCAGCAACGGATCGAGCAGGCATGTTTCGCGCTGGGTGATGGTTCGCAACGCGCTCCGGCCCAGCGGCTGATGGATTTTCTTGACGGAGTGCTCTCCTCAGATTTACCGGATTGCAGTTACATCCCGGGTATTTTCCCGGCAGATGTGGCTTCTGTCTTTCCTGGGGAGCTCTCGCGTACCCTGAGAGAAGGTATTCAGGTTTTTGGTCAGCGTATGAAGGGTTATCTTACCAATGAAGCAGTCGTCATGGCAACCGAAAGCAGAACAAGCGCCCCGGTCCGCATCCCGCGAAATCTCGACACCCTCGAGCACCCGCAGCTGCGCGGCCTGTACCCCTGTGGTGAGGGAGCTGGTTTCGCCGGTGGCATAGTTTCTGCAGCACTCGACGGCATGCGTGTGGCGCAATCCGTCGGTCAGGCCATGGGCAAAGCACTGTCAGGCACATGAAACACATCGCTGATCTCATAGCCCGGATACTCATCGCAGCCATCTTTTTGTACGAGGCGGTCGATTCAATCATTTTCTTTCGCGCAACGAAAGAAACGATGACCTCGTACGGGATCGAGTGGAATCAGAACCTGCTCCTTATCGGAGCGATCATTCTACTCTTTCTGGGAGGCCTGCTGATCCTGCTGGGGTACAGAATGGGGCTGGGAGGGTTTCTGGTCCTGGCATACTGGATCCCGGTGACCTTTATTGTGCATGCATTCTGGACCTATCCGGCCGATGAAGTGCGGCTGGAAGCCATGATCTTTGCCAAGAATCTCGCTATTGTGGGCGGTGTCCTGATGCTGATGATCAAAGGAAGTGGTAAGTACAGCCTCAAGCGCCTGATGCCGGTGACCCGTATCCCGAAAGGAGAAACGTAGGGCTGCCTACAAGTGGGCTCCACAAAACTTGCAGAAGTTGGCGTCATACTCGTGTCCCTCCTTGCCGCAGGAGTGGCAGGCGCGATTGACATGCGACTGGTCACCAGAAGAAGCGGCCTTGGGACCTTTCGAAAATTCGACTGTCACAATCCCCGTGGGCACGGCGATCACACTATAACCGAGCATCATGACCAGCGCCGCCAGAAACTGGCCGAAATCCGTTACCGGCGAGATATCCCCATATCCAACTGTGGTCAAAGTGACGATGGCCCAGTAGATACTCCTGGGAATGCTGTCGAATTGCTCGTTCACGCCACCTTCGACCAGGTACATGATCGAGCCGATAATGACCACCATCAGCGTCACGAAAAGAATGAAGACCGCAATCTTCGGGGCGCTGCGCCGCATGGCCAGCATGATGATGCGGCCCTGGCGCATATAATTGGCCAGCTTGAAGATCCGGAAGACACGGATCAGTCGCAGCACGCGGATCACCAGCAGGCTTTGCGAACCCGCGAGAAAAATGCTGAGGTACGTGGGTAAAATTGCCAGGAGATCCACGATCCCAAAGAAGCTTGTCGCATATTTCCACGGCCTGAGCACGCAGTAGAGACGCAACAGGTATTCAACGGTAAAAAAGATGGTGAGGATCCATTCGATCGCCAGCAGCAGATCATGGTAGCGCGCCCCGAAGTTGTTGGTCGTTTCGAGCATCACTACGATCACGCTGACCACGATCGCAATCAGGAGGGCGACGTCAAACATCTTGCCACCCGGCGTGTCGGCCTCGAAAATGATCTCGTACAGCCGCTCGCGGATGGGGTTGTCGTGTTTCTGCCTGTTGTCAACAATCATGACTGGCCTCGTGTCATGGACACCAATGTAGTGAATGTATTGGCAATTTTACTAATACGTATCGTGGGCTGACAGGATCGCGCCGGCTGGCTCAGACAAAGTCGGAGTCTTTGCGTCTGCGGGGCACGCGGCGCAGTTCGAAGCGTTCGTCAGGGGGGTCGAGATATTTGGAAGACGGTGAGATGGTCTCTACCTCGTCACGCGCCGAGCCGTCATATAGATGATCGACGCGGTCCAGGCGCTCGAGCTCCCGCTCGATCATGCGGGCTTCCCAGTCGGGGCCCATCCATGGCAAGCCAAAGACACCGATGGCGTGAAACGCCACAACAACGCCCCAGCTGACGATCGGATAGATCGCCCAGAATTCGTGTGGATCCGTCCACAGATTCATTACGATAAAGAAGACCCCGAAGATCATCCATGACGTAAAGTGACTGTAGAAACCCTTGACGCGCCGGACCCGGCGCCGGGCAATTTTCATTTTCCAGTCTTCCATTTGATCGGACATAAATATTCAAAGGTGAGATACGTACAAGACCCGATTCACGACGACAATTTTCGAAAGAAGGACGGATTTATCGGATCAATACGATATGTCGCCGGTCGTAGGACGAACTAAGGGCTACGGCGCTTGCGCACCTCGTTGCCCGCGTACGCGCCAGTGAGCCCAGCCAGGCCGCCCACCAGCCCGCCGATCAGCGCGGTCACCAGGATCAGCAGGACGGGTGAAAGGCCCCCGAGCAAGGTGCCAATCCGTTGGGAAAGGATGCTGTGGTTCTGGCTGTCGATCCAACCCGCCATGACCGCCCAGGCCACGAAAATGCCCGACAATCCAACCACGAATCCGGCGGCGGGTTTGAGGCGCGCAAGCAATACGGCGACAAATGGTATCAATGCCACGATCCACCATGGACCATACCCTGAAAGCAGGATGGTAAGGACGCAGATGGCCAGGAGCGTCACGAGCGGTTTCATCGGCCGTTGGGTTGTAGGGTGTATGTATGCCCCGCCTGCACATCCTGCGGCGTGGAGGCGAAGTTGACCTGGTAGTAGTCTCCCTGTACCCAGGTCTGGATCATCTCATCGTAATGCACTGAACCGGGATTGCCGGACTGTCCGCCAGGGTAGACGACCCATGCCTCGACCGGGTCGGTCATATGTACGACCATGCGCCAGGAAGGACCACTGCCGGATGTCGTGGCATTGAGCGCATCACCATCACCGGGCGCATTGCGCAGTACCACGTTCAGCGGAGCAATGTTGGCAAGATGCCTGATCGTCACGGTACGGTACTCTCCCCAGCGACGACGGTCCTGATCAAGCGCCGCGATCGAATCCACGGCATTCCTGAACGACAGCCGGGCGATATCTGCGAATTCCTCTTTTTCATTGGTGGAGCCCAGGTCGAACGCGGAAGAGCCCGGCTCGTGGATCGCCAGGTCAATCGTTCGCCAGGACTCAGGTGGTACAATGACCAGAGAGTCGCGGAGGACTTTGAATTCATCCCAGACCAGATCAAAGAACACGGCAAACCAGATTTCCCAATACACCGGGGATTCAGAGGTATGCCGGTACCGGAAATCCCAGGCGACCAGCGAATCGCGCACCTGTCGCTGTTCCTGATTCAGATCCGGGGGCAGTTGCCGGAGCAGGTGCGGGAGAAACTCCCTGGCCTTGAGGCTCTCGCTATCGTATTGCAAGGCTTGCATTTCTGGGACGGTGATCCCCTGCATGGCAGCAAGCTTTTCGTTGAGGATGCGGCCGCGATAATCTTCAAAATAGCGACCGCCCTGATAAAAGTACGGGTAGTCTTCGGCCGTCGATTTCTGGTTGGCACTGGAGACAAACCCGCGTTCCGGATTGATCACCACGGGGTTGTGTCGTGGCGGAATAAAACCCGGCCAGCCACTGGCCGACTGCGCGCCATCCAGGATAAATTTGCCATGTCCCCGTGAGCGTAACGGGAGTTTGCCGCCGATGCGCAACGCAATATTGCCGGCTCGGTCGGCGTAGGCAAAATTCTGGGCGGGTGTCTGAAACACATCGAGTGCGGCCAGAAACTCTTCGGTGTCACGGGCCCGATTAAGCCGGGTAAATACCGCGAGCTCGGGACCATCGCTTTCATCATGTGCCAGCCACCGCATGGCCAAACCATCGTACGGCGGTTCTTCCCAGACGGGTCCCCAGAGGGTCATCCGCACAGTATCCAGCACATCAGGACGCCCCTTGATCAGGTACCGCTCTATTCTGTGTCCCGTGGGCACCGGCTGGCCGTCAAGCATGTAGAATTCCTGTGCAGCATCCGCCCATGTGATCCGGTACCAATCCGTCACGTCATGACCCACGTTGGTCATCGCCCAGGCAATGTGTTCATTGAAGCCGATGATAATGCCCGGCAACCCCGGGAGGGATACTCCGTAGGTGTTGGCATCCGGACCATTGAGCTGTACCTCATACCACACACTGGGCAGGGACAGGCCCAGATGCGGATCACTGCAAAGGATCGGACGACCCGATGCAGTTTTTGACCCGGCTACTGCCCAATTGTTGCTGCCGAGCTTGATCTCATCGTCAGACCCAGACCGCAGGCCGATCCCGGATCCCGGTGCTGAAGTATCTGCCGCAACGGGCACTGGCACAGGGTCAAACTCCCATGGTGTGCCTGGTGGGATGATGGGATCCTGCGCCGGGTTAAAATCGGGATAGAGATATGCGAACTGTTCCGGCCCCAACAGATCGAGGAGGGTCGTGAATTCCATATCGTACTCGGCCAGGCATAGACGTGCGGCCATCGACTTGGTAAACAAGGCACTCTTGTACGGCGTCCACGCCTCGGGTTCGAATCCCATCAATTTGTATTCGAGTGGGTAATCGCGTGGGGAAAGTTGCTCGATCCAGGCATTGACACCGTCAGAGTAAGCCTCCAGGAGGCCAAATTCGTCGGGAAATCGCTGCCAGCTGCGCAGGGCATTTTCAGCACCAAGGGGAAGGCCCAGCATGCGCTGCCGCCGATCAAACTGCAGTGCGCGCGGTCCTACGATCTCGGAGATGCGTCCAGCTGCGGCCCGGGTTGAGAAGTCCATTTGCCACAACCGGTGCATGGCGGTCACGTACCCCTGCGCGAAGTAAAGATCGCGATTGTTCTGAGCGAAGATGTGCGGAACCAGGCGATCGTCAAAGACAACCACAACTTCGTCCGTCAGACCCGGTAGATGCAGCGTAGCGTTCTTGCTGTCAGCGCGATCGGCATTCTGCCAGAAGCCAGTAGCCGGAGATAGAAACTTGCCGAGTGCCGGTAACGCCGTTTGCCCGATCTGGTGCGGTGAATCCAGCGCGATGATCAGCGCGACCGTCACCAGTGCACTGAGGATAAGTCTCCACATGGGCCTGAAATTAAGAAATCTCCAAACCGAAACCGCGACTCAATGCGCGGGGATCATCCCTTGCGTACGAACACAAATTCACGCTCGGAGGAAAGCGTCTTGAGGTACCGGAAGCCTTCCCGGTCAAACTCTTTCACCGCTTCCGGGTCGGTAATGCGGTTGTCGATGATATACCGGCACAGCCACCCTCGCGCTTTCTTGGCTGTAAAGCTGATGAACTTGTATTCTCCGTTGCGGCGCTCGAGAAAATTGGCGCTGTACAGGTCTCCCTCCAACAGGTCGGTGTTGACGGCGTTGAAGTATTCTTTGGATGCCAGGTTGAACACGACCCTGGATTTGTGCCGCTTGAGATCCTCGTTGATCATTTCGGTGATCTTGTCACCCCAGAATGCGTAGAGATCCTTGCCGCGTTGCGTATTGAGGCGTGTGCCCATTTCCAGCCGGTACGGACGGATCACGTCGCGCGGTCGCAGAAGACCGTAGAGACCGGACAGAATGCGTACATGAGACTGCGCCCATGCGAGATCGCTCCCGCTGAGTGTCTCGTTTTCCAACCCTACATAGACATCGCCCTTGAACGCGAGGATGGCTTCCTTCTCGTTGTCGATCGTCGCCGTTTCGTGAAAATCATCAAAACGCTCTTTGTTGAGCTTGGCGAGTTTATCACTGATGGACATCAGTTCTCCGATCTTTTTGGCTGACTTCTTCTGCATGATCTCCACGAGTTGTTCGCTGTCCTCAAGCATCCTGGGTGTGGAGCTGGCTTTGAAGTCACTCGGAGAAAAGTCCAGGGATTTGGCCGGTGAAAGAAGAACGATCATTGTTTGCGCCTTTTTGGAATCTGAAAAATGGGACTGCCAAAGATAATGGAATAGGCAATCACGTTGATTATAACAAAAGAGCCCCGGTGCGGTTTGCACCAGGGCTCTTTATTTCTTGTTTACAGTGAGGATCAGTTGCCGCTACCGGGCTTGAAAATCCCTTCTTTCTCCGGAAGCCCTTCCTCCTGGACCTTGGCCTTGACGCGTCCGGTGACCCGGATCGTATATTGACCTGTGGCATCATTGGTAGTCAGCCGTACGGTCTTGTTGATCGGGCCGGTGCGTTTGGTGTCGTAGCGGATCTCGATCTCGGCTGATTCTCCCGGGGCGATCGGCTCGCGCGGCCACGTTGGCACGGTACATCCGCAACTTCCCTTGGCATTACTGATGATCAGCGGCGCATTGCCGGTATTGGTAAAAGACACGACACGCAGTGGGTCAGAGCCATGTTCGATCTCTCCGTAGTCAACGGTGGACTTATCCAGTGTCAGCTTCGGGCCATCAACGGCTTCTTCAGTCGTTTCTTTCTTTTGGTCTTCTTTCGTTTCACTTTGCTGTGCGATCAGCGCCATGCTGGCAAACAGCATCAGGACGAATAAGGTCAGCGTTTGTTTCATTGTACGTTGTTTCAGTGATTCAACGTCGGTAAAGATAACCGCTACCCTTGCAATCATGCAACATAAACATCCAGCATTATATTCTCGTTAACAGTGTGATGCGCCCTTGCCCTGGCCGGGAACCAGTCGCCCGTGATGATCTTCTTGTCTGCGAATGCACCAGGTCATCGTGGCTGGGGGCGAAATTTCATACTTTTGCTACCGCCTGAATGTAGGACGAAAAGACAACCTGAGGCATGCCAGAATTTGACTCGATCGAGCAGTTAGCGGTCACCGGTGACATGACGACCCGGGACGACTATCGCGAAGCGGTGTTGCAGGACTTTTGGATTTGCTGTGTCAGCCGTGAAGTGAGCTTGTTGGGCCGGCGGGAGGTCCTGACCGGCAAAGCAAAATTTGGCATCCTGGGTGATGGCAAAGAGGTGCCGCAAGTCGCCCTCGCACGGTTCTTCGCCAAGGGTGACTGGCGCTCCGGTTACTATCGAGATCAGACGTGGATGTTTGCCTTGGGTGTTGCAACGGTGGCTGACTATTTCGCTCAGCTCTATGCGGATGCCGAAAACGATCCGTGGTCCGGCGGCAGACAGATGAATGCCCACTTTGCGACCCCGATGATCAAGCCCAACGGCGAGTTTGTCAATCAGGTCAAACGGTACAATGTGGCATCCGGAATCTCGCCGACGGGCGGGCAGATGGCGCGGGCGGTAGGTTTGGCGCAAGCCTCCAGGTACTACCGAACAATCGGCAAGTCGAAGTACGCCAAACGATTCTCAAACGATGGTCAGGAAGTCTGCTTTTGCTCGATCGGCGATGCCAGTACCTCGGAAGGTGTGTTCTGGGAGGCGATCAATGCGTCTGCCGTCATGCAGATACCGCTCGCCGTGTCGGTGTGGGATGATGGTTACGGCATCTCCGTACCCACCGAACTCCAGACCGTAAAAGGCAGCATTTCGAAGGCGTTGGAAGGATTTCTGGTGGACGAAGAGGGCAGGGGGATCTACCTCTATACCGGTAAAGCCTGGGACTATCCGGGCCTCTGCGCCATGTACGAGCGAGGTATTCGCAAAGTGCGGGAAACTCACATCCCGGCTGTCTTTCATATTCTGGAATGCACGCAGCCCCAAGGGCACTCCACGTCGGGATCGCATGAGAGATACAAGTCGAAAGAGAGACTGCAATGGGAAGAAGAGGTCGACTGCATCAACGCCATGGCTGACTGGATGACTGCCTCCGGTATCGCTACGGAAACAGAGATTGAAGACATCCGCCAACGGGCCAAAGCTTACGCACGCGAGCAAAAAACCATTGCCTGGAAGCGCGTGTCAGGCCCGGTAGAAGCCCTGCGCAATGAACTGCAGGCCATCTACGCACGACTGCCCGAGTCCGTACGCACAGTCGTGGAGGTCGCGGCACAGATAGAGAGCCTCAACTCAGCGATTGAGCCTTCGATGAGGCATTTGCTGGCCAATGCCCGGCGGGTGTGGCACCTGGTGCGTCATTTGCCGGGCGTCGACGACGCAGATCTGCGTCAATGGATCGGGCAGCGGCGCGCCACAGGCAAACAGCGCTATCACACTTACTTGCTGAGCGATGACGATCAGTCGCCGCTGAAAGTGCCGGTGGTACCTCCTGTTTATCGCGACGACGCGCCGCTCGTCAATGGCTATCAAGTACTGAACACCTTCTTCGACAAAGTGCTGGAGCGCGATGAAAGGGTGGTGGCATTTGGCGAAGATGTTGGATATATCGGTGACGTCAATCAGGGGTTTGCCGGTTTGCAGGAGAAACACGGCGAACATCGTGTATTTGATACCGGCATTCGCGAATGGACGATCATGGGTCAGGCCATCGGGCTGGCCATGCGTGGTTTGAGGCCGATTGCCGAGATCCAGTATCTGGACTACCTGGTCTACGGGTTGACCCCGCTGACCGACGACCTCGCCACCATCCGCTACCGGAGCAATGGCATTCAGCAGGCCCCGGCGATCATCCGTACCCGGGGACATCGTCTGGAGGGGATCTGGCACACCGGATCGCCGATGGGGATGGTCGTTCATGCGTTGCGTGGCATGCATGTCTGTGTACCCCGCAACATGGTGCAGGCGGCCGGCATGTACAATACCCTGCTCCAGGGCAATGACCCGGCCCTGGTCATCGAGTGCCTCAACGGATATCGGCGCAAAGAGCGCCTGCCCGACAACATAGGGACCTATACTGTTCCCCTGGGGGTGCCGGAGATCCTGGTCGAAGGCAGTGATTGTACGGTCGTGAGCTATGGCTCCGTATTGCATGAGGCACAAATGGCGGTGACTTCCCTGGAGCGCATGGACATCTTTGTAGAACTGATTGATGTACAGACCCTGTTGCCCTTCGATCTGGAAGGGGTGGTAGCCAGGTCACTGCACAAAACGAATCGCGTGTTGTTTGTGGACGAGGACGTGCCGGGTGGTGCCTCGGCGTACATGATGCGCGAGGTGCTTGAGACGCATGGTGGTTACCGGTATCTCGATTCGGCACCGGCCACGCTCACGGCTACAGCCAGTCGGGCTGCCTACGGCACCGATGGCGATTACTTCTGCAAGCCTTCGGCTGAAGATATCGTGGACGCGGTCTACCAGTTGATGTCGGAGGCCGACCCGGCGTCCTATCCGCCGGCGTAAGAGGTCAGACCGAATGATCGAATCACATATCTTTACGCTGCGCAAACCGATCCTCTGAACGTGTCACACAGCCTTGTCATTATCCCCACCTACAACGAGCGTGAGAACATAGAACGCATGGTCAGGACCGTCCTGTCCCTTGAGGGCGATTTCCACCTGCTCATTATTGATGACGGTTCGCCCGACGGCACCGGTGCGATCGTCAAGCAGATCCAACCGGAGTTTGCGTCGCGTTTGTTCCTGATCGAGCGGGCCGGGAAACAAGGGCTCGGTACTGCGTACATCTATGGCTTTAACTGGGGGCTCGAACGCGATTACCGCTACTTTTTTGAAATGGATGCCGACTTCAGCCACAATCCCCGTGATCTGATCAGACTGTACCGGGCATGTGCGGAACAAGGCGCTGACGTCGCAGTCGGATCCCGCTATGTCAAAGGCGGGAAAGTCGAGAACTGGCCGTTCGACCGCAAGTTCCTTTCCTATGGTGCTTCTCTGTATGTACGGCTCATTACCGGCATGCCTGTCAAGGACCCAACGGCAGGCTTTGTCTGTTACAAGCGTGAGGTGCTTGAATCCCTTGACCTGGATCAGATCCGCTTTGTCGGGTATGCGTTTCAGATCGAGATGAAATTCAAGTCGCGACTCAGGAAATTCCGGATCGTCGAGGTCCCGATCACATTTGTTGATCGCGAAGAGGGTGTCTCGAAGATGAGCAGTTCGATCATCCACGAGGCCATCTTTGGCGTCCTGCGGCTCAAGTGGAACAGCCTGTTCCGCTAACATCATATAGCACTGGTTCTAATTTGTTGTAGACTTTGAACCAGCTATTTCTATATTAAAGATTTTCTATATATTAGTTGAGTGAGAACCGGGGAACGCCCTGGATTGGCACCAAATTGATGCAGGTGTGTCACTCATTTGTTGACAGTACGCGCTAGGAAGGGCCGAACGGGCTGATTTTTTTTGACCGGTGGTGGGTAAAAGTGGGTAAAAGTGGGTTTTTCTGCTACTTTTGATCAGACAACCGCCTTGAGAGTGTGAAATGTTTCAGCTAACCGGAGAATACGAGTGCAAGATGGACGCGAAGGGGAGGATCAAACTTCCCGCCGGACTCATCCGCCAGCTCAGCGGCTCCGGTTCGTTGTCCTTTGTGATCAACCGCGGTTTTGAGAAGTGCCTCATGTTGTACCCGAAGCAAGTCTGGGACAAGAAGACACAGGAGGTCAATCAGCTCAACATTTACAATCCCAAGGAACGGCAGTTCATTCGCTATTTCTACCGCGGGGCGACAGAAGTGTCAACCGACAGTGCCGAGCGAATCCTGGTTCCCAAAAGTTTGATTGAATACGCGCTCCTGGACAAGGAACTGATGCTCCTTGCATACCACGAGCAGATTGAAATATGGTCCAAAGACAGGTATGCAGCCATGCTTGAAACCGAGCCTGAAGAGTTTTCGGAGCTGGCCGCAGAAGTGTTTGGCAACAGGCAGTCACCAGGTACCGATTAATGGCATACCATCGTCCGGTTTTACTGGCCGAGAGTATCGAAGGTCTCAAAATACAATCATCAGGTACCTATGTGGACGCCACGTTTGGTGGAGGAGGTCATTCCAAAGCGATTTTAACCAGGCTCGATGACAACGGTCATCTCTTTGCCTTTGATCAGGATGAAGACGCCAGGCAGAATGTCTGGGTCGACAAGCGGCTCACGTTTGTGCAGAGCAATTTCCGCTACCTCGCGGAGTACCTGCACTATTATGGGGTAGCCGAGGTGCATGGGGTGATGGCAGACCTCGGCGTCTCCTCCTGGCAATTTGACAATCCGGAACGGGGGTTCTCCTACCGGCAGGACCAGGCCCTTGATATGCGGATGAATCGCCAGCTACAAGTGCGCGCCGCGGACATCATTGCACAGTATCCCAGGGAGGAACTCGTGCGTATGTTCAGCGCCTACGGCGAAGTCCGCAATGCCAGGACCCTGGCCACGCGGATCTGCAGTGTGCGGGACACACGCAGGATCAACTCGGTGGCTGAGTTCCTGGATGCGATCGGACCTTGCGTCCGGGGTCATCGTCCCAAGTATCTCGCGCAGGTGTTTCAGGCACTGCGGATCGAGGTCAACGACGAAATGGGGGCGCTGCGCGACTTTCTGCAGGCGGCCACAGGATGTCTGGCTGCAGGTGGCCGACTGGTGGTGATCTCCTATCACTCGGTAGAGGACCGTCTGGTGAAGCACTGGTTCAGGTCGGGCCGGGACGACGGCATCATCGAGCAAGACGATTATGGTCGCGTCCAAACGCCGTTCACGCTGATCACCAGGCGACCGATCATTCCGGATCAAAAAGAAATTGAACAGAACAGCCGTGCCCGCAGTGCGCGGCTCAGAATAGCAGAAAAGAAATAATGCAGTGAAACTCAAAGCATTCAAATATCTCGTAGCCAGCAAGTCGGTGTACAGGAACCTTCCGTTTGTGTACTTCTTGGCAGCTCTGGGTATGATCTATATCGCGAATGCCCATTTCGCTGAAAAGAGCATGCGGGAGATCCAGGTCATGCAGCGTGTCATCGAAGAGCAGCGCTGGAAAAGTATGTCGGTCCAGGCTGAATTGAAACAAAAAAGCCTCAGGTCGGAAGTGGCGCGCATGGTTGCCGCCGACGGTCTGATCACCGGGACCGAGGCGCCTGAATTGATCAAAGTAAAACAGCGCGGTATCGCCACCGATCATGAGTAAGCACAATGAACTGCTGTTTCGGGTTTACTTCACCATGGTCATGGTGGTCCTCTGCGCGCTGCTGCTCTCGTTCAAAGCCGTGAAGATCAACGTCATCGAAGGTGAGCGCTGGAGTGCCAAGGGCGACAGCCTGTATCTGAAATACATGCCCGTAAGGGCCGAGCGCGGGAATATCCTGGACGTGCAGGGGCGCTTGCTGGCGACCTCGTTGCCCATCTTTGAGATCCGCATGGACCTCCGCGCTGATGGGCTGACGGATGAGGTGTTCAAGAGTGGCATCGATTCCCTCGCCTGGTGCCTTTCGCGCTATGTCAATCCCTCGTGGTCGGAGCGCCGTTACCGTGACCATCTGATCAAGCGTCGCAACCGCGGCGATCGCTACCTGCTCATCGCCCGTAACATCAACTACGCGCAACTCGAACGCATCAAGCGCTTCCCGATCTTCCGTCTGGGGCCCAACAAGGGAGGATTTATCATTGAGCGTCAGAATAAACGCAGCACACCCTACGGCATTCTGGCCGCCCGTACGATCGGCTATGTCAGGCCGAATGTGCAGCCCGTTGGCCTGGAAGGGTATTTCAATGACCAGCTGAGAGGAGAGGATGGCAAGCGGCTGATGCAAAGGATCAGCACCCGTGGAACGTGGATCCCGGTACGGAATCTTGGGCAGATCGATGCCAAGCGCGGGGCAGATATTGTCACCACGATCGACGTCGATATTCAGGACCTCGCCGAGAGTGCCTTGTACGATGCCGTGTATCAGCACAATGCCCAGTGGGGCGTAGCCATCGTGATGGATGTCAAAACCGGGGCGATCCGGGCCATTGCCAATCTGGAACCCGACAATGGCAGGTTGATCGAAAAATACAATTACGCAGTCGGCGCTGCTACCGAGCCGGGTTCGACCATGAAACTGGCCTCGATGATGGCGATGCTGGAGGATGACCTCGTGACGCTGGATACCAAGGTCGACATTACCAATGGCTACGCACGCTTTTATAACGCCGACATGTACGATACCGGCAACTATGGCGATACCGTCGACCTGCGCACCGCGTTTGAGAAATCCTCAAATGTCGGGATTGCCAAGACCGTCCAGCGCGTATATGGTGAGCCGCGACAGGCCGACAAATTCATCGCCCGTCTGCGCCAGTTTGGTCTCGATCGGACCACGGGCGTCGAGATCCCGGGCGAGGCGGCACCCCATATCAAGGAAGCCTACAACACCGAGCAAAGCTGGAGCGGGATCTCCCTGCCCTGGATGTCGACAGGCTACGAAGTGCAGATGACCCCACTGCAGATGCTGACGTTCTACAATGCTGTCGCCAATAATGGCCGCATGATGCGACCGTACCTGGCGAGCGCGGTGGTACAGGATGGGCGTACGGTGAAGTCATTCAAACCCAAAGTGGCCATCAGTCAGATTGCCTCCCGGGAAACGATCACCAAAGCCCAGGAGTTACTGGCAGGAGTGGTCTTGCGGGGGACAGCCAAGGCCCATCGTTCAGAATATGTGTCGTTTGCCGGCAAGACAGGAACGGCGGTCATCGAGTATTTCAAAAATTCCTCGGATCGCAAAAAATATCAAGGCTCGTTTGCTGGTTATTTCCCTGCAGACGACCCGCAGTACAGCTGCCTGGTGATGATCTACAATCCGCGTGGCAGTGAGTATTACGGGAGTGATGTTGCGCTGCCGGCGTTTGTTGAGATCGCCGAGGGCGTGATGGCACTCTCGCCACGCAAATCATCGATCGACGGGTCGCGCAACAAGCCGGATTCGAACCTGCCACCGGTCAAATTCGCTTACAAGACGGATATCCAGGAAATCGGCAACGCGCTGGACGTGCGGTTTGACGAGATCGCTGACTCCGAGTGGGTTGCCCTGGAGAATCCGCAACGCAACGCCCTGACAGCCAGGAATATGGAAGATATGCGCTTGCCCGATTTGCGGGGTATGGGATTGAGAGATGCGGTATTTCTGCTGGAAAATGCCGGGCTCGAGGTCTCTACGAGCGGAGCCGGGCGTGTGATCCGCCAGTCGGTGCGCGCTGGTACGCAGGTGTCCAAAGGGACACGTGTACAATTGGTGCTTGGCTAATGCAGCCACTGGGATATTTGATTGAACAACTGGATGTCCTCGAGGTGATCGGCAACGATCAGATTGAGGTCAGCAACATCGCCATTGACTCGCGTCGGATCAGTTCCGGCGGGCTGTTTGTGGCTATACCGGGCACATCTGCGGATGGCCACACGTTCATTGACAATGCGATTCAAAATGGTGCGACATGCGTGGTATGCATGCGCTTGCCAAAACAACCGGATCACCAGGTGACCTGGGTGCGCGTGCAGGACAGTGCGCGCGTGGCGGGAAAGCTTGCTCACCGGTTTTATGGCAGCCCAACCAGCAAATTGCAACTGGTTGGGGTCACCGGAACCAACGGCAAGACCACCGTGGTCACCTTGCTGCACGATCTGATGAGCAGCCTGGGGATCCCTGTGGGACTGATCTCAACGGTGGAGTGCCGGTCGGCGCAGCGGATCATACCCGCTACCCATACCACCCCTGATCCTGTAACCCTCAACGCGTTGTTGCAGGAGATGGTGTCGGAAGGATGCACGCATGCCTTCATGGAAGTCAGCTCCCATGCGTTGGTTCAACAGCGCACCAGCGGGCTCAGATTTTCCGGGGGTATTTTCACCAACCTCTCCCACGATCACCTCGACTATCATGGCGACTTCAAAAGCTATATCGCGGCCAAGAAGTTGTTTTTCGACGGCCTCGGCGAAGATGCTTTCGCCCTGGTCAATGCCGACGATCCGAGAAGTGAAATCATGGTCCAGAACTGCGCGGCTAAGGTCTCAAAATACAGTTTGCACAAGCTGGCCGATTTCAAGGGGAAGATACTGGGCAACCATATCGAGGGGCTGCATTTGCAGGTCAACGGAGTGGAGGTGATGAGCAAACTGGTCGGCACCTTCAATGCCTACAACCTGTTGGCGGTGTACGGGGCGGCAGTGCAACTCGGGTTCGATCCCTCAGAAGTCCTGACACACCTGAGTGGTCTGGACCCGGTGACGGGGCGCTTCGACCTGACGCACAATCCCGCCCGGGGAGTCAGCGCGGTCGTTGACTACGCACACACGCCGGATGCCTTGCAGAAGGTGCTGGGCACCCTGCGGCAGCTGAAGGACAACCGCGCCAGGCTGATGGTGCTCATCGGATGTGGTGGGGACAGGGACAAGGCCAAGCGACCCAAGATGGGAGATATCGCCGCGTCCTTGTCCGATCTGGCCATCCTGACCTCCGACAACCCGCGCAGTGAGGATCCCGAGGCGATCCTGGACGACATGATGGCCGGGATATCGGAGGAGCACCGCAGAAAAGTGCTGCGCATCAGCGACCGCCGCGAGGCGATCAGGGCCGCAGTGCGGATGGCGCAGCATGGGGATATCATTTTGATCGCAGGAAAAGGACACGAAACGTATCAGGAGATCAACGGGAAACGATTCCCATTTAACGACAAAGAGTTAGTGCATGAAGCACTGTTCGAAGACATATAAGATTGGTTCTATTATCATTCTCAGGTTGGTTTTAACAGTTGCAGCGGACCAACGACATGCGGATAAAGATCTGCGTGTGTGTCCGCTGCCAACTGTTATTTGTTGACGAGGAGCCGGATAGAGAATGCTGTATTACCTCTTTGAATTTATTGAACAGAACTACGAGGTCCCGGGAGCGGGTCTCTTCAGTTTTATTACGTTCCGCACCGCTGGGGCGATCATCCTTTCGCTGATCATCTCCATGCTCTTCGGCAAGCGGATCATACGTTCTTTGAAACGCATGCAAGTAGGCGAGACAATTCGCGATCTCGGACTTGCCGGCCAAAACGAGAAAGCAGGCACACCCACCATGGGCGGGGTGATCATCATCCTCGCCATCCTGGTGCCCTGCCTGTTGCTCGCCCGGCTCGACAACATCTACATTATCCTGATGATCCTCACCACCGTGTGGATGGGGCTGATCGGGTTTGTCGATGATTACATCAAGGTCTTCAAGAAAGACAAGAAAGGCCTGAGTGGCAAGTTCAAGGTTCTCGGCCAGGTCGGTCTGGGAGTGATCATCGGAGTGAGCATGTTCGTCAGCGAAGATGTGGTCGTGCGGCTGGAGGCTTCAGAAGCCGCGGCGCACAATTATCAGGTCGTCAAGGAAATTCCCGCCGCAGATGCGGCCACGGGGGTCGACATGGTCTACGTCAAGACCAGCCTGACCAACGTGCCGTTCTTCAAGGGCAATCAACTCGACTATGCGTCGATCCTGGGCTTTCTGGGAGACAACGCCGACAAATGGGTCTGGTTGATCTTTATCCCGATCGTCATCTTCATTGTGACCGCCGTGTCAAACGGCGCAAACATGACGGACGGGCTTGACGGGCTGGCGGCCGGGACATCGGCTATTATCGCAGCCACGCTGGCGGTGCTGGCATATGTCAGCGGTAATACCATCATTGCGGACTATCTCAACATCTTCTATATCCCGTACTCCGAAGAGCTCGTCATCTTCGCCGGATGTTTTTTGGGGGCGTGTATCGGTTTTCTCTGGTATAACGCATACCCGGCCCGGGTCTTCATGGGAGATACCGGCAGCCTGACCATCGGGGGGATCATCGCGGCTATGGCCATCCTCCTGCGCAAGGAACTGCTGATCCCGTTCCTGTGCGGCATTTTCCTTATCGAGAATATTTCAGTGATCCTGCAGGTGAGCTGGTTTAAATACACGAAAAAACGATATGGCGAAGGGCGGCGCATCTTCCTGATGTCCCCGATCCATCATCATTTCCAGAAGAAGGGAATGCACGAGGCACAGATAGTCGTTCGGTTCTGGATCGTCGGGATCATGCTCGCGGTCCTCACGATCATCACGCTCAAGATCAGATAGCATGCGTGTTGGCGTGTTGGGAGCGGGTGAGAGTGGAGTCGGAGCCGCACTGCTTGCAAAGCATTTGAAATACGAGGTCTTCGTCAGCGACAGTGGTCAGGTCTCAGACCGCTGCCGGACGGAGCTCAAGGAATACGAAGTTCCCTTTGAAGAAGGGGAGCATACTTTTGAAAGATTGGCACAGGCAGACGTGATCGTCAAAAGCCCCGGGATCCCGCAACATGCCGGGATCGTCACGCAGCTGCGTGGAGCGGGCAAGGCGATCATATCGGAGATCGAGTTTGCATTCCGGTATTGCCCGGGCAAGGTCATCGCCATTACCGGTAGCAACGGCAAGACGACGACCACCATGCTCATCCACCACCTTCTGACATCAGCAGGTGTGGACGCGGCATTGTGCGGGAATGTCGGAAAGAGCTTTGCGCGGGTTGTTGCGGGTGACCCGCACGATTGGTATGTGGTGGAGGTGAGCAGCTATCAGTTGGAGGACATGGATACCTTCCAGCCCGACATCGCGATCCTGCTCAACATCACGCCGGATCATCTTGACCGGTACGGCGGTGATATCCAGGCTTATGCGCGGACGAAGTGGCGGATCGCAGAGCGGATGAACGAGAGACAACTCTTCATCTATCATCGCAATGCGGCCGCGGAATTTGGTCTCCTGCAAGAGGTTCCGGTTGTAGCGGAGCGTTTGAGCGTGAGCCCTGAACAGATCATCAGCGCAGCCGGAGTTCCGGACCATCTGCGGGGATTACATGACCTGTTCAACTTGCTGTGTGCGACAGAGGCTGTAAAACGCGTGGGCCTGACGGCGGAGCAAATAGCGGCCGGGGTGCAATCGTTCCGGAAGCCGCCGCACCGCATGCAGTTGGTGGCCACCGTGAGCGGGGTGCAGTATGTCAACGACAGCAAGGCGACCAATACGGACTCGGTGTTGTACGCACTGCTTTCTGTCGCGGGACCAGTGATCTGGATCGCCGGGGGAGAGGACAAAGGGAATGATTACTCGACGCTGTACGATGCGGTACGCGGAAGGGTGAAGGTGCTGATCTGCCTGGGTATTGACAATCGCAAATTGATTGAGGCGTTTTCGTCTGAGGTTGACGAAATTATGGAAACTACAAGCATGTTTGAAGCAGTCCGGGTGGCTGCTTCAAACGCCCTCCCGGGGGACACGGTGCTCCTTTCGCCAGCCTGCGCCAGCTTCGATCTCTTTGTCAACTATATCGATCGTGGTGAACAGTTCATACGAGCTGTGCACCAACTGAAGGAAGAAAGAGAAACATGAACATCGCAGTCAACATCTATCAGAATCTGAAAGGCGACCGGTCCATCTGGGTCGTGGTGGCCCTGTTGGCGGTGTTTTCGATGCTGGCCGTGTACAGTGCGACAGGCAGTATGGCCTATCGCTCGTCCGGAGCCAGCACCGAGCTCCTGATGATCAAGCATTTGATGATCATTGGGCTCGGGCTTACCCTGACCTACCTCGCTTACCTCCAGCATTATATGAAGTACAGCAGGCTGGCACCGATCCTTTTGATGATCGCAGTGCCCTTGTTGCTCTATACCCTGTTTTTCGGCGCAGAGATCAATGATGCCAGACGTTGGATCCAGCTACCAGGCATCGGGCTCACGTTCCAGACGTCCGACTTTGCCAAGATCGCGCTGATCCTGTACGTCGCCCGGTCGATCTCGAAAAAGCAGGAGTTTATCAAGGACTTCAACAGTGCCTTTGTCCCCATTATCGTGCCGATCGTGGTGGTGTGTGGCCTGATCGCTCCGGCCGACCTGTCGACGGCGGCGCTGCTGTTTGCAACGTGTCTGCTGATGATGTTTATCGGGCGTGTCGACATGAAGTATATCGGCTTGCTCGTGCTGATGGGGATCGTCGTGTTTGCCCTGTTGATCATCGTCGGCACCTTCCTGCCTGACCTGGTCCGTACTGATACGTGGATTTCCCGGATCAATGAATTCCTGGGCAATTCGGACGGTGGTTACCAGATCCAGCAGGCCAAGATCGCCATTGCCGATGGCGGCTGGTTTGGTGTCGGCCCGGGCAACAGTGTGCAGCGCAATTTCCTGCCCTTGCCGTATGCAGATTTTATCTACGCGATCATCTGCGAGGAATACGGGTTGATCGGCGGGCTGACCATTATCGGGTTGTACCTCGCCCTGTTTCTGCGCTGTACGGCCATCGTCACCAAATGTCCAAAAGCCTTTGGCGCCATGTTGGCCATCGGGCTGTGCCTCAACCTGATCATCCAGGCCTTCGCCAACATTGCCGTTTCACTGCACATGGTGCCGGTGACCGGCCTGACACTGCCGCTCGTGAGTATGGGCGGCACCTCTATGTTGTTTACATGCATCGCGCTCGGGATGATCCTGAGTGTGAGCCGATATATCGAGCAAGCCACCCAGGAAGCTGGGCAGGTGGAAATTAAAACGGTGGAATGAAAGTCATTGTGAGTGGCGGCGGGACCGGCGGACACATCTACCCGGCCATTGCCGTTGCAAACAGACTTGTCGAGCGCGTACCCGGGGTGGATATCCTGTTTGTGGGTGCTCAGGGGAAGATGGAGATGGAGAAGGTCCCGCTGGCCGGATTCCGCATCAAGGGACTCTGGATCAGCGGCCTGCAGCGCAGGCTGACGGTGAAGAACCTGAGTTTTCCGTTCAAACTCACCTCGAGCCTGATCAGGGCCTACCGCATCGTCCGGGATTTCAATCCCGACGTAGTGGCGGGGTTTGGCGGGTACGCCAGCGGACCGACCCTCTACGCAGCGAGTGCCATGGGGATCCCGGCAGTGATTCAGGAACAGAATTCCTACCCGGGCATCACCAATAAACTGCTCGCCAGGCGGGTTGAGGCGATCTGTGTGGCCTATCCCGGGATGGAACGCTTCTTCCCGGCCGGCAAGATTCGCCTGACAGGGAATCCGGTGCGGAGTGACCTGCTGGAGCTCGCAGGGAAACGTGAAGAGGCGATGGCCTACTTCGGACTCGACACCGACAAGAAGACATTGTTGCTCTTTGGCGGCAGCCTGGGAGCGCGCACGCTCAATCAGTTGATGCGTGCGGGCACCGACCTGCTGCGGACGAGAAATGATATACAAGTTCTTTGGCAAATGGGTAAGCTCTATGCAGAGCAGTACGGACAATGCGAAACCGCAGATCTTTCGACAGTGCGCGCCATGCAATACATCGATCGGATGGACCTGGCGTACGCAGCCGCCGATGTGGTGGTGTGCCGCGCAGGGGCCTTGACGATCTCGGAATTGTGCCTGGCAGCAAGGGCGGCAGTGCTGATCCCTTCCCCGCATGTGGCGGAAGACCATCAGACGCGAAATGCCATGGCCCTGGTCGACAAAAGAGCGGCGCTGCTCGTGCGCGATGCTGAGGCGGCAATGCAGGCCTTGCCCGTCGCATTCGAACTCCTCGATGACGAGGAGAAGCGGCAGGCCCTTGCGCGGCAGATCTCGCGGCTCGCACATCCGCAAGCGGCAGATGCCATCGTGAATGAGTTGTTGCAGATCGCCGGTCGATGAAAGTGTTGTCAGACCAGATCCGTCGCATCTATTTCGTCGGAATTGGCGGGATCGGCATGAGTGCCCTGGCGCGATACTTTGCGCGGCAGGGGATAGAAGTGGCGGGCTATGACCGGGATCGCTCCGAGTTGGTGCAGGCCCTGATCAATGAGGGCCTGGAGGTCCATTTTGAGGAGGATGTTCAGGCCATGGGCAGCCCTGATCTGGTAGTGTATACGCCGGCGGTGCCGGATGATCACGACCAGCTGCAGGCTGCTCGTTCCGCGGGCATTGCGATCATGAAGCGGTCTGAAGTCCTGGGGGCCTTGAGTCGTACGATGCAGTGCATTGCAGTCGCAGGCACGCATGGCAAGACGACGACGTCAACGCTGGTCACCTGCCTGCTGAAACAAGCGGGGGTTGACTGCACAGCCTTCCTGGGTGGCATCTCCGTCGATCTCGGAGGCAATTTCGTGCATGGCGAAGTGCCATGGATGATTGCCGAAGCGGACGAGTATGACCGTTCATTTCTGCAGCTGACACCGCAGATCGCCGTGATCACTTCGCTGGACCCGGATCATCTCGACATCTACGGGTCCTTCGGCGAGATGAAAGAGGCCTATGGCGCATTTGTGGAGCGCGTAGACAGTGAAGGCGTTCTGATCGTGCATCACGCCGCCTGGCCGGCGTTGGAAGACGCCCTTGGCGGGCAAGTGAGAGAAAGGATAGCCAGCGGCGATCTTCGACTGGTGCGGTACGGTGATGATCCGGGCTGTGACTATTCAGTGCGGGACACTGCAACGGACGGTTACCGGATGGTATTCCAGCTGTTTCAACGGGGACAGCCGGTATATGACCGAATCCGGTTGGCCATGCCCGGCAAGCACAATGTGCTCAATGCCACGGCGGCCTGGGCATGTGCGGCAGAGTTGAGCCGCCTCGATCCGCAGCTCGACTGCGACATAGAAGCCGGACTGCAATCCCTCGGCACGATGCGTGGCATCCGGCGACGCTTTGAGATCCGTCACGCGGATGCGCAGCGGGTGATCATTGACGACTACGCGCATCATCCGCGCGAACTGGAGGCAGTGATCACGGCCGCACGCGAACAATTTGCGGGTCGCAGGATCACCGGTGTGTTTCAGCCGCATCTGTACTCGCGGACCAGGGACTTTCACCGGGAGTTTGCGGCAGCACTGTCGGCGCTCGATGTCTGTATACTGGTCGACGTGTATCCTGCGCGAGAGCAACCCATACCCGGCGTGCGTTCGGAGATGATCTTCGAACACGTGCGGGCAAAAGAAAAGTATTGTGTCGGAAAGCCGGCGCTGATTGAATTACTCGTAAACGTTGATCCGGAGATCCTGCTGCTGATGGGAGCGGGAGATCTGGACAGAATGATACCAAACATACGTCAAGCATTGACATGAAAAGCAAGGTAAACATATCTCTCGCGAGCATGACCTGGACCGCCCTGATCGGGGCACTGGCCGTGCTGTGCCTGTCGGCCATCAACTGGAAACAAGACGGCCTGCTCACCGGGATGCGGGTCGATGTGATCCAATTCGATGGTGGGGATTATTTCCTTACCGAGGAGGATGTCATGTCGGAGGTTCTGGCCATGACTGGCCCTCTGGAAAACAAGCGCCTCAATGAGATCGATCCGGCAGTGGTGGAGGAGGCCTTGCATTACAACCCTTTCATCCGGCATGCCGATGTATGTGTGTCGTCCGACCGCGAATTGCTGGTCACGGTGCGTCAGCGCAAACCGATCCTGCGTGTGTTTGACCGCAATGGCAATACCTACTATCTCGACCGCGAAGGCACACGCATTCCGGTATCTCCGCACTTTACCGCACGTGTCATTGTTGCCAACGGAAGGATCGCCGCTGCGGATTTTGAGCACGCATCCGAACACGCGCAACTGAAGGCGTTGCATGAGCTGGTCTGCCTCATCGATCAGGACCTGTTCCTCAAATCCCTGATCGAGCAGATCCATGTCGACAACAACGACCAGATTCTGTTGGTACCCAAGGTCGGGGACGTGAAGATCCAGTTTGGCGCCCATGATCGCATGGCCGTGAAGCTTGACAACTTGAAAATATTCTATACACAGATCCTGCCTGTAAAAGGCTGGGATCAATATGAAAGCATCAACCTGGATTATCGAGGCCAGATTGTGTGCAAGAAGAAGCAGATCAATACATGAAACTAAAACCTGGGCATATGAAAGATTCAGTTCGTCGCAATCAAAATGTCGTCGTTGCGCTCGACATCGGCACAACCAAGATCTGTGCACTCGTCGGCCGGAAGAATGAACTCGGCAGGATTGAAGTGATGGGTGTCGGGAAGGTCGTCTCGGAGGGCGTGCGCCGTGGAGTCGTGGCCAATATCGACAAAACGGTAAGTGCGATCTCCGATGCCGTTGATGCGGCGGAGAAAATGGCAAACATTGAGATCCATGAGGTGCACGTCGGCATTGCCGGGCAACATATCAAGAGTCTCCAGCACCAGGGGATCCTGACCCTGTCCGATGCGGACAAGGAGATCAGCCAGGAAGACATCCAGTTGTTGCTCGACGATATGCACAAGCTGGCGCTGCCACCAGGTGACAAGATCCTGCATATCATTCCCCAGGAGTATACCGTGGACGATGAGGAAGGGATCGTGGATCCGGTCGGGATGTGCGGCCACCGCCTCTATGGCAACTTCCATGTGATCACCGGGCAAATGACTGCCTATAACAATATCCGCAAGTGCGTCGAAAAAGCGGGCTTGCAGGTCACCGAATTGACACTGGAGCCCATTGCTTCGGCAGCCTCCGTACTCAGCGATGAGGAGAAGGAAGCGGGTGTGGCCCTCATCGATATCGGGGGAGGCACGACGGACATCACCATCTTTCAGGAGGGGATCATCCGGCACACGGCCGTTGTCCCGTTTGGCGGGGATGTGATCACCAAGGACATCAAGGAAGGTTGTACCGTAATGCATGACCAGGCCGAGAAGCTCAAGATCCGCTTCGGGTCGGCCCTCGCTGAGGAGATCTTTGACAACCGGATCATCACCATTCCGGGCCTGAAAGGGCGCGACCCCAAGGAGATCTCGGAGAAAAATCTGGCCCGGATCATCCAGGCACGCCTCGAGGAGATCTTTGATCTGGTACTCTGGGAAATCAAACGCTCGGGATACGAACGCAAACTGATCGCCGGCATGGTGCTGACAGGAGGTGGGGCTCTGCTCAAGAATATCGCGTTGCTTGCGGAGTATCATACGGGACTGGCGACGAGGATCGGCCTTCCGGTCGAACGCCTGGCCTCTGGCTACCGCGAGGAGATTTCCAGCCCGATCTACGCCACCGGGGTGGGACTGCTGATCCATGGCATTGAATTGAGAGAGCGGATGCCCGCCACCAGGCAGTCCAATGAAACGGAAGTGAGTGAGACCGAAGAGGAGCGTGAAGCCGAAAAGAAGGGCAGTAAATGGCTCGACGCGATCTTTAACAAGACCAAATAACTGTTTGAAGCGACTCCGGATTCAGAACTGTAACCGGAAAAGGAACATCAAAAAAACTCTTACCCTCTAAAAAGATGAGATATGCTGTTTGATTTACCACAGGAAGAGAAAGCGATCATCAAGGTGATCGGTGTCGGTGGCGGCGGGAGCAACGCTGTTTCGCACATGTACCGGCAAGGGATTGTGGGTGTCGATTTCGCCGTCTGCAATACTGACAACCAGGCAATGGAAATGAGCCCAGTACCGATGCGCATCCAGCTGGGGCCGCAACTGACATCCGGCCGGGGGGCGGGCTCACGCCCGCAGATCGGTAAACAGGCGTGTATTGAGTCGATCGACGATGTCCGCACGTTTCTCGAGGATGGCACCAAGATGCTGTTTGTGACCGCCGGAATGGGCGGAGGTACCGGCACCGGCGCGGCGCCGATCATCGCGAAAGCCGCAAGGGAGATGGATATCCTCACCGTCGGTATCGTCACCCTGCCATTCACCTTTGAAGGCCGTCGCCGCACGCGGCATGCCCTCGAAGGCCTGGAAGAGCTGAAGGGCAACGTGGATGCCATCATCGTCATTTCCAACGACAAGCTGCGCGAGATCCACGGCAACCTGGCGATGTCCGAAGCTTTTGCCGAGGCCGACAACATTCTGACGACGGCCGCCAAAGGCATTGCCGAGATCATTACCGTCGCCGGCCACGTCAATGTCGACTTTGAGGACGTAAACACCGTCATGCGCGATTCCGGGGTGGCGATCATGGGTACCGCGGTCTTTGCTGGTGATGGTCGCGCGCAGAAAGCGGTGACCAAAGCGCTCAATTCTCCGTTGCTCGAAGACAGTGACATCCGTGGTGCGCAGCATATTCTGCTCAATATTTCCAGCGGCACCAAGGAGGTGACCATGGACGAGATCTCCGAGATCACTGAGTACGTGCAGGAAGAGGCCGGCTATGGCACCGATCTGATCTGGGGGCACTGCCATGATGAGGCCCTTGGTGACAACATCTCCGTCACGATCATAGCGACCGGTTTCGAACATGGCAACAAAGAACGTCGCCAACCTGACAGTCGCAAGGTTGTCGTGCCGCTCGAGGAGCCGAAGGAAACGAATCAGGACATGTTTGCCGTTGGATTAGCTCAAGGCGATGAGTCCAAGACCGTTGAATTTGATGATGTCAAGGCAGTCGCCAATGTTTCCGGCTCGAGATACAGCTACGAAGAACCCTACATCAAAAGCGACGAGAAGGAACAGCTGGAAGCAGCGCGGAAGAAGCGCGAGGCCATGGAAGAGATGCGTCGCGAGAAACTCCGCAGCTACCATTACGTCAACCCCAACAAACTGAACAACGCAGAGACGATCACCAGTCTGACCAACGAGCCGGCCTACGTGCGCCGGGACGTGGAGCTGGACGATGTTCCGCACTCATCGGAGGTACAGCGCTCGCGCTGGACCCTCAATGACGATGAGGAACCGCAGCTCAGGGAGGACAATTCGTTCCTGCATGACAACGCAGACTAGAGGGCGCCTGGCAAGACTTCAATAGTCTTAAAGACTTTTGAAGTCTGAGCGAGGGGCCCGCATCAAAGAGCTTTTTCGTCTTTTTTATGAGATTGGTTTATCTCACGCCCGGGTTGGGGAGCCCGGGCTTTTTTTTATAGGGGGTTGTTCAGTAAATTTAAGTTGAGGTGATATGCTTGTGACCGGAGTATTATGTGATAATACAGAATGACCTGCCGACAATTCTCCACCAAGGTCAAAGCGCGTTCAGAATGTCTCAAATCCATGTCATTCACTCCACATTTCAACTTACAACCACCTCGATCCGGTACTAATCAGAGCTTTGAGCCCGTAGTGTATCTTGCCTGATAACATGAAGAAGCACTATGCGCGCATCGGAGCTGCACTTGCCTGGGTGGCGGTGCTGGTTCAGCTGATCGTCATGCTCGACAACCGCGTCACCGGCACAGGAGAGGCACTGATCCGCTTCTTCAGCTTCTTTACCATCCTCACCAATACGTTGCTCGCATTGTATTTCTCCAGCCACCTTGCGCGTGGAGCCAGGTGGTGGCTGCGGCGATTGCGACGGCCGGGCGTGATGACGGCGATCACGGTCTACATTTCGGTGGTAGGACTTGTGTATCAGTTGATCTTACGCCCGCTCTGGTCTCCCACCGGCGTTCAAATGATCACTGACGAGTTGCTGCATTCCGTCAATCCACTCTACATGATCGCAATGTGGGTGATGTTTGAGGATAAGCGAATCCTGCGTTGGTCAATGATCCCGCTCTGGCTCATCTACCCTTTGATCTACCTGGCATGTGTCCTCCTGCGGGGTGCGGTCGCCAATTGGTATCCCTATCCCTTTATCGATGTCGGCGAACTGGGCTACGGACAGGTCGGGATCAACGCACTCGGCATGTTGGTGCTCTTTGTGGTGCTGTCGGCGCTTTTCGTGGGTGTGGCGAAATTGCTGCAACGGTGAGGAACCGCTGCCCATCGAACCCAATCCCCTGGCCAGCAACTTGCTGTACACAGACGTCGAAGATATCGGAGAGTTTGGATGGATCGCGCTCGCACAGTTCCCAATTCTCGATGTCCCCGGCCGGATGCTCACTTCAATTGCGCCGCTAAGACATGGCCATTACATTGGAAAGCGCACCAATCACACTCCGCCATGCGATCAAAGTACTTCATCTACCTGGCCATTTTTATCGGAGGTGCCTTGCTGGGTGCATTTGGCACACAATGGCTGCCTGAAAGCCGTCAGGATGCAGATCAGGTCAAAGTCAGCGGCACAGCGCAGCTGCCGACGCCCGGAATCACCCAAACAATGCTGCTTGACACCACACTGAGGGAGTTTCCCGGGAAGAAAGTGACGATGTTCATCGGGGATTTTGCCCCGGGTGCCAGTACCCCGCTGCATCGGCATCCGGGTACCGAACTGCTCTATGTTATGGAGGGTGAGGGCAACGTAGAACAACGCGGTCGCGGTACCATTCTCCTGAAGCCGGGCACCGTTGTCTTTTCTGAGCCCGATTCGGGAAGTCACGATTTCATCCACCAGGCTACGAATACGCACGTGAAGCAACGTATGAAAAACCTTGTTGTCCTGATCCATGATGTGGATGGCCCCCCGGCACTACCGGTAGGAAGTGGACCGAACGGCGTGCATTGATGCCACGTCCTTCTCGATCGATCCATCATTCACGAGCTTGATCAACAGCGTGTGCGTGCACCAGGGCCCCTGCCTATCATCTTGCCATCTTGGTGGTACCGATGGTCATTTCGTAAATGTTGGGAGTACGGCCTGGAGATCAATTTCGTACAGATCACCGGGTGGCCGCAACCCTTCAGCCTGCTCGCCGACGATGCCCGGACGCTCCGAGGAGAAGTAGAGGGTTTTGTCGTCCTTGCTTAATGCCGGAGCAAAGTCTGCGTAGGGAGAGTTGACGGCATCGCCGAGATTGACAAGTTCAGTCCATTGTCCGTCCTCATTCCAGCTGATAAACAGATCGGGCGTGCCATTTCCCTGAGGATCGCGGGCGGCAACGATGAGGAACGATTCGTCTGAGGCGATACAGGGATTGCTCGCGTAGATCGGCTCCCCCCGTAGTTGCATCACGAGCTGTTCAGGGACCTGGTACTGCCCGTCCACAAATTTGGAGACGACAATCCCCCGGGCAAGGCGTTCGGAGGTGAAATAGGCATTGCCGGAGGCCGCAATCGTGATGAAGATTTCGGTCGAATCTGAGTTCAGCGGAGCGCCCGGGTTGATGGCTTCCGACCATCCCGGGCCATCCCGGTCAACGTACCAGGTGTTGAAGATGCCAGACGTATCAACCGGTGAAGTCGGTCGGTCTGAGCTGAAATAAAGGCGTTGCCCGTCGGCAGTCAGGAAAGGATCCACATCCCGGTAACGCCCGGTCGAAAAGGGAAGCGTATCGGCCGGAAGCCATTGCCCCGACTGGCGACGCGCAAACAGGATGCGCATGGAAGAGCGGTCCGGGGTCGTTCGGTTAAAGAAGATCAGATCTCCGGCAGCATTGACGGTAGTGGCAAACTCCGGGGCCTCAGTGGAGATGATCCCCGGGCCTACAAGCTGCCCCTCGGGGACGACCTCCGCCGTTTGTTGACAGCCAGTGAGCAGAATAAAGAGCAGGTGACACGGTATCAGGAATTGCCGCGCGTCTGATCGAATGGTCTGAGCAATCATGTAAGTGGTCAAATGGATGATGTGAACAAAGATGATGAAGACGGCGGACACTCAACCGGCGGGCGTGTTTGTGTGACCAGTTTCGAACATGATCACTCGGCGAGGTATTCCTTTTTTCTCTGAACGCGTCGTTTCGTATTGCCCGCGTGTGTATTCATCAATCACTGCTTCCCAGAATGCCACCGCCGGGACGTTGGTAGCGACCTGGGTCACTTCCCACTTGCCGGGGAAGCGGTTAAATATCTCAATCGCTGCCCGCCTGCCGAGGCCGGACCTGCGGTATTTTTTCATGATGAAGAATTCGGCCATGGCATGCGCCTGGGGGTCGGTCACCACGAGACAATGACTGTTGACCAGCGCAAAGCCTGCGTGCTTGCCTGCCATCTTGATGAAGAATGGGTGCCTCCCGGGCTCTGTCCAGTATGCTTCGAAATGCCGATAGCCAAATAAGCCGTTTTGATCAACGTCGAGCTGAACGTAAGCACTCAGATCATGGCAGTAAAGCTCCATCAACCGGCGCAGAACAAGCTTGTCACTTTCCGGAACCTGGACAATTTCGCAGGGTAACCAAGTACCACCTCGTGCCCCGGCGGCTACTTCCGCTCCCGCCCTGATCCGCCAGGGAGGATTGATCCTGTTTGCCCCTGCAAGAAAGAGGATGAGTTGATTTTCGTCTGGATCTCTCAGCCGCGCCTCACGCCATCGCCATCGCTTGTCCGTGGGAAGCTCATCAAAGGAGATCCCGGCGTTCACAAGGTCCTGCACACGTTGATCAAGGTCCTCGCATTCAAAATAGACTTGCACATTGTGATCTCGCTGAACTTGCTCGACACGCGAAAGTGACAGGGTAGCATTACCGCGTGGGCAAACAAAGCGGGCGTATTCCGGGAGCGACTGCACGATCAGCCTCAGCCCGAGCACCTGATAAAAGGGAATGGACTTGTTGAGATCCACCGATGGAAGGGTGACCTGGTTCAGATGCATGGTACCTGGCTTGAGCGATGCAAAGGATTCATTTCAGTTTCTGCAGCAGTTCATCCTTGATGTCATCGGAGTAGATCCCGTAAGAATTCACCAGAATCCCCTTCAGGCCAAATTTTTCGGAAGAGATGGCATAAAGAATCGATGAGTCAGCCGGGTTGGAATCTCCCTCGAACCGGAAGTACTTGTCAATGTGAAAATCATCCGGAGCAATTTTGAGGGTTCCATCACGGCAATCAATACAGTCGCGCTGAAGATTAAAGTTTTCAGTGTATCCCTGCCGCTTCAGGGCATTGATCGCATCCACCAGATTGTCATATGTCTCCATCTGTACGAAGTTTTGATCGCATCGTTTCCTCGTCATTTCATTGGTCCGACCAGACCGCGAGTTCATTGCCCGCGGGGTCCCTGAAATGAAATCGCCGGCCGCCGGGACATGAGAAGGTCGGTTGCAAGCTCGTACCGCCTGCGGCGATGATCGCCTGTTCGATCTCCGCAAGGCGCTCGTGGTACAGGACAACGAGGGCGCCATGGGCAACCGGCTCATCGCTTTGCGCGAAACCACCCTCCAGGCCGCTGTCAGAAAACGCCGTGTAGGTATCGCCGTAATCTGTGAAGGTCCAACCGAAGCAGGTCCGGTAGAATGCCTTGATCTGCTCCAGGTCAGGGGCTGTGAATTCGACGTAGTTGATCAGAGTGCGCTGCATATCCGGCGATGCTGATGTAAGTTAACAAAGGGGCGTGAGGCCCGGAAAAAGAACCTGCGGTTTTGATCAGCGATCCCCGTGCAGCATCCGCACAAACTCCTCCTTCTTGCTGCGCGAAATGTTGACGATCGAATTGTAGCCTTAAATGTTCCTGCTCCATCAAACAAAACGACCCGGCAGATCTTTGCCCGCCGGGTCGCGATGACATGAAATGAAGCGTATGATCACATTTCACCGAGATGACGCATGTAGTTGACCAGGTGCCACACGTCCTCCTTGTCCGGGATCTTCTTCTCGAAGTTTGGCATTTCGTCGCGCCCGATCCATGTCTTGTAGAAGATGGCGCCATCTGATTGCCCCAAAAACTCCTCACTCGTAAAATCACCACTCGGCGTGTCGAGCTGGGCCGCCTTTGGCCCATCGCCCAGCCCTTCCTTGCCATGACAGGACTTGCAGTGCTGATTGTACAGCCCCTGGCCGATGTCGATCGATGCGTCATCAGCGGCGACCGGATTCTTCATGTTTTTATATGATTCCGGAACGACCCATGACGGGTCCTGGGCGGTGCTGTCCCACGACTGGCTCAACAGAGCGATCGTGCCAAGCAAGATCATTGAAAACAGAATGCGTTTCATCTCTCGAAGTTTTATTCGTTGACAGATTGTTGTTGCAATTTGCGCGTGTCGGACTTGATCCCGACAAGTTGAAGAAGAATGTACAGATAGTGTCCCCAGACGGTACCCATGAGCACAAAAAAGGTGATCAGCATCCAGAGCGGTGCGGCATCGGTCCATAGTGCTCTTTCAGGTCGATCGTGGTGAATTGGTTGGGTGCGCGGGGTTTTGAGAATCGAAGCGCTGAGCGAACCGTACGTGTCATGTTCGGTCACGCGCGCCACGATATCCAGGGTTTCATTGGCATCTCCCGGGAGGTCGCCAGGTACCTGCGCGAGAAGGCGACCATCGGCATCAGTCGTCCCCGTAAAGACTTTCAGGTCACTCAACATCCGGCGCACAAATACCTCCACCGGGACATCTTCGACCGGGACGTATCCGTCGGCTGTCCATCCCTGTATCAATACATTGAACTGATGATTCAAAGAGTCGTCCTCTGCCTGTTCGATCGTAAGCACTGCCGGAACCACAGAGGTGGTGGCGTCGTCATCGCTGATCGTATCATTTCCGGCAAATGAAGCACGAAATGCATACGTCAGAGATGTGCCGTCCATCATATACCTGATCGAGGCAAATCCGCGTTCGTCAGTCTCCGCCGAGCCGATGCGTACTTCCTCAATGGAGTCGCGGGCAACAAAATAGTCGACCTTCAGCCCGGCCATGGGCACGTACGACCGGCCGATCCGCGCCCGTACGAGAGCAGTCAGTTCGACTTCCTGGTTGCCCAGCTGCAGGCATTCCAGGGAGACCCGTGACCGGTGCTGGGCGTGCAGCGTATCGGGACTGATCGCCGCCATCGTGGCGATGAGCAGGAGCACGTTGCGCATCCAGCGGACTGTGCGGCGATGGCTTATCTGTTTTGACCTCATGGCTTTTTCAGGATTTCAGAAACTGGCACGACCGTAACAAACTTGCTGGCCAGCGTGAACAGCAGCAGGAACGTCGCCAGGCCACCCAGGGTCAGTGACCATTCGACCCAGGTGATCGCATAATCCACATACTCGGGCCGCGTCTCCTGCATGGGGATCAATGGGGATTCTAACGTGGGTACAATGATCAGGTATCGTTTGACCCAGAGCGCGAGGACCATGATAGCAGAAACCAATGCCAGGTACCCGGGCTTGCGCAACCGGCGCACGGCCACCACAATGATGGGCAAAATGATCCCGGCGACATTGGCAAACAGGAATGCCGCCCCGTATTCAGAGAAACTGAACAACTTGTCCAGGACCTGGCTTTCCCAGTGTTCGGATCCATACCAACTCGTGAGGTACTCGGAGAACGTGAAGTATCCGTACCCGGCCGCCAAAGCCAGCAACATGTAGCCGACATAGGTGAAATGCTTTTCAGTAATGTACTCCTGCAGGTTGTAGATCCTGCGAAAGATCCACATGGCAATGATGAGTACTCCCGTGCCGGAATAAATGGCAGCCATGACGAAATACGGCCCGAAGATGGTGCTGTGCCAGCCGGGGCGCAGGGTCATGCCAAAGATCCACGAGAGCACCGAGTGGACCACGATCGCCAGTGGAATGATCATCACGGCCAGCAGATCAATACTGGTCTTGATGCGCAGTCGCTGCCGGGGCAGATCCTGATAACCCAGGGCGAGTATGCGGTAGAGCTTGCGCTTCCATTTGGCTACCTTGAGCACGTCCGTATCCCGGTAAATCGCGAAATCGCGGATCAGCGCAAGGTAGAGCAGCAGAATACTCCCCACCAGATAGGTCGAGATGGCCAGCACATCCCAGGTGATGGGTGATTGCAGCCGCGGGTAGATGATCAGGTGGTGCAACCGGTCCAGACGACCGACACAGAGCAGAATGAACACCGGTCCGACGATCGTCGCGATGACGGTGATCAACTCGGCAAGCCGGATGAACGGTTTTCTCCACTCGACCTTGAGGAGATGGAGGATGCCTGAAATGACCGCTCCGGCATAACTGATGCCAATGAAGAAGATAAAATTGGCAATGTAGATGCCCCACACCACGTGATCGCGCATGCCGGTGACGGCGTGGCCGTATTTGACCTGGAAGTAAAGACCGACTCCACCAAACAGGATCAGAAGCACGAGGAAGGCGATCCAGATCCGGGCGGCGAGCGACGTGCGTTCGAGTTGCGGAGCAAACTCCCTGAGTAACGCGATGGATGATTCAGCAATACGCATAGTGCAATGTCATTCCAGTGTGATATCGATAGCGGCCTTCTGCTCTTCCGTAAGCGACTCCATACCGCGTTCAACGGGGAATAACCGGTCGCGGGGCGGGAGGTAGTACACGCGCGGCTCGGTTCCCAGCTCTTCCTGGAAACGGTAGGCGCCGCCGTCACGCAGCAGGGCGCTCAGACGAACGGTATCCTCCCCATTGGTCACCACGTCTTCATTTTCGTCGCCGAAATAGAACACGCCGTTGGGGCAGGCAGTCACGCAGTCGGGCAGCTTGCCCAGGCGCACCATATCGGGACAGAAATCGCACTTTTCAACAGTTCCGACCCGGCTGGGCAGGCTCTGTTCCGGGGAGTGCGCCATCGCCTGGATCTCCTCTGGCTGCTCCGGTTCGTCCCAGTTGAAGACCCGCGTCGAGTACGGACACGCAGCCATGCAAAACTTGCACCCAATGCAGCGCTCATTGTCGATCAGCACCAGACCGTCGTTACGCTTGAACGTCGCATTGACCGGACACACTTTCACGCAGGGCGGGTTGTCGCAATGGAAGCAGGTCTTGGGAAACCAGTACGGTGCGCCTTTTTCGCTGTCCTTCATCAACTTGACCGTGATCCACTCTTTGTCCTCAGGCAAATGATGCATCTTCTGGCAGGCCGTAATGCAGTTGCGGGCATTGCGGCAGCGGGCCAGGTCGATGACCATGACGAATTTCCGACCCGGAATCCCTTTTCTCGCTTCCTCGCGACTCACTCCCACCGTTTTGTGCACATGTCGTAGGTGCCCGGCATCGACGGTGACAACTTCTCCGTCTTGCGTCAGGACCTCCACCTTGCCCTGCTTGCTGCCGCATCCGCATAGGGCAGAGCCGCAGGTAGCTGCAGCGGCAGTGATGATGCCCATCCGCATGAAGTTGCGACGGTCCAGATAGGTGCTTGATGCTGGATGTTGTTCCATCAGATCTGTCTTCCGTGTTGACGTAACCAGGAGCGCAGGGCTGTTTTTGAACGCACGGTCTTGCTACCGGGCGATCCCAGCGCAGATTTGGGTATTTCCACAAGTTCTCCCTGTGCATTGAGTACCTGCACGTACTCATCTGCCGGGGCGACAGGGGTCTGTCGTCGTTTGAACAGGATCGCCAGGCTGCCCAGGAAGCCAACAGCCATAAAGTGCCGGCGGGCAGGTTTTGTGTTCGATGTCTGCTTCATGGCATTGGATTTTAGAAGTTCCACAAGCGGGTTACATTGAACCCGATCAGGATCTCGTTGTCGCCAAAGGCGTTTCGGTTGAAGGATTGATTATACTGTGGGACAATGCCCTGGTAATTGCCGATAAACACCTGGAAGGCATGCGAACTCGTCACGAATTCCACGCCGAGGCTCAGATTTCTTTCCGGGTTGTCCTCAAGGTGGTCAGTGATCGGTTGATCAAAATTGGCGATGATCGCCGTGCCGCTGGTGATCTGCCACTTGCCGCCTACGCTGACGGCAAAATGATCGTTCTCCATGAGTCCTTCCACCTCGCCGTTGTTGTCAAGACGCGCATCTACCTTGTTAAAATGCGATACGCTGGGAGCGATCTGCAAGGAGACCTTGCGCGAGATCTTGCGTGCCAGGATCAGTTGATGGAAGTATGACAACCGATCTCCACCCTTGCGATAGTTGATCTTGTCACGCGTTTCGATCGCCATGTTGCCGAAGTACGTGAGGCTCAGTGGCACGTGACCGGAGCGGGTCTGCTGCAGGATGGCGTACTTGGTATTGAAGTCCCACAGCAGGTTGTTTTTGGTGAAGCCGAAACCCACCGACAGGTTGCTGACCGGCACGTAGAAGAATCCGAATTTGATATTGGACGGTGCAAAGAAGCCCCAGAAGTCGTCGTAGCCGTTGTCCCAGGTCCCGAACCGGTGCACGATGTCCATTTGCAGCGTGCCTTTGATGGGGACCACCGCTGATTGCTGGTCGATCAGCAGTGTGCTGTTAAACATGGCACGGACCGGCCGCCTGTCCACTTCCTCCCCGGTGTCCTGTGCCACCGACGGCGGGCAGAGCATGACCAGCGCAAACAGGATGAGTGGTGCCGCCACCCGGGCGGGGAGCGTGTTGCGTTTCATGAGGTAGTGTTTATCAGTGTTTCCCATGATTGTCAATTGTCCAGTGCGCCTTGTTTGATCCATGCCAGCACGATGCCGTTGTACTCCGGATTGGAGCCGGTGATCGGCATCGGAATGTCCCGCTCCCCGCGCATCCACAGGTAGAGCTCGCTCATCTCAGGCTCGGCGAGATCGATGTAACCATTGGATGTGAGGGATGCGTAGGCATTGGCCGCGCTCAGATCAGGAGGCACGGCACCCGCCCCGTGGCAACTTGCGCTGTTGCAACCGGCATTGAAGATGGGGACGACATCCATCGCGAATGACACCGTGTCGATCGGTTCCGGGTCCATTTCCGGCAAGACCTCATCGTAGTAACATCCCTGGCTGAGAGCCAACACCGCAGCGAGGGCGGCGAGGTAGAGCAAGTGTCCGAGACGCATCATGATTGGTGATTGTTGACGCGTCTAAACTAGGAGGGGGTAGGCGTTTGCAATATGACGGAAGTCATCTGCGGGACTGACTTCAGTGTATCACTTTGTGTGCCGGTGTTCAGGTGCTCAGGTCGGGGACGGCAGCCGGGGATGCTTCAGACGGTCACGGAGGCACTACTCATCACTCAGAACGAAAAACTCTCCTTGAAGGCGACCAGCTCGTCGTGGAACGACTGCTCGGGCAATGCCACGTGATCAAAGATGCGGCACGGCACCGCGGTGCGCACGTCACGCAGCTTCAGACTGTAATTGACATGGATGCTGTCGAGCCCGGGATACAGCGTCCGGACCTCTGCGGCCACCTCATTGATAGACAGGTTGTGTTCCACGGCATTGTACAATCCCGGCGGATACTTGTCATTGATCGCCCCGACGATACAGTGCGCGATCTTGTCCACATGAATAAACGAGCGGTATTGATCCCCACTCCCGTTGATCTGGATGCGGCCGATGAAATTGGCATTAAACATGAATCTGTTGATCACCGCATCGATCCGGTACGAAGGGTTGTAGCCGTAGACGTTGCCCGAGCGCAGGATGTACAGCTGCCTGCTATCCGCAAGCAGTCCAAACTGCCGTTCACCGTCCAGCTTGGAGATCCCGTAAAAGGAGTGGGGGTTTGGGTCGATGGTCTCATCGACCGCTTCACGGCGGCTGCCGTACACGGAAATGCTGCTCAGGTAGATGACCTTTTGCACGTCAGAGCGTTCGATCGCGCGCGACACCTGAGCCGATCCCCAGTGATTGACCTGGTCGTACTGGTGGGCCTCGTGATCGGCGAAAGGGGTCGTCACCTTGGCAGCCAGATGCACGACACAGTCAACGTCCTGCAGGGCGCGTTCGAGCGAGCGGCCATCGAGGATATCTCCCAGAATAAAGCGCACCGGCTTGTGGTCGAAGCGGGCCTCGGTAAAAAAGCTGTAGTTCTGCCGCGAGAGATTGTCATAGATCGTAATGGAATGCAAATGATCCACGTCTTCCAGCAACTGGCTGACCAGACTGTAGCCGATGTAACCTGCCCCGCCCGTGATCAGTACCTTCATCGCTTTTCAACAAATTCTGTGTGGATGCCACATTCTTCCTTGGTCATACCGGCCCATCGCGCATCGCGGTCACCGGGCGCATCGGAAAATTTCCGCGTGCATGGCACGCACCCGATCGTCAGGTAGCCCTTTGCTTCCAGGGGATGCTCGGGCAGGTCGTGTGCCTGACGATACTCCCAGATCATCTTGGAGGTCCAGTCGAGGATCGGGTGGTACCGGATGGTGTCAAAGGCCCCCGGTTCCTCCTCACGCAGGTCGCGCCGAAACCTGGTCTGGTCGCGGCGTACCCCACTGATCCAGATATCATGCGATTGCAGCACCGGCTCGAGGGGCAACACCTTGTTCAGGTAACAACAGCGGTCCGGATCTGAGGTGAACAGGAAGTTGCCGCGTGCATCCCGCTGGGCAACTTTGGGCACCGGAGACTGGATGTTGATCAGATTGAGGTTGAATCGGGCTGTTATTGCGTCGCGGAAACGCAAGGTTTCAGGAAAATGAAACCCCGTTTCAAGAAAGTACACAGGGATGTCGGTGTCGTATGCTGCCAGGACATGCAGCAGCGGGATGCTGTGCGTCTGGAAGGACGAACTGACAAAGAACCGTTTGCCGGCCGAGCGGTAGGCATGAAGCTTTTGGTGGATCTGTGCGATATGATCACTTTGCATCCGGTTCAGCTTGATCTGTTTGACACCCCTCCACGGCTACCTGCTGTGCAAATCAGTTGTAATCAAACTCCAAAGATGAAGAAAATTCAATTCCACGTAATCGTCACCGACACCCCGAATCACTGACGCACTGAGTCACAAGTCACTCGTTGCTCAGAAATTGTTCGGCAATGCGGAAGGCCAGGTTGCCCATCCGTGCCGACGACAGATTGACCAGGGTGACCACGATCAGTTGTTCTTCCGGGAAAACCAGAAACATGGATGTTCCGCCCACTGATCCACCGCTGTGGCCCACCCACTTGCGTCCCTTTTTGTCTTCGCCCGTACGCCAGCCGATGCCGTAGCTGACCGAGCTGCCATCGTTGAGGACGGCGCTGGTCCAGCTTTCGGTCATGGTCTCTCTCGTGAGCAGGTCGTAGGTCAGGATCTGCTGGCCAAAGCGGATCAGATCTTCCGCGGTGCTGATAAAGCCGCCACCGGCCCACTTATAGCTGTTGTCCACCGGCATCGCCTCCAGGTTTTGCTTGTCGTCGCCTCTGCGGGAATAAAAACGCACGCGTGCGGGCCAGTCCTGATTGACATCCTCTGCATGCGTGTCGTCCATCCCGAAGGGTGTGAAGATCCGGGTGTCCATGAACGCAAGGAAATCCATCCCGGCGGCAGTCTCCATGGCGGCGCTGATCAGGTTCCACCCATAGCTGCTGTAGGCGTATCTGGTGCCCGGTTCAAACAACAACGGATCGTCCTTGAAGATATCCAGTCCGTCACGCACAGTGGGGTAGTGGATATTGCTGGCAAACTCAACACCGCGGTAGTGGCGGATGCCTCCGGTGTGACTGGCGACTTGCCGCACGGTCACCGGGTGCGCTTTAGGCGGAAATTCCGGCACGTAGGTTTGTATCTCGGCGTCGAGATCAATCTTCCCTTCCTGGTACAAGAGCATCAGGCCGGCCGCCGTGAGCGTCTTGGATACACTTCCAATGCGGAACAACGATCTCGCCGGGTCAACGGGAATCCGTTCTGCGATGTCGGCATATCCGAATCCCTCTGACCACACCAGCTCGCCCCCTCGGGAGACAGCGACGGCCATCCCTGGAAACTTCTCATCATCAAATGTCTTTTGTGCAATACGGCGGGCCTGGTCGACCGCTGAAACCTGCACTGCCTGGCTCAATGTGACAGCGGGAATGAACAAGAGGTAAAACAGGATCAGTCGTACTTGCATGGGAATTCGTCTTTGGTGGTGGTGTTTTTGTGCAATGAAGGGATGAAGATAACCATGAAGTGAATGATACGTGTTGCAAACATCTGGCAGCATCTGATCGTACCTGCCGTGGCAGAGATGGCGAGCCGGAGAAGTAAATGTACGCTGGCACAACTTCAGCCCCGTCCGCGTTGTTTTTCCTTACATTGTATTGCAGGCCCGGTCAAACGGGTTCAGACTATGGCAGACATCGCAAATACTACTGAAAAACAGAAGTTTAGCTGGTCCAAGCTCAAGGAGGCACTGAAGATGTTTCGGTACATGCGCCCGTACCGCTGGGAGTTTGGGACGGGGATGGTGCTGCTGTTCATTTCCAGTCTGGTGTTTATGGTATTTCCATATCTCGCTGGAGAGATGGCCGATGTGGCCACCGGTAAAGCCAAACACCAGTTCAACCTCAATCAGATTGGGCTGGCGCTCGGAGCGATCCTCCTGGTGCAAGGGTTCGTGAGCTATTTCCGTATTTACCTGTTTGCGATCGTCAGCGAAAAGGGGATGGCCGATGTGCGTAAAGCCTTGTATCGCAAGCTGGTGTCCCTCCCGGTCTATTTCTTCGAAAGAAACCGCGTGGGAGACCTGACCAGCCGGATTACAGCCGATGTCAATCATCTGCAGATGGTCTTCTCCATCACGCTGGCGGAGTTTGTACGACAGATCCTGATCCTCATTGTCGGCATCGCCATTCTGATGATCACGACACCTACGTTGAGCCTGCTGATGCTGGCCACGTTTCCGCTGATCGTGCTGGGGGCCATGTTCTTTGGCAGGTTTATCCGGCGCCTTTCCAGGAAGCGGCAGTCCGCGCTTGCGGATACGAATGTCATTGTTGAAGAAACCCTGCAGAACATCCACACTGTCAAGGCGTTTGTCAATGAGAAGTTTGAGTTCGGGCGCTATCGAAAAGCGATTGCGCATGTGGTCAGCGTGGCACTGAATATGGCCGGCTACCGCGCATTGTTTTCCACGTTTATCGTGGTGGTGCTCTTCGGAGGCATCTTTTTCATCCTGTGGTGGGGTGCGCGCATGGTACAGTCGGGAGATATGACGATCGGTCAGCTGGTCGCGTTTATCGCTTATACGGCCATTATTGGCGGGGCGATCGGTGGCCTGGGCAATTTCTATACGCAAATCCTGACCGCGATCGGAGGTACGGAGCGCATCCGCGAGATCCTTGACGAGGAGCCAGAAGTCCACATCGACGCCGTACAGCAGGAGATCGGGCAGTTGCGGGGTTCCATCGTCTTTGACGATGTCGCCTTTACGTACCCCGCCAGACCGGATATCCCTGTACTCCGGGGTATCTCGATGCAGATCGAGGCCGGGACCAAGGTCGCCCTCGTCGGCCAGAGTGGAGCAGGAAAGTCTACCGTCGCTGCATTGCTGCTGCGGTATTATCCTCTGACCGGTGGGTATATCAAGGTCGACGGACGAGATATCAGCGAGATGGAGATCAGCGCATACCGCCGCCACATCGGTATTGTACCGCAGGAGGTGCTTCTCTTTGGTGGCACCATTCGTGAAAACATCCAGTACGGTGATCCGGACGCCAGTGAAAAGCAACTGGTGGAAGCAGCCCGGCTGTCACATTGTATGGAGTTTATCGAGACCTTCCCCGACGGATTCGAGACCATTGTTGGAGAACGCGGCATCAAACTTTCCGGTGGTCAGCGCCAGCGCATTGCCATTGCCCGCGCCATCCTCAAGGATCCGCGGATCCTCATTCTGGACGAAGCCACCTCATCACTCGATTCTGAATCGGAATTTCTGGTGCAGCAGGCGCTTGACACGCTGATGGAAGGGCGCACCTCGATCATCATTGCCCACCGTCTTGCAACCATCAAAAGTGTGGATTGCATCTACGTGCTCGAGGACGGTACAGTCGTTGAGCAGGGAACGCACGCCGAACTTTCAGGGGTCGAGAACGGCAAATACAGCACCCTGGCTAAGCTCCAGTTTGAGATTTGACAGCACGCACTGCATCGGCATGCCAGGGGATAATTCGGAGATGCCGCGCCCACGCATACAGTTTTCTGATCTCGGGATGTCAACTCTGGGTATCAGGAGTATCTTGCACTCCGTTGAATATGCATGCCTGATCTCATGATCCAGAAGGATGTCTCATTGCGCCGGTTCAATACGTTTGGCATTGATGTGCGCGCTGCTGAATTGGCGGTGGTGAGTACGGCAGATGGCCTGCACGAGATCTGAACATCTTTACAGCAACAGAGTTTAGCCAAACGAGGTCAATAAGGAAGAATGGCACCATAATAGCGAAATAGGATGCGACGATGTTTGGCATGACCTGTTCCTTTACTGA
>JAWWBX010000002.1:0-43584 GCA_033720735.1 Saprospiraceae bacterium
GCCCGGCCAGGAGATCCGCCCAACCATAGCACTCCATCGATCGCGAGCACGACCGACAGGGCCAGTAGCCATAATCGACGCTCCCGCGCTGAAGTAAAAAGTACGCCCTTACCACTTTGAGTCATGGCGGTAAATCTAGAGAATCAGTATGCTGGAGAGAGATCGATTCCGCATCTTTCGCCAGCCAAAGTTTGCAGCATGCCAGAACTTCCCGAAGTCAACACCGTCCAAAAGTACTTTGATCTGCAGGCTGCCGGCAAGCGCATCGACCGCGTGGTAGTCGCCGACGATCACATCATTCGCAACCTGACAGGAGACGCCTTTGCCAGTCGGCTGGAGGCACAAACGATTACCGGCAGCTACCGGCAGGGCAAATATCTGTTTGCGACCCTGGGTAGCGGCCACCATGTACAGCTTCATCTCGGAATGACGGGCGACCTGGTCTTTTATCAGGATCTCGAAGACCGCCCGCCACACGAGCGCTTTGCCTGGCACTTGTCCGACGGTTTCGTGATGGGATTCAAAGACCCTCGCAAGTTTGGACGGATCTTGTACCTCGAGGATCTGTCGGCCTACCTTGAGGAGATCAGATTGGGTCCTGATGCTCTGGTCATCACGGAGGCAGAATTCCTGGAGCGCATGGAGGGCCGCACGACACGGATCAAGCCCTTCCTGCTCGATCAGACCGTCATCGCGGGCGTCGGCAATCTCTACGCCGACGAGATCTGTTACCAGTGCCGGGTGCATCCGGCATCCCGCATCGACGCAATCCCGCTGCCCAAACGCAAGGCGTTGTTCCGGTCCATGCGCGAGATCCTGCAGTGGGCCTGCGACCACGATGCCTACTACGGTGTCTATCCCGACAACTGGTTTTGTAATTGGGGTGAAGAAGGCAAGAAAAACCCACACGGCCGGGGCAGGGTAAGATCCATCAAACTGGGAGGACGCGGCACCTTCTTCGTACCTGGTTGGCAGCGGCTCTACGGATCATAAATAAAAAAGCCCCCTGATAATCAGGGGGCGGTACGATTTGCCAGCCTTTCGTTTCGTTTTTGCGTGAGCCCGCTAGTTCCCGGATGCTCTGTTTATCCCCTTGCCGTCATGGCCGCTCATGTCCGGATCAAAGGTCCAGATCTCCACGTCATAGGATTTGCGGATGCCCTGCCATTCGTCGATCATCAATTCGAAGGAACCTTCTCCGTACATGGCTTCGTACCAGCCCGGGAATGGTGAATCCTCATCGAACCACTCGAGTGAATCAAAGAACCAAACAATGCCCACGTCGGGCGGATTGGTGCCGGCAAACTGACGCCAGTAGACACCGTGTGGGATCTTGGCATTGTTCTCTTTGGCCACCTTGGTAATCCGCTTCATGAAGGCGCGGAACTGGTCTTCCTTGCCATCATGCAGGTCAATCATCCAGAGGCGCAGCCGCTTCAGGTCAAACGGACCCGGGAAGTAAGAGATCTCGCTATCCAGGCTGAAGTAATCGGTCGCGCCGTACTCGTCAATGTGTGGCGCGATGTTCATATCCCAGTCACTGTCATGTGCGGCATCCTGGGGGCGGTTCTGGTGTCTTTCCCAGGAAGAAGGCCCCATGCTCCAGACGTACTTGCCGGCATTGGGGCCATTCATCACGCTGTAAACCTGGGCCTGGTAGGCCCCTGGTCCATGCCATTTCTTGTTGTGTGCGCTCATGGCCGCTTCCAGTTTCGCAGCGTGCCCGTTCTTGGGTGAGAAATAGAAGTTTTCGAAAAGGGTGTACTCGGCGTCCTGCGCAAATGCCAGCATGGGCACGAACAGAAGGAGCCAAAGTACCTTCATTGACTTGTTCATTACGTTGTGATTTGGGTGTGAAAAAATAAAGAGAATGTAGAAGGCAAGGCTTGTGGCTATGCGCGAACAAGGTACGCAAACGTTTCCACACCTGGCACAGGAGAGCCTGGCTCAAATCAGATATCTTGGTGTACAATCCAGAGCAGTATGTCAGTACACATATTCCGGCGTAAGTGGTTGTCTCGTGTAGTCATTTCACGATTGAGTATCCTGTACACGCTGGTGCTGATCAATCCTGCTGCAGACGCGCAAGTATCTACCGAGACCGTGCTCTCTCAACTGAAGGAAAGCGTCCGGCAGAGTATGGTCGAGGCTCTGCTGAACCGTCCAGATCTGCCGGGAATCATCCTGCATGTTGAAGCGCCAAACCATCAGATTTCCTGGAGCACAGCTGCCGGGGTGCGCGATCCCGCCACCGGTATCCAGCTCACTGGAACGGAAGGTGTGCGCATTGCGAGTGTCACGAAAACCTACGTCGCGGCAGCGATCCTGCGCTTGTGGGAAGATGGTGTCCTGCAACTGGACGACCCCATCGAGAGGTATATCGCACCCGAACACCAGGCACTCCTGGCACAGGACGGATACGATGCCAGTGTCATCACCATCCGGCACCTCCTCTCCCATGTCAGCGGCATGTTTGACCACGGGTCGAGCCAGCAGTACTTTACTCAAGTGCTCGCCGACCCGCAGCGGGTGTGGACGCGCACCGATCAGATCCGGGGGTGCGTCGAATGGGGCGAGCCGGTGGGCCGTCCGGGCGAGCGCTTCAGCTACTCCGACACCGGCTATATCCTGCTGGGCGAGGTGATCGAGAAGATCAGCGGTCAACCACTGGGTATCGCCCTGCGCCGGCTTCTCAATTTCGATGCCCTGCAATTGCAGGCGACGTGGTTTGAGCTGACCGAGCCTCGTCCGCCAGCCGTGCCGGACCGGGCGCACCAGTTTGTGGACAGCATTGACACCTACGATCTCCACCCGTCTGTCGACCTGTACGGTGGAGGCGGACTGGTGACCAGTGTTGCGGACATGGCGCGGTTTTACCAGAAGCTCTTCGACCAAAAGGTCTTTAGAAACGCGACAACACTCGATACCATGCTTGCACGGTACCCGTTGGTCGGAGGTCATGATGCTGGCATGGACTATCGAAAGGGCATCTATCAGGTCGAACTGGCTGGCAGGATTCTCTGGACCCACTCCGGGTTTTGGGGCACCCAGGTATTCTATATTCCCCACCTTAAAGCGTCGGTGGCAGTGGCAGTGACCCAGCAGAGTGCCTTTGGGTTAAGTTGGCCCTTGCTGGTAGCGGCCATTGCGGCTTTGGAAGAACTCGAATAAGGCTCGCCTAGCGCACCACGAACTTATGGCGCTGACCGTCGACCGCAATGAAATACATGCCTCCCGGATAGCCTGTGAAAATATGCTGTGTGGAATGGTGTCATACAGCAAGTAGCGTCCAGTGCTTCCTGCAACTTCCGGAGGCGCTCAATTGACCAGCACGACCTTCCGGGTTTCCAGGGAGCCATCGGCTGACAAGCTGACCACGTATAATCCCGGAGGCAATCCTGAACTCCCTGCATTCCAGTTCATGGAATGCGCACCGCTGGTCTGTCGATCATGAAAGAGTGTCTGCGACGCTTGTCCGGAGAGATCGTGCACGCGGATCACAACCGTGGCAGGTTGTGACAGATGGTAGTGGATCTGTGTTGATCCCGCCACCAGGTTGGGCCGGATATCGAGATTGAACTGGGCAGCAGGGGCCCTTTCGCGTACAGATGATGTCTGCGAAGCGCCCCAGATCTGCACGACCGAGTCCTGCTTGCGATACCCCCAGAGATCTTCAAAGCCGTCGTCATCGATATCCTGGAATCCGACGATCACAAACCCCTCGGGGAGTTTGGACACTTCACCCTGCTGATTGACAATGACGCGCTCACCGAAATAAGCTTCTGGTGTGCCATCTGCATTCACATCATGGAAGCCATGGAACGGACCAGTGACATCCTCGTCACCATCGGGGATATCGAATGCCCACATCACTTCCCCATTCTTCATATTGACCACGGTTAACTGCAGGCTCCCATCCTGCGGATCCTCCCGTACGATAACCAGATCTGTAATGCCATCCTGATTGATATCAAGGCTGCGTTGTGCAAAGAGTTGCGATCGCGACATTGGCAGTCTGCTGGATGGATCGGATTCAAACTTGAGGACCACTTCCTGGCTTCCTGAGGTCGTAACCATTGGGGGCGGCACCTCACTCCTGTCAACAGGGCCGTCCTGAAGGTAAGGTTCACACAATTCTTCAAGTTTTCCGGACAATGCGGTGACAATACCATTGTGCGCAGTGATCAGGTCGACAAATCCGTCACCGTTAAAATCACTGTTGGCCCATACTACGCGACCAAGGCCCTCCCACGTTCCGGGCTCCGGCTGCAACGTAGCAGCATTCAGGAGTATAAATCTGGGTGCCCCACCTTCGATGTAACTGAACATGGCGGTTTCTCCTGTCGGGATGAAGGAACGGAACGTAAATCCAGTGATACTGTCTGCATGCACGCCCAGCTTCATTAAGGCTTCTTCTCCGATACTCCAGATCACCTGTGGACTGCCACCGTCGACCACACCGAATTCAACCGGATCCGTCGAAAGAAATACGGGGATATCCGGCGTACCGTTGTCGTTCAAATCAATGTGGCCCTGGCCTGAAAACTGAGCGCCCTCCCACCAGGACATACTCATGGCCGCTCCTGAGAACGCTCCTGCTGGTGACTGCAAGATCACGTTGATACTGTCCTGACCGCGGGTACTAGCCGTCAGCAGCAATGCACAGATTACGAATGAGTATACTTTGATCTGCTTCATGTCAGTCATCCGGCGGCCCAAACATGCGAAGATCCATATTCTCATCGAGGATCAGGATTTCAAGCAGGCCGTCATTGTTGAAATCCCTCAAACCTATGATATCATAACTCAGTGTAAACCCATCGTCAGTGAGAGGATTATAGAGATTCAGCGTCCCGGTGGATAGTTCAATGATACCAATCAGGATTGCAATGATATTGTTGCCCTCCCTTTGTACCCAGATCATATCCCGAAGGCCGGAGGTGCTTCCGGTACCAGGCAACCCCCCCACCAGGGCGATCGTGTCGTTCAAAAGATAGATCGTGTCATTAAGTATCGACAGAGGTGTCAAGGTAACGCCTTGGGATGTTGAAGAGAATTGGATTCCTACTGACGTCCCTCCCTGACCAACCGTGACAATATCCGGCAACCCGTCAATGTCAAAGTCAAACTGGTTTCCAAAATTAAAGTCACCGTCAAACTGTCCAGGTCCAATGAAACTGCTAAAACTGAAAGAACCCGGCATTTGCCAGATCTGTTGGTAGGGTTCCTGGGCAGAAGCGACCGTACCGGCAATCACCAACAATAGTGACGACAGGATCTTCTTCATACGAAATCTTGAATTCACATGGGTAAAGATGCTCTGAGCCTTAAAATACAGCGTCACAGTTACTTCTCCAAATTGCCAGGCGGCTTCGGGGGAACAGGGCCCACCTGCGCCAGGGCTTCGGTGGCCAAGGCCCACCTCCGTCAGGGGACTTCGGTGGACAATGGCTGAGGGCTTCCTTCGGCAAGCTCAGGACAAGTCCCGACTGCACATGCGCCGGGAGGGTAACCTTTCTTCGATGTCCTCAGGACAAGTCCTCGCCCCAGAATGCCTTGTAAAGACAAAGCCCCTAGCCAATGGCAAACAGCCAACAGCTAAGGGCTTCTTTCGTGACCGAGCCCACCTCCGTCAGAGGACTTCGGTGGACAATGGCTGGGGCTCCCCCCATTCGACCAACTCAGAGCAGGCGCCGCTCCTGTGTCGGGCGAGACAGGCTTCCTTTCGGCAAGCTCAGGACAAGTCCTCGCCCCAGAATGCCTTGTAAAGACAAAGCCCCTAGCCAATGGCAAACAGCCAACAGCTAAGGGCTTCTTTCGTGACCGAGCTGGGGCTCGAACCCAGGACCCACGGCTTAAAAGGCCGTTGCTCTACCGACTGAGCTACTCGGTCTTCATTCTCCGAAGCCTCCCTGCATCGCCTTCGCGTAGCTTCGGCGGAGCGAGGCCGGCAGGCCTTGGCGAAGGAGTCCCCGTTAAGGGAGCGCAAAGATATACGATTTTACAAAAAAACGGGGTCACTCCATGTACCGGATCGGGACGATGTCGTAGACGCCGCCTTCCTCCGCGACAGACACCTTGGGGAAGGCTTCCTGCGCCTCTGCCTGAAAGGCCCAGATGTCCTCATAGCGGCTCGAAAAATGGCCCAGCAGCAGCTCGCGGACTTCCGCCAAACGCGCGATCATACCGGCCTGAAAGGCGGTGGAATGCATGCTCTGGGCCGCCTTGTCCTCCAGGTCATGCAAAAATGTGGCTTCGTGGTACAGCAGATCGACCCCTTTGATCCACTTCACGAGTTCCGGATCATATTTCGTATCGCTGCAATAGGCATAGCTGCGCGCAGCGACAGCCGGCTCGGTGAGCGCACCAGGCGGCACCTCACGGCCATCCGAGAGAGTAACCGGCTTGCCCGCCTTGGCCCGCTTGATCTGTTCGACGCTCAGGTCGTACTCCTCAATCGCTTCCTTGCGGACATTCAGAGGACGCGGTTTCTCGACAAACAGGTAGCCATAAGTGGGCACCCGGTGCTGCAATGGAAAGCTGTACACCTTGAGATGTTGTGTATCCAGGATTTTACGCCGCTCCTCCCCCTCCAGCTCGTGCCAGTGGAGATCATAACTCAGTACGCTGCCGGAAAACCGCAGGGTGGTCTCGATCATCTGCCGGATCCCCCTGGGGCCGTAGACATGCAGCGGTGTTTGCCTGCTCAGATGCGTGTAGGAATGGATGAGCCCGGGCAGCCCGTACACATGATCCCCGTGCAGATGGCTGATGAAGATGTGGTCGATCCGCGACCGCTTGATCGCATACAGGTTCATCTGCATCTGGGTCCCCTCCGCGCAGTCGATCAGGTAGTACTGTCCGTTGTGGTTGACGATCTGGGCGGAGGGATTCCGGCCGTGAGCCGCGAAGGCGGAGTTGTTGCCGAGAATGATAACCTCAAACTGCATCCGGCCGGATTACTCTTCCTCTGCCAGATCCTTCTCGATCTCGTTCATGAAGATGTAGTCGACGGACTCAGAGACCGTCGGGATGATCGTGAGGATGGTATCGAGACGCGAGATCTTGATAAGCTTTTCAACGCTCGGGTGCAACGCACCGGTCGTGATGAACAACCCGTAATCCTTCCAGATCCGGTTGGCCGTCAGGATGGCACTGAGGCCGGACGAGTCGACATAGTGCACGTTGGACAGATCGAAGATCAGGTTGCGTACACCTTCGTTGCGGAGGAAGACAAATTCCGACTTGAGGTTGGGGGCGATCAGGGAGTTGAGGTTCTCTTCCTGCAACGCGAGGATCGCGTACTTCTCTTGTTTATCCAGTGTGAACTTCATACGATTGAACTGTTCTGTTCCGGGCGGTACAAATTTATCCTTTTTGGGCAATTCCAGCGCTCCGGAAGAACATCACAGCGGCCGGCCTGCAAAGCTCTCTTCGGCATGTGCGCGCTAACCCCTCTGGATCATCCCACGACAAGGGCGAATATCGATTCGCCCGATACGCTCCTACCGAAGCCTCTGCGACGTTCCATTAAATCGCCCGAGATCGTCGATTGAGGCACCTCCTATGTCCTGAAGTACTTCACTGTGTCGCGACTTCAGGACAGGCACTTGAACCCTGCACGACTTCGCTATGCTCCGCATGCAGGGCAAGCACTCGAACACTTGAACACTTGAGCACTGAATTGTTATCAATACGCTAAAAGTGCCCCTTTGTCTGATCCAATGTGATAAAATCACGTTAATATGCCAAAGCGTCATTAAACGCTGAGAATCCTTGATCGTATCAAGGATAAAAGCGCCAGATCGGCACGTTTGAGACGTTGGCACGATTTTGACAGACCATTTATCGAGGTACCTGTTCAGTTTATATGCAGAATAAGTATCTTGTTTTTTGAACAACGACAACCGAAGGAGACACGGCAAATGAATAAAAAATTCTCATCGAAAGTCAAACGCATCCTGCACCTGAGCAGGAATGAGGCATTGCGCCTCGGGCATGACTATCTCGGGACAGAACACCTGTTGCTGGGCATGCTGGAGGACAATGACAACCTGGCTGTGCGCGTCCTGGATTCCATGGAAGTGGATTTCACCGAACTGAAGTACAAGATCGAGGACAAAGTGGTCGATACCGCCCAGGACATGGCCCAGGTCAACCTGGGAAGCCTGCCGCTCAACAAGCAGCTGGAGAAGATCCTGAAAGTGACGACCCTGGAGGCCAAAAATCTGCGGAGTGACGAGATCTATCCCGAGCATCTGATGCTTTCGATCCTCCGCCACAAAGACAACATTGCGTCCAACGTGCTGGAAGAGTTTGACATCGATTATGAAAGTTATCGCTCCGAACTGGAATACGTCAGCCAGGAGCAGGATACCTCGATGCGCGACATTTACAGTCAGGCATCCGGTGATTCCGATGTCCCGCTGGAGGAAGAAAGTGAGAAAATGCAGTACAAGCGGGGGTCGGGCAAATCTCGCACTCCCGTCCTGGACAACTTCGGCCGTGATATCACCAAACTCGCCGAGGACGACAATCTCGACCCGATCATCGGCCGCGACACGGAGATCGAACGGGTGTCGCAGATCCTCAGCCGGCGCAAGAAGAACAACCCGATCCTGATCGGCGAGCCGGGCGTAGGAAAAACAGCGATCGTGGAAGGACTCGCCCTCCGCATCACGCAAAAGAAAGTGTCGCGCAACCTGTTTGGGAAGCGGATCGTCATGCTTGATCTCGCCGCACTCGTGGCAGGGACCAAGTACCGTGGCCAGTTTGAAGAGCGGATGAAGGCGATCATGAATGAGCTGGAGAAAAGCCGCGATGTGATCCTGTTTATCGACGAGATCCATACCATTGTCGGTGCTGGTGGCGCCACAGGTTCGCTGGATGCATCCAATATTTTCAAACCCGCACTCGCCCGCGGTGAGCTGCAGGTCATCGGTGCCTCCACGCTGGACGAATACCGGCAGCATATCGAGAAAGATGGTGCGCTGGACCGCCGCTTTCAGAAGGTCATGGTCGATCCACCCTCTGCGGAAGAGACGATCAACATCCTCGAAAACATCAAGCCGAAATACGAAGAGTACCACAACGTCAAGTATTCTGACGATGCGATCATGGCTTGCGTACGGTTGAGCGACCGCTATGTCAGCGACCGCCACCTGCCCGATAAAGCCATCGACGTCCTCGACGAAGTCGGTGCTCGGGTGCACCTCAAGAATATCCATGTGCCCAAACACATCGAGGAACTGGAAAAGCAGATCGAGGAACTGAAAGAACTCAAGAACAAGGCCGTCAAGAATCAGCAATACGAAAAGGCCGCCGACCTGCGGGACCACGAATCGAAGTTGGTGCGCAAGCTCGAAAAGGCCAAGGAGGAATGGGAGGAGACTGCCAAGACGCAGCGCTACCCCGTCGATGAAGAGGATATCGCCGAGGTCGTCTCGATGATGACCGGTATTCCAGTCAAGCGGGTGGCACAAAGTGAAAGCCACAAGCTCGTGGGTATGGTCTCGGACCTGGAGAAAGTGATCATCGGCCAGGACGAAGCCATCCGCAAGATCACCAAGGCCATCCAACGCAACCGTGTCGGGCTGAAGGATCCGAAGAAGCCGATCGGCTCATTCATTTTCCTCGGGCCCACCGGTGTCGGCAAGACCGAACTGGCCAAAGCCCTCGCGCGCTACCTGTTCGACACCGAAGATGCGCTGGTGCGGATCGACATGAGCGAGTACATGGAGAAATTCAGTGTGAGCCGGCTGATCGGAGCTCCTCCGGGCTACGTGGGGTATGAAGAAGGCGGCCAGCTGACCGAACGGGTGCGGCGCAAACCGTATTCGGTGATCCTGCTCGATGAGATCGAAAAAGCGCATCCCGATGTCTACAACATCCTGCTGCAGGTCCTGGATGACGGACAGCTCACGGATGGCCTCGGGCGTCGCGTCGATTTCAAGAACTCGCTGATCATCATGACCTCCAATATCGGGGTACGTCAATTGAAGGATTTCGGACAAGGCGTCGGGTTTGCCACGCAGGCGCGGAAAGATGCTGCCGAGGAAAATACCAAGACAGTGATCCAGAATGCGCTCAAGCGTACGTTCAGCCCCGAGTTTCTCAACAGGATCGATGACGTCGTGATCTTCAACAGTCTCGACAAGGAGCATATTCACAAGATCATCGATATCTCGCTGGGAGAGCTGTATAGTCGTCTGCAAGGCATGGGTTATGCACTCGAACTGACACCGGAAGCCAAAGACTTTGTCGCCGAGAAGGGCTTTGACCCGCAATTCGGGGCGCGACCGCTGCACCGGGCGATCCAGAAGTATGTTGAGGATCCGCTGGCGGAATTCATTCTCGGTGAGAATCCCCCCGAGAACGCGCGCATGCAGGCCGCACTCAACGAAGACGGTGACGGTCTCGTCATCTCATTTGCCGAGGTCAACACTGATGTGAAAGAATCTTAACCTCCCGCCGGAACTCTGATCACCGCCCGTCGCGTTGTGAACGGGTGGATGATTGTGCGTATCATTGCGCAACAAAACGCAACCAATTATTAACTAACAAAAGAAAATTTGGGAAGAAGAAGACGAAAAACACATAACCGCAAACCCGACCTCCGCAAGCAGTTCCTGGTCAACCGGGATATCAGAGTGCCGGAAATCAGGTTGGTTGGGGACAACTTTGACGATATCTCCGAACTCGCCAACAAGAAAGTAGAACCAGGCGTCTACCCAACGCAGGCGGCATTGGATTGGGCACGTACCCTGGGCCTGGATCTGGTGATGATCTCGCCAAAGGCCGACCCCCCAGTATGCCGCATCATCGAGTTCAACAAGTTTCTCTACGAGCGCAAGAAGAGGGAAAAGGAGATCAAAGCGAAGACCGTGAAGACCGTGGTCAAGGAGATCCGCTTTGGTCCGAATACCGACGATCATGACTTCGATTTCAAGATGCGCCATGCCAGGAAATTCCTCGAAGAGGGCTACAAGGTCAAGGCCTACGTACACTTCCGCGGACGCAGCATTGTGTTCAAGGACCGCGGAGAACTGCTCTTGTTGCGACTACTCCATGAACTCGATGAACTCGGCGCAGCGGAAGACCTGCCGCGCATGGAGGGCCGCCGCATGCACGTGATCATTTCACCCAAGAAGGCCAAGAAATAGACCGTTCAGAAGTCTGCCAGAGAGACTTTCGAAGTCTGTGAGACTTAAGACTTTCGAAGTCCGGCAGACTTCGAAAGTCTTACCAAAATCATTACATTTGCATCCGCTTTAGAAAATCGCGTGTTATGCCTAAGATGAAGACACATTCCAGCGCCAAAAAGAGATTTAAGGTCACTGGATCCGGGAAGGTGAAGCGCTTTCAGGCCAACACCTCGCACCTGATGCGCAAGAAGTCGAAGAAACAGAAGCTGCGGCTGAGTGGCTCCACGCTGGTCTCTAAAGCCGACGAGAAGCGCGTCAAGCACCTGCTGGCGCTGAAATAATTGTTTAACGAGAGTACAGGCTGAAGTGCCTCCGGGCCCCTGTACTGCACTAAATCATCGACCATGCCTCGCGCAACAAACGCGGTTGCATCCCGCAAACGCAGAAAGAAGATCCTCAAGGCGGCCAAAGGGTATTTCGGTGCCCGCAAGAACGTCTACACCGTTGCCAAAAACGCCGTTGAAAGAGCCCTGCAGTACGCTTACCGCGATCGCCGCAACAAAAAGCGTGCGTTCCGCAGATTGTGGATCGCTCGTATCAATGCTGCCGCACGTCTGAACGGCACCACGTATTCCAAACTGATGCACGGCCTGAAAGAGGCAGACATCAACCTCAACCGTAAAGTGCTGGCAGACCTGGCCATGAACCACCCCGATGCGTTCAAGGCTGTGGTGCAGAAGGTCAGCGCCTGACCAGAGGTTCGAACCCTACCAAGACTGGAATCCGGAGCAACTTGTCCGGCACTACGAACGCATGGCGTCGACAGGGTCCATGCGCGCTGCCTGCGTGGCCGGGATCAGGCCCGCGACGACCCCGATGACAATGGCTCCGACGAGTGCGATCGTGATGTTGGTGGCCGACACAAACATTTCGTACTCGAAGATCCCGGATACCGCCTTGAGTACCAGCATCACCACGGCCAGACCGATCACGCCGCCGACCACGCACAACATGATCGATTCGATGAGGAACTCAAACAGGATGATCGAGTTGCGCGCACCCAGCGCTTTCTTGATGCCAATGATGTTGGTGCGCTCCTTGACCGAGACAAACATGATGTTGGCCACGCTGAAGACGCCCACCAGGATCGCGAAAATGCCAATGACAAATCCCACCATGTTCATCACCCCGAAGATGCCTTCGATGATCGCGGTAAACATTGACAACTCATTCACTGAAAAATTGTCCTCTTCCTTGGGGCGCAGCTTGCGGTGCTTGCGCATCACTCCCACCACCTCGTCACGCAGATCGACCAACTCCACCCCGGGTCTGGCTTTGACGTTCAGCAGTGTGCCATAGGTCCGTCCGGTCTTCACATTGACCAGCTTTTTGGCCGTATTGAAACTGACCAGCACGGCTTCGTCGTAGGGAATGATACTCACGAGCGAGTTGCCCTCCTTTTCGAGCACGCCGATCACCTGGAACTTGCGCCCGACGATCTTGACCGTCTTTCCGATCGGATCACGGTCACCGAAGAGCTCACCGGCCAGTACGTTTCCCAGGATGATGCGGTTAGTGCCGTTGGCGTATTCAAACGGCGTGAAATAACGGCCTGCCGCAAACTCAAGCTTGGAGATGTCAGCGTAGTCATAGGTGATCCCGGCCATATAGGCTCCCTGCACATCCGTTGATCCGTACTTGATCGTCTTGCCCGGGATGAAGACCGAAAGCGAGGCGTACTCGGCTCCCTTTACCTGTGCCTTGAGGGCCTCCAGGTCTTCCTCTCCAGGATGCGGGCGCCGCATGTACTTCCACCAATTCGAGTTGGGATCTTCATTCCAGGGCATGCGATCGACGTACAGGACATCATTGCCCAGCTTCTCAAAGCTCTGGCTGATGTTCGACTCGAGTGAATCGACAGCCGACAGGACCGAGATGATACAGAAGATGCCGATGGTGATCCCCAGCGATGACAGGAAGCTGCGCAACTTGTTGCTGTTGAGCTGCTTAAACGCCTGCACGATACCTTCGAAGATCAGTCTGAGGAACATCCGCGCGCGGGATTGGATCCGGTTCGAAGATATTCAAAAATCAAGCTGTGGGGCAATGGGCGGTGAGATATTCGATCAACTGGCGTATTCCATCGGCGATCGATCCGTAAATAGATTGATTATCAGCTAAGTATCTCGCGAGGGCTACTAGGATAGTTTACTCTTATTTTTAATTTTGCGCAGGTTTAAAAAGGCAGCCGGATGAGGACCAAGTTATCGCAGTTTGACTATACGCTACCGCAAAAATTGATCGCCAAGTACCCGGCCGACGAACGAGACGGTTCCCGCCTGATGGTCGTCCACAAGGAAACGGGTGAGATCGAGCATCGCGTCTTCAAGGACATCATCGAGTATTTTGACGAAGACGATTGTCTGATCTTCAACAATACCAAGGTCTTCCCGGCACGGCTGTATGGCAAAAAAGAAAAGACCGGGGCGCGCATTGAGGTCTTTCTCCTGCGTGAGCTGAACAAACCCTCGCGGCTTTGGGATGTACTCGTAGACCCGGCGCGCAAGATCCGGGTGGGCAATAAACTCTACTTTTCTGACGGTGAGGGCAATGAGGTCCTCGTTGCTGAAGTCGTGGACAATACCACCTCGCGGGGTCGTACGATTCGCTTCTTCTACGACGGATCAGACAAGGAATTCTACACGGAGCTGCACCGGCTGGGCAACACGCCATTGCCCAAGTACATCGACAGACCAGCCGAGGATATTGACACCGAGCGGTACCAGACCCTCTTCGCCAAGGAGATCGGGGCGGTGGCCGCCCCGACAGCCGGGCTGCACTTCAGCCGCGAGCTGCTCAAGCGGTTTGAGATCAAAGGGGTGGATTTTGCCGAGATCACACTGCACGTGGGCCTTGGCACCTTCCGCAGTATCGATGTTGAGGATCTCTCCAAGCACAAAATGGACGCGGAGTACTTCAAGATCGACTCGAAAGCCGTCGCCAGCGTCAACAAGGCCAAAGAAGCCAACCGGCGGGTGTGTGCGGTAGGTACCACCTCCATGCGTTCGATCGAATCATCGGTATCGGCAACCGGGTTGCTCAAGGAAGCAGAAGGATGGACCAACAAGTTCATTTATCCCCCGTTCAAGTTCAGCATCGCCAATGCCATGGTGACCAATTTCCATCTGCCAAAATCAAGCTTGCTGATCATGGTGTGCGCCTTTGGTGGCTATGATCTGATCATGGATGCCTACAAGGTGGCCGTCAAGGAAAAATACCGGTTCTTCAGCTACGGCGATGCGATGCTGATCGTGTGACGCCGTGGGCCTTAGCAAGGGTGATTTGATCGGAAATTCCGGGGATTTTTTTCTTTTTGGGCAGATGCAAGCAATCTGGGAGAGTTTAATACATTTGTGGCAATTCGTGGGGAACAATTTGGCGACGTAAACAAGTTAGAATAGCGTTAACCATCAATTATCTGCGATACAAGTCGATTTATGTACTGGACACTTGAACTTGCCCACCATCTAGAGGAAGCGCCCTGGCCAGCAACCCGGGACGAACTGATCGACTATTCGATCCGCTCGGGCGCACCGCTCGAGGTGATCGAAAATCTGCAGCAGATGGAAGATGAAGGCGAAATCTACGAGAGTATCGAAGATATCTGGCCCGACTATCCGCGCAAGGACGACTTCCTGTTCAACGAGGACGAATACTGATCCTCCTGCACTACCCTGAATTCTTCAAGTCTTGTAATTTGCCACCTATCCGCTGATTATGCCGGACACAGCGCAAATTACCATTGCCATCGATGGCTTTTCCTCATGCGGGAAGAGTACCCTGGCGCAGGACCTGGCGCAGGCCTTGCACTACCTGCACATCGACAGCGGGGCAATGTACCGGGCAGTCGCGCTATACCTGCTGCGTCATGATATCCCGGTCGAAAACACCGCAGCCGTCGAACAGGCACTGCCTGAGATGACCATCACGATCGAACAGGGGCCGTCCGGACCGCAAACCGTGCTCAACGGAGAAAATGTTGAAAGGGACATTCGTTCACTGGCGGTCAACCGCATTGTGAGCCCGGTGTCGGCAATATCTGCCGTCAGGCGCGCCCTGGTCGCGCAGCAGCGCGCGCTGGGTGCACAGAGCGGGATCGTCATGGACGGTCGCGACATTGGTACGGTCGTATTTCCACACGCCGAGCTCAAACTGTTCCTCACGGCCAGCCTGGAAGTGCGTATCGAGCGCCGCTATCGCGAACTGTTGCTGAAAGGGATGGATGCCTCGCGTGACGAAGTGAGCCGCAGTATCACCGAACGCGATGAAATGGACAGCACCCGCTCCGATTCGCCGCTGCGGAAGGCAGACGATGCCATCGTCATCGACAATACCCACCTGACACGGGAAGAGCAACTGGAGATGGCCATCGAACTGGCCCGCGAGCGGATCGATGCGACGCGCGACTGACGCAGCAAGGCGGACGCAGGGTCAAATACGCTCTATCGCCCCGGCCGCCAACCACCCTTCTTCGTAGTTGAGCAGACGCACTTTATAGAAATGATCCAGGGAGTCCAGTATCCTGACCTTCTCGCCCCCTGCAATCTCCCGGATCCCGGCACTCATGGCATCAGGGGCTGCCCGCAGCGTCATCCGTGCTTCCATCACCACACCGGTATCACGATCGTGCAGATCGAGGTATCTGACCAATCCAAGGCACGTGGTGATGACAAACAACCCCATGGGAATGATCAGGAAGAACCGGTGCCTCTGCAGCGGGCCGCGCAGCATGCGCCAGATGATGAGGCCAATGAGGGCCCACGCCGAGAGGACGGACAACACCCCCCACAGTACGGGTGCCAGCACCCAACTTGCCTGGCGCAACCACCTGGTCAGGAAGAAACCGGGTAGCGGTATCACGCCGTCTTCGATCTGCGCCCGTGCCAGAACGAGGTTACCGCGCGTATCGGCGCGACCCGGGCGGTATTTGAGGGCGCGTTCGTAGTGCAAAACTGCCTGCGGTATCTGGCCCAACCGGTAATAGCAGTTCCCCAGATTGTGGTGAAGGGCCGCCGATCGGCCGTAGGCAGGCAGCAGTGCCTCATACTGTTCAATCGCTTCTGCAAACTGACCGCCCTCGTAAGCAGATGTCGCTGCCTGCCACCTCTCCTGAACCTGATCTTGTGCAGCCGCACCACCCACTCCGAGCAGGAACACGATAACCACTGCAGCGCCCCGATGAATCATGGCGCTAAAATAAATCTTCCAGGGTTTTGGGTCTGAGCGCCTCCTGCCAGGAAAAGCCCTCCAGACGCACGGTGCGATGATCGACCTGATCCATCGGGGTCATCTGGCCGGAGGGCGCCGTATAAAAGCGGATTTGGTCAAGGGTCTTGTTGTCAAACGTGAAGAAGATCTCGGTGGCCGCCACCCGGTTGACGCCGACGTACGAGCCATCATCATCACGCACATAATAGATCGATTCGGCATTGCCCCGTACCCGCAGGTTGCGGAGTGCATCATCAACAAACTGTGCTACCATGTGGCGTCCTTTGATCTGATTGAACAGCCCCTCCTCGACGACATTGACAATGAAGGCATTGCCGGTGAGATAGACCTTGTCAATGGCCTTGTTCCGAATGGTGATATCGATGGAGTCCGCGATATACTGGGAGGTATCGCTCCACATGATCGGATCTCCACGCAAGTTGAACGTCGAGTCTGCTGCATCGAAGGTAATATGCGCACAGCGGCTCTGCATGGTGCCGTGGATGATGCGTACGTCCGCAAATCCTTCAAAGCGCTGCAATGTATCACCGGTCGGATGTGAAACGGACGGAACGACCCTGAGACTGTCCGAACTGCCTTCCGAGACTGCGATCGTTCCCGCCCCGGTGGTATCCACATATTTTTCAAAATGGAACGTATCGGCGGTCATGTACATCGTATCCTGATCCACCACACTTTTGAGCAACGGACGGCGATCGCCGTACACCTTCACAAAGTCATTCTTGCGGTCAAACCAGGCCCGGTCACTTTCGACGACGGTCTGGGCGGCAGTATCGGTAAAGACCACCCTGCCGCGGACATCTCCCAGGCCGGTGATATCGTTGAAATCAATGGAGTCGGCCTCCAGGATCTGGGGGCCTTCCGTGAGCAACGACCGCCCCATCGTTTGCAGCTGCTCGGTCTTCCGGTTGTACATGATGCGTTCTGAATGGACGGTGCGCACCGAATCCCTGAAGGAGGCGTTGCCCGTTATCAGCGTGATGCCGCTGTCTTCAAAGTACCTGATCCTGTTTGCATCCACGACACGATCGGCCTCCTCAAAATGCGCGTTGCCGGCGAGGTCGACCAGTTGCCGGGCGTGCGTGTACCGGATCGTATCCGCCGTCGCATACTGGTCCTCGTTGGTGTAGGACGCGTTCTTGCGAAACTCGGCAACCCTGGTGCCGACATTGTAAAATCCATCCTCGCAATAGATCCGGGCTGTTTCCTGCAGGATCCAGGTGGGACCGAGAAACTCAGCCCGCTTGGTCTGCATGAAGTACAGGAGCGAATCGGTCAGTAACGTGACCTCATCCCCAATGACCACGACACTATCCACAAACTTGGCCACGTCGTCGCGCACCCAGTAATATCCGATACGGCTGGCGACTTGTGTCGAGTCGTTGACCAGAATCCCGGTGCGATCATAATAGGCCAGGTCGTTGCCCAGATCGTATGTCAGGTGCGATGTCCACAACTGATCGTCGTTGTGCTGCAAGGCCACCTCGCCATTGAGTGTCGCCATCCTGGTCTCGCTGTTGTAGTGCAGCGTATCCGCATACAGGCTGAGCGAATCACCCTTCTGGATAATGACATTGCTAAAGGCGCTTACCCGCTTCTTGTCGACAATCACGGCTGAGTCACAGTACATGAAGATGCTGTCTTGTGACAGCTCGATCTCTCCGCTCAGGAATTCGTAGTGGCCGGAGTCGGTCACCACGCCTTTCCAATGCCGGGCATGGTCGATGTGCACGCGATTGGTGCGGGACGTATCGCGCACTTCGCGTACCTGCCCGTCCACAGATACGGGCAGCAGGAAGGCGCCCGCGCACAGTATGGTCGCAGCTGCTTTCACTCCAAGCCTGGCAAGTCGTCGCAACATGATGATCGCATTCACCTTTTCCTAACGCTGAAAGGCGGCCGTTCGTCTTTGCGCAAGGTCAGATCCCCGCCAAGAGCGAATTGCTGCCTCCCTGACACCCATTTGTCTTGCGCGCGGTCGCGAGGAAGGCACCCGGGCCGGGCAAGAGCCGCGCGTTTTTCGTTAATTTGCCCCCATCCATCAACCACACGCACGACGAATGATACAAAGAATTCAATCAATCTTTCTGCTGCTGGCGGCCATGGCATTTGGCGCGTTGCTTGCTTTCCCGATGGCCAGTACGCCTACGGCCGGAACAGATCTGATCTTTGCTGACCAGGAGTACACCGTTCAGGACAATGTGGCCTTGCTTATCCTGACCATTGCCGGGCTGGTACTGGCACTCGCCGCTATTTTTCTTTACGGAAAGCGCAGCCTGCAACTGCGCCTCAGCTACCTGCTGATTGTGATTTGCATTGTACTTCCGCTGGTCGCTTACCTGTTTTTCACCAATCAGGCCTCGGTGATGAGCGCGGAACAGTCTGTCCACGACGAATTGGGACTTTTTCTTCCCTTTGTCGGTCTGATCTGTGTGATCCTCGCTGCACGTTTTATCCGAAAGGACGACCGGTTGGTCAAATCCATGGATCGCCTGCGCTAGGGCTGCGCCTAAAATCACAAGAGCCGCAAAACAAATGTCATGCGGCTCCTGCTGTATCTGTTTGTAAAACTCAGTTTGCGCGTGGCTTGGCGGAATAATTCACCTTGAGTTGTCCGGACTTCCGCAATTCCGTTTTCACATCCTGCACGATACCCATGGTCACCTGCCCATCGATGCGCAGTGATGAAGTGATCCCCGGGCGCTGGTTTTCCGACACCTTCACGCGGTGCTTCTCCAGAAACAAGGGGATATCATGCACATTGGAGATCTTGTCACCCAACTGCAGTCGTGGCTTGGTCCCGTAGAGGCTTTGAAAACGCTTGACCGGACGGCCGATGTACAGATAGTTGACCAGGGATTTCTTTTCCAGCTTGGTCAACTCAGTGGCTTGCGGTGTGTTGACGGCGACCTTGAGTTCAGCATCGCGCAACACCGTCACCACCATGAAGAAGAACAGGAGCATGAAGATGATGTCCGGCAGGGAAGCCGTTGAGATCTTCGGTGATGACTTGCCTCGTTTCTTCGCAAATTTTGACATAAACCTGCTCTATTGTTGATTTATTCGGTGGATTCTTCTCCAAATGCGGTTGGCTCTGCTTCGGACAGGATGAGCGGGATGTCCGCGCGGATCGCTGCCCGTTGCTGGTTGTTGCAAAACTCGTACTCTTTGCCAAACCGCTTCAGTGCTTCCTCATTCCGCAACTCATTGTAGGCCGCCTGCAACTCATTGTACACTTCCAGGTACGTCTTGTAGTTGGTACCACGGTCATTCTTGAGAGAGATGATGGCTTTCTTCGGTGTCTCTGCCAGGTCTTCGCGACGCTGCGGATTGGAGATAAACTCCTTGGTCCGTTCCTTCAGTTCGCCGATCCGCATGGGCTGTCCACGGACCAGTAACTGGTTGGAGGCATTCACGAGCACCGAGAAGACATTGCGCTCCTTGAGCCGCGTGATATCCGGTTCTTCTTCGGACCACGGCGGCAACTTGACCAGGATACCCTTGTCTTCGACGATGGTGGTGGTTACGAGAAAAAAGATCAGCAACAGGAAGGCGATGTCGGCCATCGACCCCGCATTGATCTCGTTGCTCAGCCGCTCTTTCGAACTTTTACGTGCCATTACTTAAACAGGTTGCGGACTTCCGAAGCGATGAAGGCCAGTGCTGCCCCTCCCAGCAGGATCAGCATGGTAGATAACGCTCCGTTGATCCATTTGCTTGTGTTCTCCGAGAGTTCTCCTTCCTGAATTGCGGTATAGACGGGACCTGAGGTCTCAGCCTCACTGATCGAGTAGAAGACAATCACGAGCCCAACGATCACACCCAGTCCGATCAGAGATCGCAGCGCGTTTTTGGGATTTGACGCGATATGGTAGATTCCGAATCCGAGCATGAGCACCGCGCAAAGGATCACCAGAACGATGGCACCTCCGATCATCAGATTGAAGATCGAAGTTGTGCTTTGCTCCTCCTCCGGCAACGCGTTGAACGTATCCATCCCGCCCATGATCACGACCAGTCCGATCACAGTGATCAGCAAACCCAGGCCAAACGCCGCCATCGTCCCGTACTTGGTCATAAACTTATACATAATCTGCTGGCTTACTGGATGTTAGTTAAAAACGTTGTTACGTGACATGACCTCAACGAGGCCGATCGAAGCGTCTTCCATCCGGTTAACAATGCCGTCGATCTTCGAGACGATATAGTTGTAGAAGATTTGCAAAATGATGGCGACGATCAGACCGAATACGGTTGTCAACAGGGCCACTTTGATACCACCGGCAACGACTGAGGGAGAGAGGTCTCCAACCGCCTCGATCCGGTTAAACGCCTCGATCATCCCGATCACCGTACCCATAAATCCGAGCATCGGTGCAATGGCGATGAACAGCGAGATCCAGACCAACCCTTTCTCCAACAGGCCCATCTGCACACTTCCGTAAGACACGATCGCTTTCTCGACCGCTTCCGGGCCATTTTTGGCATTGCGCAGTCCTTCAAACAGGATGCTGGCGGTCGGGCCAGGTGTCGACTTGGCCACCTCCATGGCGCCGTCCAGATCGCCCTCGGCCAGGCGATTCTCGATATTGCCGAGCAATTTGTCGGTATTGGTGGTGGCAATGTTGAGGGTGATGATCCGCTCAATGCAGAATGCCAAACCCAGGATCAACGTCACGAGTACGAAGCTCATGAAAACCCAGTTCCCATCAATGAAATTCTGTTTCAATACCTGAAAGGCACCTTGCGGAGCTGCCTCCTCCTGCGCCATCAGATCCACGGCTCCTGTCGTAAATACCAAGACGAGAACTCCGGTGAGTACGAGCAATTTTCGCATAGTGAGTTAAGTTTTTTCTGGTTGGATAATCAAAATGGTGTCGATAAAAATATGAATTCTTAGTAAAGTTTGACTTCTCACCTCCAAAAATTTGCCGCTCACAACGGCCGTTTCCGGGCATCCCCTTGCCGACACGCACACAATGCTGTCAACAGACGGGACAGGCATTCGCTGCTGGCAGGATCACAAGTTGCTGCAACTGTTCAAATCACCCCGCACAATGCCCCCAGGTGCCTCGTCGATGGTGTGACCGCGCAGTGCGCGCCAACCCGTTCGTCTCCACGCTCCACTGCTGCGTCTTCGTCCACATGGACGGTGGCGTGTTGCGGAGAGTTCTGCCTACCTGCGACAGGCAGGGATTGCCCGTGGCGATCCCTGAGTGCGTTGCGGAGAGTGCGGGATTCGAACCCGCGATACCCTTTTGAGGTATACACGCTTTCCAGGCGTGCGCCTTCGACCGCTCGGCCAACTCTCCTCTCTCTGTCAGATGCACTTGTTCGTCATTCAGGTGTGACAGAAACGGGCGTCAAAATTTGCAAATTCACCCCTCTTCTCAAAATCAGGCTTGCGCGGTGATCCCGGGAAACAACGCTTCGGCATTGCGGGTGGTCTCCGCGGCGACCTGTTCCAGCGAAATCCCCGTGACATCGGCAAGTTTCTGCGCCACATGTACAAGGTACGCACTTTCATTGCGTTGACCACGGAATGGCACCGGAGTCAGGTACGGGGCATCCGTCTCGAGGACAAGATTGCCAAGCGGCAGGGACGCCACCACCTGGTCTACCCCGGCATTCTTGAATGTCACGACCCCGCCGATCCCCATGTGGAATCCCAGGTCGGTGATCTGCTGCGCTTGCTCGGCGGTGCCGTTAAAACAATGAAACACACCCGTCAGTCGCCCGTCCTGCATCTCACGGACGATGCCGATGTTGAGGTCGAGCGAATCGCGTGAATGGATCACCACGGGCAATCCAGCCTCCCGTGCCAGCGCGAGATGCCATTTGAAGATGCCGATCTGAGCTTCCACCCACGTCTTGTCCCAATACAGGTCCGTACCGATCTCCCCGACCGCTACAAACGGTCTGCTGGCAAGCCATTGTTCTATGATGCGCGTGGCTGCAGCGTTGTCCTCACCTACCGAACATGGATGCAAACCCATCATGGGGAAACAGACAGCTGGGAACCGGTCTTCCATCTCCAGCATCGCATCAATGGTGGAATTGTCGATGTTGGGCAAAAGGAGTTTCTTTACGCCGTGATCCAGCGCACGTTGCACCATCGCAGGACGGTCGTCATCAAACGCATCCAGGTAAAGATGGGCGTGTGTATCGATCAGTAGCGGCTTGGACACATCAGCTGATTTGCAGTGGCAAAGAAAACAAAATACTATGTCGTCTGGGAGGGTAACACGCCAGGCGTTTATGACAGCTGGACGGAATGTCAGCTCCAGGTGAAAGGGTACCCCAATGCCAGGTATCAGTCATTTCCGGACCGTGCCTCTGCCGAGCGTGCTTTCGCCGACGGCTACACGGCCAAACCGGTGACCCGCACTGGTAAAGCCCCTGTGGACGCCAACCACCCGGACATCATCCAGGACAGCTGGTGCGTTGATGCTGCCTGTAGCGGCAATCCCGGTGTGATGGAATACCGGGGTGTCGACACCCGGACCGGGACCGAAGTCTTCTACATGGGCCCGTTCCAGCAGGGTACGAACAACGTCGGGGAGTTTCTGGCGCTGGTCCATGCCCTGGCCCAGCTCAAGCGGGAAGGGAAGCCTGACAAGACCATCTACTCAGATTCGCGGATCGCGATTGGCTGGGTGCGTCAGGGCAAGGCCCGTACCAAACTGAAGCGATCGCGGCACAACGCAGCATTGTTTGCCTTGATCTCCCGGGCCGAGGCCTGGCTCAAACGCGAGCAGATCACCAATCCCATCCTCAAATGGGACACCAAACAGTGGGGGGAGATTCCTGCTGATTTCGGACGTAAATGATCATCTCCTGACGGGCCGAACCGCGTAGTCGGCTTCGACGATCCCCTTCCGCATTTCGTTGAGGCGGCGCTGGATCCTGCGGCGTTTGAGTGGCTTCAGGTGCTCGGTAAAGAGGATCCCTTCGAGATGGTCGTATTCGTGCTGGATGACGCGGGCATTGATCCCTTCAAACGTCTCCTCGCGCTCATTCCAGTCGAGATCCCGATAGCGCAATGTCACCCGTTCGGGGCGGACGACATCGCCACGGATATCAGGAATACTCAGGCAACCTTCCTCGTATTCCCACTCCTCGCCGGATTCCTCGATCTTTTCCGCATTGATAAACACACGTTTGACGCCGACGTGATCCGACTCTTCATCCTCGAGCTGTTCGGTATCTACGATGAACAACCGGATCGACCTGCCGATCTGTGGTGCGGCCAAACCGATCCCGCGTGCGTTGTACATGGTTTCCCACATATCGTCGATCAACGCAGAGAGCCCCTCGGACCCCTCCGGGATGCGTTTAGTGCGTTGTTTGAGCACAGGTTGTCCGTATGTATAGATCGGCAGGATCATGGTGTGGGATTCAAGTGTCCGAGGTGCCGTTGCAGGATCAGGATGGCACTGACCTGGTCGACAAAGGGCTTGTGTGCGCGATCCTTCTTCTTTACACCTGCGCGCATCATCACTGCCCGTGCCTCCTCGGAGGTAAAGTCCTCATCCTCAAACACGATCTCGATATCTGGAGTTCGCTCGTGCAGCGCGTTTACCAGCCTGTCCAGGGCCCGCTGGAATGCCCGCGACGGCTCAGGAGGGATGCCAATGACGATCTTTTCGAGTGATTCAGCGGATGCGTAGGCCATGATGTAGTCCAGGCAATCCGCGCTAGGCACCGTGGTGAGTCCGTGCGCAGCGATTTGCAACGGATCCGTGACCGCCAGCCCCACGCGCTTTGTTCCGAAGTCCATGCCGAGTATTCTGCCCACGGGCGGCAAAGATACGAAAGGGCCAAATGAAAAGAACCCCCTCCGCTTGCGCGGAGAGGGGTCCCATCCCAAAAACAGTAAACTCTTATGAAAAAAACGAAACTCCTACTTCAGCCGGAGCATCTTCCGCGTAGCGGAAAACTCTCCCGTTTGGACCTGGTAGTACAGTACGCCTTCCGCCCGTAATTCATTTGCCTCAATGCGCACCTCATTCATGCCGGCCACGGCGTTCATTTGACGCTCAAACACCACCTTCCCGGTCAGGTCGTATACCGTGACAGTTGCTGCGTCAGCGACCGGCATGGTAAACGCGATCATGGTGTGATCACTGAACGGGTTCGGCGTATTCTGCAGCAGTGCAAAGTCAGCGGCATCCTGCAGGTTCTCAAAGTCGAGACGTACTTCCTGCACATCGCCGTCCGCGTTGTATGCTTCTGCACGTGTCAGGTTCGATCCCAGCGACAGGTTGTTGTGCAGGACACCGGTACTGACAGCACGCAGTTTGAGCACAAATAGGGCCTCACCCCGATCAACAGTGACAGGAGTCGCCTGTGACCAGCTCGTGGTGATGACCCCTTTGTCGGTCAAGTGCAGACCAAAGTTGTCCTCATCCACGTCCAACCCGGCGGCACTGAACCCTTCGAAGGCCAGGACGTCCGTGTTGAAGTTGAGCGTAAACTGGTATCCCAACATGCTGGCAGCCTCCTCAGCGGTAAAGACCACCTCGATCACCTCTCCCGGCTGTACCACGCGGTCGCGCACCTTCACGGACACCGCACCGGGTGAGCGTGTTTCAATGCTCGTGGCATTGGCCTGTACGGAGTTGTTCACATCACCCACTTTGATCCCCACGAAGTCCACGTTGGGCATGTCGTTGAGGAACGATGAGATTGTGTACGACTCCGGGAAGTCCTCACCTAGCGGGTTCTGCGGATCAGTAAACTGATAGCCTGCGTCAACAAAACGCCAGGAGGTATTCTCCGGCAGCTCGGCGATGACCCCGAGGATCAGCTTGCGCAGCAAGACAAGGTCAACTGCCGAGACACTACCTGAATTGTTCGCGTCGGCCGCGATCATTTTGTAAGGACTGTCAAGCAGCTCCATACCCAGGAGATGCTTTTGAATACCAATGAGGTCGAGGGTGGATACCCCGTTGCGCCAATCGTCATTCTTGAACGGCATGACCTCATACGATCCGCCAAACGGCATCCCCGGGAACGTGTATTGCCCTGAGTTGCTGGTATTGACTGTAAACAGCCCACTGCCACCCAGGTCGACCTGCACCTGGTGAACGCGTTCGGTAAACTCAGTTTCGATGACACCCGAGATGATACCCGTGGTGCCCTGGTTGCCACCGCAGACACCGTCGTTGTCGGTGATGACGATGTTGGTTTCACAGTATGCCTGCTCGCCAAGAACGAGGTCCGTGACCCAGATCTCAACCGGGATCGGCCCTGCACCGACATGCGAGCAATCAAAGACGCGGCTCTTGTCCGTGGTATCCGGGGTAAACGAGAAGGTGATCGGGTAGCCACAGTCATGGAAGCTGCTGGCGTCGAAGTCAACAGCCCAGATCACGACTTCACCGTCCGGATCCAGCTCAGCGGTCAGGAAGAGACAGACAGGCGTTGGCGGCTTGGCAGAAATGATCTCTACCGACTGATCACGGACCGTCTTGTTGCCACAGTTGTCTTCAAAGGTGTAAACCACCCTGTGAACGCCCAGGTCGAAATGGATCGTCTGATCAATTGTCGGTCCGTTGCCCGAAAGGTTGATCTCGAAATCGCCATCGTCGCCAAAGTCTACACCAAGCTCCCAAACCATCTCGGCATCCGGCGTGCAATCGTCAGTACCGGTCTGGAACAGGTCGACATTCAGCCCCTCACAATCCACCTCGTTGACCAGAACGATGTCGGGCTGACTCGTGGTAAACTCGGGATCAGCATCGTCGATCACCTTGATCACCTGCTGATATTCCCACAGCCCGGCGTAGCCCGTTGATGACTGTGAGCTCGGAGCAAACTGACACCAGTCGATGATCTGCCACGTCCTCAGGATCTTGAAGCACGCACCTTCCACGAACGGGAAGACCAGGTCTTCGTAGTTGAAGCCAATCAGGTCGCACTCGTCTTCGAAAATGATCGGGAATCCGGTTTGCTCGGGCTCCACATCCGCTCCACAACCGGTCACCGTCACGTCACACGGCCAGATCACGCCATCGTTTGGATTCGAGTTGAAACAGGTGATATCGGTGATGTAGAATGGATCATAATTGAAGATCGTAATTGTCTGTGCACAACTCGCGCTGCGTCCGCCATCATCCACGGCCAGGAAGGAACGGGTGATCGTTCCGGTGCCACAGTTGTCAATGTTGTTGAAAGACGTTTCACTGATCGTCACACCACAGTTGTCCGTAGCGATCCCGTCCAGACCAATGCAGATGTAACCAAAGCCATCATGATTGGGGTTGTCCGGATCATAGACGCAGATCTCCTCGCGGTCTTCCTCATTGTCGCGGACCGTACCAAAGATGCTCAGGTCATTGATATCAAAGTCGAAGGTGCAGCTGACGGTGATGTCTGCCGGACATTCGATCTCGGGGCCGATCTTGTCCTGTACGGATATCTCGACCATGCAGGTATTGTGATTGCCGCTTTCGTCAGTCACGCGCACCTCGATCATGATCGGGCCCTGATTGACATCACAGCAAGCGAACGGCACGTACGGCCGCAGGACCATGCCGCGGTCATAGGTATCGACGTCGCCATCCGGCTCTTCGTCAAATCCAGCCCCCCACGTCGTCCAGTCGAAATCGATGCATGAAGCCATCCGCCGTGCCTCAAAGGTCACCGGCCCGCACTCATCATAGCTGCCATCGTCAAACGCCGCTGCATTGACCAGTGTGAGGCCTCCCAGTCCGTCGGTAGTCAGGGAAACGACCGTGTGCTCGTCGCAAATCGGGACCGGCGGCGTATTGTCCTCCACGGTCACGACCCACTGACATGATGTGCTGTTGAAGCACTCATCGTATGCTGTATAGGTAATAATATTATCACCGACCGGCAGTGATACGTAGACACCGCCCGTACCAATGATGTTGCCGGTAAATCCTCCGGGATACGAAACAGAGACCTGGGTAACCCAGCTGCACGCATCCGTTACATTCAACTCAGGAATCAACACAAGTGCCTCACAATCAATGCTTCCGGTGGAAACAGTAATATCGTCGGGACATTCCATGTCGGGTGGATTCAGGTCGCGTACCTCGATCCACTGCACGTACATGTCCTCTGCTTCCTCGGTGCAGTGCCACTCACGCGCTGTCCAGATCCGCATCACTTTCTTGGTGCAGCTGGTCGGTCCGACCGGCACATCTTCATACGTGATCTGCGCATTGCATTCGTAGATGAAGTTGGGGAATAACGGGGCTCCAAACTGATTGTTGACGCGCGGAATCCCGGCGCCACCCTGAGAGATCGGAGCAGGATCGGGAATGCCGTCATTGTCCAGGTCAAGGAACGGGTCCGTGCATTCAAAGGCATCCGCGCCCTGGAAGGATGGCGGATACCAGATGTCATTAAAATCGATGCGCTCGAGGAACAAGACCTGCTCACAGGTGTCCGCGTAATTTCCGTACTGGTCATATGCCGTGTAGACACGCGTCAGCCTGGAAATGAAGTTGGTGTTGCACAACCCGATCGTGTCGGTGTACTCGTCGAGGAGTACCAGCGTCGGGTTGGGGTCGCAATTGTCCTCTATGTCCGGACCCGGATAGGTGATGGCATCGAGACAGTTGACAATACACTCGGGTGCCGCGTCAGCCGGGTCTTCCACCGGCGGACAGTTGCATGTCAGTTCAGGCGGCAACTTGTCCTCGACCGTCAGGAATGCCCAGCACGAGTTGGTTGAGTTCAAATCGTAGACGACTGCCTTGAGAGGCACGCCAATTTCATCGACGGTCACGTACGGAGACGTCGGGATGTTGACTCCGTCGAGCGTCTGTACGTAAACGACAAAATCCCCAGCGGGGCACTCCGATGTGTCGGCCAGCATTGCGACCGTGATCAGAGCCATACAATTTTCATCAAGGGAAACCTGCTTGTCTGAACATGCCAGTTGACAGGTAGGCTGCGCAAAGGCAGCGGGCAGGTTTGCAGTAAGAAAAAGAGCTACTGCCAGGAGGGATTGGGACCAAGTTCTGAATGAATTTCGTGTCCAAAACCGACCACTCCCAAATGAAACCGAAGTTTTCATTCGAATCATGAGATCTTAGTTTTAGTTATTAAAAGCTATGGCTGTGGAGTACGCCCGTGTACTTTCCAAGACACGGTTGTGCTCTCATAACACATCCTTTTGCCGGGACCTGATCAAACAGATTCCGGAGTTCTATTACCGTTGGCTGAAAGGCCTCTGCAGGTTGTTGGTTCCGGAGATATTAAGATTAGTTATATATCAAGATATCACTAATCTTTACCTCCCTTTTTATCAGGCTAAAACAAATTACATTTTGCTTTAATGCCTTTACAAATATAGAATAACTCTAATATGTTGCATTACCGCAAATATGGTATTTTTTGCATTATGTAATTTTTTACTATATATATAATTGATTGTCAATGTTTTAAATATTCATGCTTCTCGTCTGATCTGCGCTGCAAAAAGAAAGGCCCCCCTTAAACCACAGGGGGGCCACATAGAAAACAGTACATTTCGCGAGCCGTCACCGACCCGCTCTCTCAATGAAAACGCGCAACTATTTGAGCACCATCATCTTACGCGTAGCGCGATGGGTGCTCGTCGAAACTGTGTAGTAATACATCCCTTCTCCACTCAAGATCTCAGCCGAAATCTCCATCACCTGGTGTCCTCTCGAATATGTCGTGCGGTCGCGATACACCAGCCGACCCTGCAAATCGTAAATCGCCAGCTCAACTGTCTCATCCTGAGGCAAATACAATGGGATCTCGGTCGTGCCGGCAAACGGGTTGGGACGGTTCTGCCCTAACTCGAACACGCCGGCAGGCGCATCCGAAATGTAGAGATCCAGACCAACAGGACGGATCGACCCGGCATCGGCATATCCTTCAGCGCGCAGGGCCTCATCATCCAGCGATAGCAAGCCGCCGATATCACCGCTCCGGTGTGTCATAAACTCAAGCTCAAACAACACCGTACCAGTTGGCAGATCGATCCCGTGGGGGGCATGCCAGTTGGTCCGGATCAATCCCCGAGCTGCCTCGTCCAGTCCGAACCAGGACGCATCGAGCATGCTGCCATCCGGGAAGGTCACGGTCATCAGGCTCGCCGTTCCAGGATCAAAGCGCAAGGCAAACTGATACCCGGCAGTCCCTGCAAACTGCACCACCTCAACCGGTACCGAGATCCGCTCGCCATGGTCAAAGGCCTGGTCAGGCATGCGCAAGAGGACACGTTGGGCACTTCTTACGTCAATGACCTCCGATTGGATGGAAGAGACGGTGTTATTCACATCCCCGATCTTGACACCGACAAAGTCGACACCTGTCATGTGGTGATCCATGTCCGTCACCATCATCTCTTCCGGCAGTGGTGTCATGAACGGATCGTATGGGTCTGGAAACGCAAACTGGGCATCGACAAACCGCCAGGAGGTGTTGTTACTGAAGGTCGGGATGGCCCCGAGCAACAGCTTGCGGACCTCCAGCAGGTCGCTTGCCGAGATCACGCCATTGTTGGTCGCATCGGCAGCGATCAGTTTGTACGGTGAGTCGAGGTACCTGATCCCGAGCAAGTGCTTCTGGATCGCAATCAGGTCGAGAGTCGATACACCTTCCTTGGGATTGTCGTCTCGCACCGGCGTGATCATGTACTGCCCACCGGTATCCAGGCCCGTAAAGACGTACCACCCCTCATCGGAAGTCATGGTGGCCGGCATACTCGGCTCGGATATTTCCACCGGCACCTGTCCCAGCATGACACCTGACTCGGTAAAGATCTCCCCGCCAATGGTCAGATTCTGGCCGCAGAAGTTCATCGAGTCGCGGAGGTCGAGCTGTGCCGTACAGGTGTCGTATGGCATCATGTTCATATCAAAGGTGTAGATCTCGATCGGCGTGACCGTCCCTGCAAACGAACAATCGAACAACCCGATCGAATCAGAAATATCGTCGGGTGAGTAGCTGAAGAAGAAGTCGGCTTCCGTCAGGCAGGTCCCCGGCAGGAACGTCACAAAGTCTGCGGCGGGAACCTCAAAGACGAGCTCTTCCGGCATCTCAAAGATCACCTTGTCACATTGCACCTCGGCAGGATTGGCCTCCACAACGGTTACATCCACTTCAAGTGTCGAGATGTTGCAGCACATGTCCTCCGCAGTAAACGTCACCGTGGTGGTACCGATCGGGAACGTATCACTGGCGATACCTCCGCCGCTGTTATAGTCATTGGTGATGACCGCCGCGGCCCCGCAATCCAGCGCAAACGCCTCCAGCATGACAAACGCACTGCAGGTCGCCGGATCGGCATTGACGGTTACATCAGCGAGAACACTGAAGACCGGCCCCACACTGTCCTGCACATTGATCGTTTGCTCAAACGTAAAGACTCCCCCCGGGAGCTGGCACGAGTCGATCACCGTCCAGGTCCGCTCGACCACGATGCACGGCGTGCTGGGCAGCGTGTCACAGGTCATGGTGACCATGTCTGAGAAGCTGATTGATACATTGGAGCAGGATTCTGCCGCCAGCACGATCTCCGGCTGGCTGTCCGGAATGTCGTCCGGATCGGTCGAGCTGCATTCGGGCAGGTTGATGACCGGATCGGGCCAGATGATGTCGCTCTCAGTAAATGGATCGGGATTCTCCACGGTAATGATCTGAACGCACTGGTCAGTATTGCCCGAGGCATCAGTAGCGGTGAAGGTCCGGGTGATCGATCCCACTCCGCACACGTCAAGATTGAAGACCACGTTCTCATTGATCATCACATTCGGACAGTTATCGTCAGCCGTTGCGACGCCGAATTCTGAAAGATCGTTGGGATCTACTTCATCACAATTGACCGTGACATTCGGGGGGCAAACCAGGTCCGGTGGCATATTGTCTACCACGGTAATGGTGGCTGTACAGGTTGCCGTATTCCCCTGGCTGTCCGTGACGGTCAGGGTCACTACATTGGGTCCGACATCGGTGCAATCAAAATCTTCCTGGTCAAGGCTCAGAGTAATATCTCCTGCCGAGCATCCACCACCAGAACCGTTATCGACCTGCTCCGGGGTAATCGAAGCCATCCCGTTTGCATCCAGGTTAATCGTCAAATCCTGGCAGATCGCAACAAGGTTGTCGTCATCCACCACAGTTACGGTCGCTGTACAGGAGGAGATGTTGCCTGACGCGTCGGTCACTGTGAGGGTCACAACATTCGGCCCGACATCGTCGCAAGTAAACATGGACGGCGTGACGGACAGCGTAAATCCGGGGCAATTGTCCGTTGACCCGTTGTCGACATCAGCCGCGGTAATCGTCGCATTACCGGAGCCATCGAGCAGTACGGTGATATCCTGCGCATTACAGACTGGTGCGATCGTATCAAGCACAGTGACAATCGCTCCATTTGAAGCGGTGTTGCCATTGACATCGGTCACGGTTTGAACAACCGGATTGGGCCCAACGTCAGAGCAGTCGAAATCGTCCGGAACCACCGTAATCTCGATCACCTCACAATTGTCATCCGCCCCGGCGTCTACCGCATTGCTGTCGATAGAGGCCATACCCATGGCATCGAGATAAACTGTAATATCCATTGTCGGGCTCGTCGGTGGCAGTGTGTCGAGCACGGTCACCACTGCAAAGCAAGATGCCGTATTGCCGCCTCCATCATCCACGGTGAGGGTGACAAGGTTGGGCCCGATATCATCACAATCAAAATCCATCGGATCCACAGAAAGATTCACCTCCCCACAGTTGACAAACGAGCCGGCATCGACATCCTCCGGTGTAATAGAGACATTTCCCGTTGCATCGACGTACACGGTGATATCCATACACCAGGCGTTAGGCGCAATCGTATCCTGGACAGTGACAGTGGCCGTACAGGTACTCATGTTGCCGTTGTTATCGGTGACAGTCTGGGTGACTACCACGGGTACTCCTACGTCGTCACAGTCGAACATATTTTGATCCACATTGATCTCGGAGAGACCGCAAGCATCCGAACTGCCATTGTCGAGCGCATTGGAGTCAATCACGGCCTCACCATTGGCATCGAGTTGCACGGTGATGTCCATCGCCATACAGATCGGATCAATGTTGTCCTCCACAGTCACCGTGGCCGTACACGTCGAGCTGTTGCCATTGACATCGGTGACGGTCTGGGTGACGATGACCGTTCCCACATCACCGCAGTCAAACGCGTTGGGCGTCACCTCAATTGAAGCCACGCCGCACGCGTCATCACTGCCATTATCTACTGCATTGCTGTCGATCGAAGCCATTCCATTCGCATCAAGCTGAACGGTAATGTCCATAGTTTGACAAGTCGGAGCAACATTGTCTTCTACCGTGACGGTCGCTGTGCATGTCGAAATATTTCCATTCACATCGGTCACCGTCTGGGTTACGATGACGGTCCCGACATCCGCGCAGTCGAAGTTGTCAGGGGATACGCGGATAACATCGAGGCCACAGGCGTCGGAGCTGCCATTGTCGACAGCATTGCTGTCGATCGATGCCATCCCGTTGGCATCGAGCTGCACCGTGATGTCCTGCGTCTGACACAACGGTGCCACATTATCTTCTACGGTGACATTTGCACTGCAGGTGGAGGTGTTGCCGTTGACGTCGGTGACAGTCTGGATGACAACCACCAAACCCACATCCTCGCAATCGAAATCGGCCGGTGTCACCGTGATCTCAGCAAGGCCGCACTCATCATTGCTCCCATCGTCCACGGCGTTGCTATCGATGGAGGCCATGCCACTGGCGTCCAATTGTACCGTAATATTCATAGTGAGACACTCGGGTGGCAGCGAGTCGATCACCGTCACGGTAGCCGTACATGTCGCGGTATTCCCATCGGTGTCGGTCGCAGTGAGTGTTACGATATTGGGTCCCACATTACTGCAATCGAACATGTCGGGATCGACCACACGGGAAACGACACCGCAATCATCCATCGCAGCATCCACATCGTCTGCCGTGACTGTGGCCTCACCATTACTGTCCAGATACACGGTGGCATCCATGCATTCGACAGTCGGCGGATTTTCCTCCACTGTCACGATCGCCTCGCACGTATCCGCGTTGCCAGCCGCATCCTCCACGATGAGCAAAACGACATTGTCGCCTACGTCATCACAATCAAACATGCTCGGAATGACCTCATAGCTCACGATCCCGCAATTGTCACTTGAGCCATTGCTGACCATGATCGGAGTGATCTCAACCATCCCCATCTGATCGAGCATGACGGTAATGTCGGCGCAGACAGCATCCGGAGGTATGGTATCTTTCACCTGGACAGTTGCGGTACAGGTCCCCGTGTTGCCGGCAATGTCTGTGACGGTAAGCGTCACGACCTGATTGCCGAGGTCGTCACAATCAAAAGCGTTTGGGTCTACAGTCCGGTCGACAATACCACAGTTATCCGTTGAACCATTGTCGATATCGAGCGGATCGATCGTGACGTTGCCGGTTTCGTCCAGAAACGCCATGATATCCTGACACTGGGCGTCCGGAGGATCCACGTCCTTCACTTCCACTTCGATCATACAGCTGGCGGCGTTACCTGCTGCGTCGATGGCGATAAACGAGACCATGACCGGGATCCCGACATCCGCGCAGCAGAATTTGACGCTGGGCCCGAAGACCGTGTCCTGTGGTTGGTCACAATTGTCGGTCATCCTGCGAATGGCGATCGAGTCGATCTCGCAATTGTCTTCTACAAAGAACTGAATGCTGTTTGCCTGCAAAAACGACATGCCCATCGGACTGAGATTGGTCGAGAAGTTGTTGCAGGCGACCACTGGTGCCTGATCGTCGACGACCGTAATGGTGTAGCTGCAGGTAGCTGTGTTGCCACAGGCATCCGTTGCAGAGATCGTGAGGAGATGCACGCCCGGGTCGAGTTCAACAACCTCACCAGGATTGTGCATGCCAGGGATGGTCGATATCGTGTATTTTTCGATAATCAGATTGTCATCACTGCAGATATCAGTCGCCCCGGGATCGGGCAGGACATAACTTTTAAAGCATTCGTTGAAGTCGGTTCCCATGGTAATGTCTGCCGGACAGGTCAGGTCGGGCGGCACCGTATCCTTGACCCTGATCTTTTGCGGTGCACTGATCGTTTCAAATGTGCACCAATCCATGACCATCCAGGTACGCACGATCTCATATTCTCCGTTACAGAGCGGCAGCGGTGGTGTGTCTTCATGCCAGGCGATGATCTCGCACAAATAGCTCACCGGGCCGCCGGCCAGGGTCGGTTCTCCCGTAAACTCCGGTTCCGTTTGAGGATTGATACAGCTGACCATGGTATCGGGTGGAAAGGCGATGCTGTCCAGGGGAAACTTCTGCAGCACGATCAGTTGGTCGCACTGAGCTACGTTGCCGTAATCATCTTCAGCCACATACACGATCTCCACAAACCCGGCGATCCCGTCAGGGTCGCACTCCAACTCTGTGAACTCATACAGGTAGTAGACCTCCACGTCGGTATCACAATTGTCGTACACCGTGTCCAGGAAAGACATAAAGTCGAGCTGGAACACATCCGTGTAGCACGGGATCGTGTCGTTGGTGCAGACCATGGTCGGCTTCAACTTGTCCTCAACCGTGAGATTGCTCCAGCAGGTGTTGCCGGTAGGCAGCTCAGTGACCGTCGCCATGACCGGCGTGCCGATCTGCGCACAGTAGACCATGTTGGTCAGGGGGCCATTGATATCCACCGAGTACATGTTGAGTGGGTAGTCCGGATCCGGCACCAACATCCCCGGCGTCACGATGGCTGATCCCTGCTGATTCAGAGAGATCTGCATCGAAGGAGTACACGATAGTGAACTGGCAGCCGCACTTTCGTCAGCCATGACTCCCCGGGCGCCAGGGTCAAACATCGCAGTACCTGGCTGATAGAAATCCATATCAGGCCATTCGTCGGGGGCGGCCAGTGCCACTGAACCAGTCAGCAGCAAACCAACAATCTGTGCGGTGCGCCATTGCGCTGACGCCAATTGTATGAGGGGCTTTGGGATGAGACCCGCTATCATCGTATTCATAATCGGGAGGTTGTAGTCTGAATAAGTCATCTCGCATCTTGTCTTGCCGTCGGCACACCGGGTGCCTGACTGTCCAAAACAATGAGTGAGCTGCCCGGAGGCAGCATCACTCATTCACTATTAGCATTCTATTGGTTGCTTGAGAATTCGTCGTCTTTACCGTGTAGATCAGCAGGCCGTTGGCCTTGATGTCGTTTGGCTGGATGTGAAACTCATGGTATCCGGCCTCCACATCCTGCACTTGCTGGTGGAGCAACACACCGAATGCATCATACACCAGCAGTTGCACCGGACCGGCATCAGGTGTCACAAACGGGATCACCGTCGAACCGGCAAACGGATTGGGCACGTTCTGGTACACTTTCAGCTTCGCCTCCCCAACCTGTTCGCGGTCAAACTTGAGATCGAGGGGCGCGATGGCGCCATCCGCCAGCGATCCTTCCTCCGGCGTAATGGCCGAGCCCAACTCGAACACCTCACTTACAGCTACCCGATCCAGGGCGCGCACTCTCAACGTAAAGAGTTGATCAGCGTCGGCACCGGGCACCTCAAGGGTGTGCCAGCTAAACGGCAGGACGCCTTCATCCAGCCGGGTGTCGTTCCACTGCCGGTCACGGGTCCTGTCGCCAGGTTCCACTGCCAGTACCTGCAGGCGGGACGGGTCCCAGGTCAGCGTAAACTGCATCGTTCCGATGGCGTTGAGCTGATCAGCCTTCACAACCACCGTATGCTCCTCTCCCGGCGCCAGATCAACGTCACGCATGGTCAGCTCAATACTTTCCATTCTGCCAGACTGCACTCCGTCCGCACTACCGGAATTTACCTGTGACGACGACTCGTTGACGTCGCCGACCTTGATGCCAACAAAGTCAACATTGAGCATGTCGGTCATGAACGGATCGATCTCGTAGCTTTCCGGGAAACTCTGCTGCAGCGGGTCCTGACCGTCGGGGAAGACATAGTCGGCATCCACGAATCGCCAGGACGTGTTGCTAGGCAGCTCATCAATCAACCCCAGGATCAGCTTCTTCAATTCGAGAATATCCACGGCTGAAATCGATCCGGATCTGTTGGCATCTGCAGCGATCACCTTGTAGGGCGATTCGAGCAGCTCAATGCCCAGCAGATGCTTCTGGATCTTGATCAGGTCGATCGTTGACACACCTTGTTTGTGGTTGGCGTCCAGCACCGGTTCGACGGAGTAGCTGCCGCCAAACGGCATGGCCGGAAACGCGTAGCTGCCCGCGTCCGTATACTCCGGATTGAGTCCGCTGCCATGCAGCTGGATCATGACGTCACTCATCTGCATGGTCCCTGAACTCGTGACCATACCGGCGATCGTGCCTGACAGGTCATCCGTCGTACACGTCCCTGAATGATCTACCACAGTGACCATGACCGTGCAGAAATCCCACAGACCATTCTCGTCGATCACGTACATCGGGACAGCGTTGGTACCGATATCGTCACAGTCGAATGTCATGGATTGCTGAAGGCCCAGAGAGTCAAAGGCAAACGAGACAGCATATCCGCAGTCGTGATAGCTGCTCGCGTCCAGGTCGCTTGCCCAGATCGTGGCCATCGCGTTGTTGCCCATGGGAGTCAGCGTGGTGGTCACATGCTGGCACACCGGAGTCGGGGTCTTGCACGAGATCATGGTGATGAAGCTCTCCTCCGTCGTCATGTTCCCGCAGAGGTCCTCAATCGTGAACAGCACGCGATGGGTTCCCAGCGGGAGTTGCGTGGCGTATTCAATCGCGTTGCCCGTACCTGCCGGTGAAATATCATCAAAGCTGCCGTTGTCGTCCCAGTCGATGCGGATGCGCCATTTCAACACCTCTTCGTCCGTACAATCATCGGAACCAGTTGCATTCAATACGACATTGCCTGGTCCGCAACCCGGGTCGTCCGTACAGATGGTCTGATCAGGCGTGCGGGTCAGGATCTCCGGTGGCACTGTATTGTGCACCTTGATCACCTGTACATCCGTCCAGAGACCGACCGTCTGCCCGTTGTTGCTCTCAAACTGACACCAGTCGATCACCGACCAAGTCCGCAGGATCTTGAAACAGGCTTCACTGCTGTTTGAAAAATCATAGACGACATCGTCATAGGTAAAAGTCACGAGGTCGCAACCATCGGACGAGAGCACCGGCTCGTTGTACGGATAGGTCAGGTCGTCGGGATCCAGTTGATCGACCATGCAGATATCGGTCGTCGTGAAATCATCAGGCCAGTCAATGTCCTCCTCGGAAAAAGGATCGAAATTGACAAAGGTGATCCATTGCTGGCACGATGCCGACAGACCACCATTGTCTGTCGTGGTGAACGTGCGCAGAATATGACCAGTACCGCAGACCGAATCCACGTTGATCGATGGCAGTTCCTCGATGGTCATCGAGCAGTTGTCTGAGGCGAGCCCGTCGAGACCGATGCAGGTAAGTCCGATCGTATTCGGATTGCCCGGATCATCAATGCAGATCTCCTCGCGGTCGGCCGGGTCATCGGCGACGCTTCCAAAGACCGACAGATTATCGGGGTCAAACGGGAATTCACATGAAACGGTCAGATCAGTAGGACACTCGATCTCGGGTGCGATCTTGTCCTGCACCTCTACCCGCACCATGCACTCAACCCAGTGACCTTCCAAATGATCATCAGAAACAATACCCGGATCCGGCTCGTGCTCATAGACACGCAGGACGACCATGATCTCATTGTTGGGAATGTCCTCGCAGCAGAATTTGACAACATCGTCAAACTGATACTGATCATTGCCATTGGCAAAGCAGTCGTACCCGTCGGGTGCGTCCATGCGCCGTGCCTTGAAGAAGACGAAGCCGCAGTTGTCGCTGCTCCCGCCATCGAACGCTTCTGCCGGGATCTGGGTCATCCCCATGGCATCCACCGGCACCGCCATCGACTGATTGCAGATTGCCGAAGGCAGCTCCAGGTCCTGGATGGTGATGTGCTGAAGGCCAAGCGTCGTTTGCCCACAGGCATCCACCGCGGCCCAGCAACGATCGATATCGGTCGGCCAGAAGACGCCCGGTGGCGGCTCATTGGCACAGGTAAATACAAAGAAATCAATGACCGTGGTGGCAGCTGATCCGAAGATGCAGTCGACCGAGTTGGCATCAAACGCGAAGATATCTCCCTCATTGACCAGCACCTGGGCCATCCCGCTCTGCATATCGGGTCCGCCATTATCTGTAAGCTGATTGAATGTGCCGTTGAGACTGTACCCAAACGGATCCCAGAAAGGCCCGTCCGAATCTGAGGTGATATAGCTCCATCCAAAGACCAGTTTGCCGTCTTCCGGGACCACGATACTGTATGTAGTCGATTGTCCTCCTCCACAAGCTGAGCCATTCGGAGAAGTCAGCACCACACCTCCGTTCACAACGACCGAGCCACCGTTGGGGGCTGAGGCGGCCCAGTTGCCAGGGGCGTAGGCATCTACAAAGCCCTCCGTGGCACAGTAGAAGTCGGTATAGCTCACAGTAGGTTGTCCGCAATTGTCGATGCCAATGGCCTGCCCTGAAATACCGGGATCCGTATCACTCGGGCATTCCACGGTGATGTCAGCTGGTACAAACAAGGTCGGCGGTTCGGTATCCTCCAGATAAATGTACTGGGTGCAGGTGGCCACGTTGCCACAATCGTCGATGGCGGTATACGTGCGCACGATACGGGCCGGACATTCGTTGGAGGGCGCAGAGTCTGCAAACGTGACTGGCACTTTCTCACAAGTCGGCTCAACGAGGCATTCACAGCATTCGGGTTCGTCAAGTGCCGCAGCAGCACAGATCGCATCCCACTCCACATCGCAGCAGAAAGGATCGGCTGCGCAAATCGCCGCTTCACACTCCGGATCTGCAGCAAAGCCAGGCGTCCCCTGTGGCTGATCGCAATAGTCTCCACAAGTCGGTGTTTCCAGACAACCACAACAGGCAGGCTCTGATGCTGCTGCAGCGGCGCAAAGACCATCCCACACGACATCGCAGCAGAAAGGATCGGCAGCACAGATCGCCGCTTCACATCCGGGATCCGAAGGAAAGCCGGGCGTACTTTGTCCCTGATCACAATTTGGTTCGGGAAAGAAACAGGCATCAATTGCGCTGGTGATCGCCGCAGGCGGAAGTGGATCAGAGCATGCAACGGTAACGTCTGCCGGGCAGCTGAGCTGCGGTGGGGAGAAATCCACGACGGTAATTGTCTGAATGCAAGTGGCGACGTTCTCACACGCGTCCTCCGCGATCCAGGTGCGGTCTATGGTCCCGGCCCCTGTACAGCTTCCTTGGGTAAATTGGTCGACATATGTTAATTCATACGTCGGCGCCACGAAACCGGAGCCAGCGCTGGAAATCGACCAGCCATAGTCCATTGTCTGCAAAGTGCCAACTGTTGAGGAAACGAGCACATACGTGCCCGGAGCCAACAAGTTGGTCATCACCAGCGGATTGGATCCGGGGCCGCTATTGTCGTCACCAGTGATGAAGCGATCGCACGGTGCGATCGGGTCGAAGAACTCGGTGTAGATCCCCGCCATGCCATCACCCGAGAAATTACCCGTAAAGGTATACGTGTCGGTTTCGCTCACCACGAACCGCCAGGCATCGTAATACTTGTCATTGGGTGTCGTCGAACACGTGCCCCCGTTGGAAGTATAAAAACGAGCGACCGGATCATCCGTTGTGAGCGACCCGGAGAGCGTATCAGTGGACAACACGACACACAGCGATCCGGAAGGTGTGGCAATCCCGGTATTGGTCACCGAGGGCGGCGTAGTACAATTGATCACCTGGTTAGGCGGACACTCAATCATCAAGGGCTGTTGAGCCAAGCCCTCCGCAAGGAAGAGGCCGGTCAGCAGACAGATGATCGTGGTTGTGGTTCTGATAATCCGATGGAGTGGTTCCAAGCACCGGAAATCGTACATCGTTCTCATGAGAGATTGTTTTGATTGAAGAATGCACTGTTTCGTTGCTGCTTTTGGGAGGGAACCGTGTTCAGATCAAATATTACATATAATTATAAAGTATAAATTAATCTTTTACATATAGATACACATTGCAAATATATATAATATGTTACTAGCAAGTGATCCTCAGCTTCTATATTGTTTTAACATATTATTAAATTCACTAATGTGTATGCGCCTGCTGAGGAATGCCATGCCCCCAAAACTTCTTTTGGAAGGCATGGCATCAGTTCGTTCTCAAATCGTTTCCCGGCGTCAATGATCGTCCATGATCACGATGCGGGTGGTTGCTGTTTGCTGTGCGGATGAGATCCGGCAGAGCAACATGCCTCTGGCCCCGATCTCGCGCGCGTCAAGTGCAATGTCCTGCACGCCCGCTACTCCTTGCCAGGTGGACTGGAAGACGTTTCGTCCACCTGTATCGAATACCTCGATCAGCAATTCTTCAGCCTGATCGAGTTGCACAGGGATCAGGGTGGTCGTGCTGAATGGATTGGGATAGTTGCTGCCGATGATCAGCCCGGATGGTACATCATTGCCACCGGGCCCGGTACCGGAAGTGGTGAAATGCAGTTGCAGATCCATTTGCTCGTACTGCGCGTTGTAGGCCATGGCGGGCGTGGGATCTCCAACAACCTCCAGGACCTCCGACGTGCGCAGGGCTTCTTTGGCACGCAGCGACACCGTCACGAGTCTTGCATGATCAGTGCCGGCAGTTTCGAGATCGAACCAGGCTGTGGTGAACGTGCCTTGATCCAACTGTCCAATGCCAAAATTTGACAACTCCATCCCAGGCAGGTCTCCCGGACGAATTGCCAGGATTTCAGCGAGCTGATCTTCTACTGAGACTGAAAATTGATACGCGAAGACATTCGCTATGTCTGAGGAGGTGAGTGTGATCTCGAACTCCTCCCCGGCATCCACTTTCGCGCTCGTGGCAGCTGCCATGATATCAAGTATCGGACGGCTCCGTGTTTCAATTGTCGCCAGATCGTCATCGGTCGCGTCGCCACTCAGATCTCCCAGTTTGATCCCGACAAAATCGAGTCCCGTCATGTCTGAAGTGAGTTGATCGATCAGGTAAGATTCCGGCACCGGCTGTGAGAGCGGATTGACCGTATCAAAATCGAAGGATGCGTCAACAAACTTCCACGAAGTCGCGGCCGGCTCGTTGAAGTGATTGCGCAGGATCAGATCCTTGAGCATGAGCAGATCATTGACCGAGATCCAGCCAGAGCCGTCGAGATCAGCTGCGACATGGAGATATGGATCGTTGAGTGTCTCAACTCCGAGGATATGCTTCAGCAGGATCACCAGATCCAGCGTAGTAATGCCAGTCATGTCGTTGTTTGCCAGTTCTGGCTTCACGGTATAGGCATGCCCAAACGGCACCACATCAAAGGTGTAAGAGCCATTGGGATCGGTCATGACATGCTGATCCATCTCCTGGATGGTTACCTCTACATCGTCCATCATCACGCCTGATGCCGAATGCACGACGCCTCCGATAATACCATCCGATGGCGGGCACATATCCATATTGTCCTGAACACGCACGACGGTGTTGCAGTATTGGGAATTGCCTGCCTGGTCGGTCACATACATCTGGACCGGTGTTTCACCGAGATCGGCGCAGGTTACCCGACTCGGAACCATTTCAAAAGTCAGGTGCTCACGCGGCGTACAATTGTCAAAGCTTCCTTTATCGAAGAAGTGTGGTTGCAGGTCCATGTAGTATCCATCGGGCATCGCCATCAGGGAAACCGAGATCCCGTAGTAGCAGATCGGCGTCGGTTTCTTCATATCTGTGACGGTGATATAGACACTGCAGGTCGTCTTGCCACCGCATCCGTCATCGGCCGTAAAGACCACCTTGGTCGTGCCGAGAGGATAGAATCCGCTGGCATCAGCTCCATTGCTGTAGGCATACGGCGAGTGGTTGGTGATCGTCACACCTGCTCCACAATCCGACGCCCCGGTGACCAACGGCAGGTCTACATGCCCTCCAGTGCAATCCGCTCCAGCCGAGACTGTCGTGTCTGAAAAGCAGTAGATGACCGGTGGGTTTTCGGGCTTGATCTTGATGAGCTGTGTGTGCTCCCAGATACCCTGTGGGTAATAGGCGTTGGGATCGTACAAACACCAGTCGATCACTGTCCATTTGCGCAGGATCTTGATACATGCCGGCGGGTTGATCTCAAAGACCATGTCGTCATAATTCATCATGATCTGTGAGCCACAACTGCTACCGTATGTATTTACGACCGGTCTGTCGTAGGGCGGTGGCAACTCGTTGGGACTGACCGGCGGATCAGGATCACAGGTGTTGATGATGTAGTCCAGGGGCCACGTGATATTGGCGTAGCCGCTGCCGCCAACGTAAATGATCTGTGAACAGGAGTAGGCGGTTCCGGCGTAGTCATAGGCGACCCATGTCCGCACGATCGTTCCGGTACCACAGCTATTGAGGTTGTACACCTCCGATTCAGGTGGGCCTGCCGGTTGTGGTGAACCGTATCCATAAATGGTTGCGGTGCCGTAGATGGACAAATCCCCGATCTCATCATCACAGTTGATGGTGACGTCGGGTGGGCACTCAATGTGGAAGACAGGTGCCTCCCGGGCTTGCATGCTGAAGGCCAGGCATAACGCCAGGATGACAACGCAAGGACGTGACAGGTGGCGAAAAGGGTGAGACCACTGAGTAAGGATCCTTGACATGACTGTATGTTATTAATGTGAATAATCAAACACACAGTAAGTCCTGGCTACCCGTCTTGGAAATTCAGTGGTATGGTCAGCTCACGCTGAACATATTATAACAAATATATATATGTAATGGAGGATTCAAAAATAAACGGAAGGAAATATTTCGTTAAAAAAGAAAGCCCCCTCTCATCCGCAGATGAGAAGAGGCCATCCCAAAAACCGATTTTAACTTCGCTATGCAGGCGAAGTTGATGGTGATTATTCGATAATCACCATCTTCTTCGTTGCTGTAAAGTCGTCAGCGTCCAGTCGGTAGTACAGAACACCAGTGGCGCTCAGGCTCTTCTGCGACAGCTTCACTTCATTGTGACCTGCTGCATAGTCGCCTTCTACCGTATGTACAACCTTACCC
>JAWWBX010000003.1:0-43028 GCA_033720735.1 Saprospiraceae bacterium
ACGACAGCGCGCATTTCCCCGAGTCGCTCTTCATAGGCCTTCTGATCAATACGGCGCGCCGCGATGCGGGCAGCGGGAATTTGATCCAGTACATTCTCGAAATACCAGGCCTCAAATGCGTGCATCTGGTCGACGTCGTCCATGATATCGAGTCCTTCGAGCAGGGTCCGTACGTTGTCCTCCAGTTGAAACCAGAAGCTGCGCCACAGGAAATAAGCTTCAAAGTCGGCCATGGCTTCCTGCACTTTCATGCAGCGGGTGACCACATCCTTGATGACCAGGCTGCGCTTCTCCAGGCTGAGCGCATTCACCTCGACCTGTGCCGCAAACACCTGCTGTCCATTCACGTCTTCGACATATGTCTGGATGGCCTCTTCCACCTCGCGGATCATCTGGCGCAAGACATGTCCTTGCGGAATATTCTGTGCATTGAGACGCCGCTTGTGGTCGGTAGCTTCAGCATCGATCTGCTCAGACCAGCGTATGAGCAATGCCTTGCAGACCGAGAGGCCTTCAGCAACGAACTCCATGGTCAGCGGCTCATCGATCAGTTGGCCTTCCATCTCTTCACTCAATACGGAGATCGCGCGGATATCGTCGATCAGTGCGCGATAGGCCTCGCGGATATCACCACGCATGCCGTGCATCGCCCGTGATTTGCGTGACACCGATCTGCGGATCCGGTCGGTGAAGTCATTAAAGGTTGATTCGGCGTAAAACTCCGGGCCGAATTGCATCTCACCCGACACCAGCAGCGTCTCGATATCGTGGATGCGGCCTTTCAGGGTTTCGAGTGCTTCGTGCTGTGCTCCGGTGATATCACGCCGGTACTGGTGCACCAATTCACCGATTTGCCGCAGCAATCCGCGCCCGGTCTGCATAATGTGTGTCAGTCGGTCTGTCAATGCGCGGCGCACCTGGTCGTTGTCGGCCTGCTCGAAGATGCTGTCATGCAGGTGGTCGAGCACATCGAAGGCCGGTGTGCGCAGGACCCGCAGCCGCTGGAAGGTCCGGATGCGTCCCTTGATATGCCAGTACTCCTTCTGATCCAGGACGAAATCACTGGTGACAAGGGCAGCAGCCAGTTGGCTCTTGAAGGTGTCCCTCGGGGCGGTCGCCGTCTGGTCCACCAATTGCTTCCAGGTCATTTCCCCAAACAGCGGGCGTTCCAGAGCGCGGTATGGGTCGAGTTGCGTATGCAACCAGGTATGATATCGGTTGATCGCGAGATCACACTGGGTGAGGGTATCCTCGTTGGAGTTTTTCTTGCGCGCAACCTGCAAGGCTGCCAGGACGGTTGGCGGGGAAGGAGCGCGCAAGGCCATTGCAAAGTGCTCGATACCCAGTGACTTGAGCTCTTCAATGATCGCAGTGCGCCACTCCGGACCGGCACAAACCAGGGTCGATTTTCCCTGGGCAGTGTTGTCCAGCATGAGCTGGATCAGCACCTGACGTTGCTTTACCTGGTCACGCCCGTAGATCCAGGCGTTGCCTTCCTGATGGGCTGCCTTGACGGCCCGTATCTGGCAGGGATCGAGTTGAGCAAACAGGGAATCGGGAACGCGGGGCATGGTCTCAGTTTCAGCTTGCATCTGCTCTTACTTGAGTCAGATACAAATATAAAAAAATAGTAATATGAAAAGGGTGCTCCGGCGTTCCTGATCTTGAACGCGCCTGCGGACTTGAATAGTCTGTATGAAGTGATGCCTGCGACTACTGTTGTTCCGTGTCGGGTGTTACGATCCCGCCGCTGATCTTCTCACCATTTTCGTACACGTACTCCAGGTCCATAATGCCCTGTTCGTTATAATGACGGTAATAGCCGTGCTGCTTGCCATGCTGGTAATCGATCTCCTCCATCACCTTGCCATTGGTGTAGTACTTCATGGCCCGGCCGTCGATCACGCCCATGGAATAGGGGATGACTTCCTGCACACGTCCAAAGCGGTATGTCGCCTTCTCGCCATCGAATTGATCGTTCGTATAAAACGTCTTCTCAATGATCTGCCCGCGATTGTCGAGACGCAGCGAAACACCGTTCAGTTTGCCGCTGATATAGTGCTTCATCGTCTCTATCCGGCCGTCCTGATGGAAGGTCAACCACAGACCGTGGCGCTGGCCGTCAAGGACATATCCTTCCTCTGCGACAGTGCCGCCACCGTCTCTCTTGACCGCTTTGCTGGCGTTGCTTCCCGGGATCGAGATCAATTCATATCCAGTGAGATCTCCGGACCCGGCCGACGTAGCGGGGCCACTGTCGCAAGCAGGCAGACCAATGAGTGCAAAGAGCAGTATACATGCCAGTAATTCAAGTCGCAACATAGCGCAATATGTCTTGTGATGAATGTTGCAAAACTACCAAGTGTGACCAAGAAATTCAATTTGCCCGGAGCACCTTCATTCTTTAAATTTGCGGCCGTCATTGCTGCGGCGTGTTGACCGCGGATTTTCTCGAAGCGATACAGCGTGTCATGGATATCAAGATCACAGGATTGAGTAAATCTTATGGCTTGCAAAAAGCCGTTGACGACATTTCTTTCGACGTCAAGCCAGGCGAGATCCTCGGATTTCTCGGGCCCAACGGGGCCGGCAAGACGACCACGATGAAGATGATCACCGACTACCTGGCCATGGATGCCGGAGACATCCGGATTGGCGGCCAGTCCATCAGGTCCGCCAACATGCGACGTCATATCGGCTACCTGCCGGAGAACAATCCGCTGTACGAGGAAATGCCGGTGATCGAGTATCTGTCATTCTGTGCACGGTTGCATGGTATGTCCGAGTCTGAGATCCCGGCCCGCATCCGTGAAATGGTCCGGATCTGTGGTCTTGACCCGGAGAAACACAAGAAGATCGGAGAGTTGTCGAAGGGATTCCGGCAGCGTGTCGGGCTGGCCCAGGCGATGATCCACGATCCGGCCATCCTGATCCTCGACGAGCCGACCACCGGCCTGGACCCCAATCAGCGGATCGAGATCCGCGAGTTGATCAAGAGCCTCGGCCGCGAAAAAACGGTTATCCTGAGCACGCATATCCTGCCGGAGGTGGAGGAGACGTGCGACCGCATCCTGATCATTGATCAGGGCAAGATCGTTGCAGACGGTACCGTGGAAATGCTGCGCCGCCAGGCGAGCGGACAAGACCTCACCCGCGTACGTATCGAGGGTGCCGGCGCAGATGACGTACACCGTGCCCTGGGTGGTATCAGTGGCGTGCACAGCGTCGACATCACTGATGCCGGTGAAGGCAGGTTTACGGTACAGGCCGCTCCAGGCCATCAGGTGGCGCGGCACATTTTCCAGACCTGTGTTGCACGCAACTGGGTCCTCCTGGAATTGACACCGGTGGAGACGAAACTGGAAGACATCTTCCGTGATCTGACTTTGAACTGACTCCTAAACCAGCGAATAGAGATATGAGAGAAGTATGGATCATAGCCCGGCGGGAATTGGGAGCCTTCTTTGACTCCCTGGTCGCCTACATCTTGCTGATCGCCTTCCTGGGCTTTACAGGATTCTTTACCTGGCTGTCGGTCGCCGACGTCTTTTTCCGCAAGCAGGCCGACCTGCAGGTGTTTTTCAACGTGGCGATGTGGACCCTCTTCATTTTTATTCCGGCCATTACCATGCGGCAGCTGGCCGAAGAGAAGAAAAGCGGCACGATCGAACTGCTGCTCACCAAATCGATTACGGACCGGCAGGTGGTCCTCGGCAAGTTTGTCGGGTGTCTGCTCCTGGTGTGCATCGCGCTGGCCTTTACGATCCCTTACTACATCACCGTGGCCAGCATCGGCAATATCGACCACGGCGCCACCATCTCGGGGTACCTGGGCCTGCTGCTGATGAGCATGGCGTACATCGGGATCGGGTTGTTTGCGAGTAGTGCGACCAACAACCAGATTGTGGCATTGCTGCTGGCACTGATGATCGGCATCTTGTTCCACTTTTTGTTCAATGCGATTGCCTCCAACTTTACCGGGGTGCTTGGCCAGGTGATCAGCGACCTGAGCGTTACCAAGCACTTTGAATCCATCATCCGCGGCGTCATTGATACCAAGGATGTCGTCTATTTCCTGTCACTGACGGCACTGGGCCTGCTGTGTTCGGAAGTCATGATCTCTAAACGCAAATGACCATGAAGCAAAACAAAGTCATCTCGCTGCTGCTGGTCACGGGGATCATCATCGTGATCAATATGCTTTCCAAGCAGTTTTTTGTCCGGTTGGACGTCACCGAGGAAAAACAATACACGCTGAGCCAGGCGACCAAGGATATTCTGGCCGACCTGCCGGAACTCATTTCGGTCAAGGCGTACTTTTCCGAAAACCTGCCGCCAGACCTGGAGATTTACCGCAGCGACTTCCAGGATATGCTTGTGGAGTATTCCAACCGCAGCGGTGGCAACCTGTCTTACCAGTTTGTCAACCCCAACGACGATCCCCAGATCGAACAGGAAGCGGCCCAGAACGGGATCCAGCCACGCCTTGTCAATGTCCGGGAGAAAGACCAGTTTACCCAGCAAAAGGCGTACATGGGAGCGGTGGTCAGTCTTGGCGATCTGCAGGAAGTCATACCCTTCATTGGTCCCGGTATCCCGATGGAGTATACCCTGACGACCAGCATCAAGAAAATGGCCGTGGTAGACAAACCGTCCGTGGCCTTTGTTCAGGGGCACGGTGAGCCGGCGTTCCAGGACCTCGGTCAGGTGATCCAGGCGCTTTCTGTCATTTTTTCGGTCGAAACACTTGATCTTGCAACGGAGCCGCAGATCCCCGACCGCTACCGGGCCGTCGTCATGCTGGGGCCAAAGGACAGCATTCCTGCCGACCACTTTGCCAAGATCGACGACTATTTATCGCGTGGCGGTGATGTGATTGTGGCCTTTGATGCGGTGACCGGCAATTTCAGTACTGCCCAGGGAACAGAAGTGCCGGGGACGGTCCGGCCCTGGCTGGCCACCAAGGGCATTGAGGTCGATCCCAGTTTTGTCGTTGACGCGAGTTGCGGTACTGTGACCGTCCAGCAGCGCCAGGGCTTTTTTACATTCAACACACCCGTTGAATTCCCTTACATCCCGCTCATCAGGCAGTTTCCCGATCATCCCGTAAGCCAGGGGCTTGAGCAGGTGCTGTTGCAGTTTGCCAGTCCGGTACGCTATGCGGGTGATTCGGCCATGACCTTTACACCCTTCCTGACCAGCTCTGAACGAGCCGGGGTCATCAATACACCAACGTTTTTCAACGTGGCCGACCGGCAGTGGACCAGTGCTGATTTTCCGCTGTCGAACCTGACGATAGGCGGGGTGCTGGAAGGGCCGTTTGGCGGAGAGCTTCCCGGTCGGCTCATTGTAATCAGCGACGGTGATTTTCCGGTGTCTGCCGGAGGACGCGGGGTCAACCCGGACAACGTCAATCTGCTGGTCAATGCTGTTGAGTGGATGAGTGACGACACGGGCCTGAGTGCATTGCGCACGAAAGGCGTTGCCTCACGGCCGATCGACGAGCTGGAAGACGGGAAACGTACATTCCTGAAGTATCTCAACTTCCTGATGCCCATCCTCCTGGTGATCGCCTACGGTGTTTACCGCGCCCAGCGCAACCGCGCGCGGCGCATGCGGCGTATGCAGGAGCGATATGTCTAAACCACTAATGGATTGCGACGATGAACAACAAGACCCTTCTGATCGTGTTTGCCGTCCTGGTGGCGGTCTACCTGTTGAGCAAGTTGACCTCGGGCAACCGACAGAGTTCGTTTGATCCCCAGATCGTACAGGTTGATACCAGTGCGGTCACGGAGATCACGCTGTCTCCCAAAGCCGAAAACGGGAATCAGATCACCCTGCGCAAAGAAAACGGACAGTGGAGCGCTCAAATGAACGGCAGACGCGTCAACACACCTTATACCAAGGTCAGCCCGATGCTTGGTCAGCTCACTAATATCAGCGCCAAACGCGTGGTCTCGAACACACCAGAGAAATGGCCGGAATACGAAGTCGATGAACAGGGGAGTGCGGTCACGGTGAGGGGCGGATCGCGGGTGCTGGCCGATGTCGTGGTTGGTACGTTCAAATTTGATCAGGCACAGCGCAGCGCTTCGTCCTACATCAGGCGTACCGATGGCGATGAGGTGTATCTCGTTGATGGATTCCTGAGCATGCAGTTCAATCAGGGATTCAATGCCTTTCGTGACAACCAGCTCGTGAAGCTCAACCGCGAGGACCTGCGGCGGCTGACCCTGGCCAGCCCGGCAGAAAATGCCGCGATCCAGTACATGGAGGAAGATGGCAGGTGGTATTACGCGGGCATGGAAGCGCTGGATTCCACCCAGATGGCCCAGTATATCTCCGGACTTACCAGTACGTTCGGATCAGAGTATGTCGATGATTTTACCCCGGGCGCACCCTTGAAGTCACTGCAGATCGCGGGCAACAATCTGCTCACACCGGTCACAGTCAGTTGTTATGCAAGCCAGGATTCGACCAAGCCGTTCGTGCTCCATTCCAGTATGAATCCCGAAACCCATTTCCTGAGTGATAGTGCCGGCGTGTACAACAGGGTCTTCGGAAAGCTGGAGCAGATCCTCGCCGACCGTTAGGTACGGAACTCGTATCTTGGAGAGATGAGATGGCCGATTTCACTCTTCTTTGTCGCCGTTGCCTGTTTCGGAATATGGAACAGCGGCAATGCACAAGCGGACAGCCTCTTGCTCGTCAACAGTCAGGCGATCAATGATGACCGCTATGATGATATCAAGGGGTCGCCATTCCTTTTCAAGGAACCGGTCAAAGCCCGCATCATCCGCAACGACGCCAATATTTTCGATGGCGTCTGGCTCAACTACAACGGATTTACCAAGGAGCTGGAAGTGCGCAGTGGTGACCAGATGATCGAGCTCGATCGTACCTGGTATCTGCGGGTAGAGATCGCGGCCGCCGACAATCCGCACATTGCGGATGAGATCATCGGTGACAAGCTCGTCATGCAGCGCGGGATCCATCAGAAGTTCAGGGACCAATTCACAATCCTGTTGTTTGTCGGCGATGATCTATTTCTGATCAGGGATTTTGATGTGGAAAAACGCACCAATACCGTGCAGGACGTCGGCAAGTCGGTAGAATTTGAAAAGTTCAATGTGCGCAACCACTACTACATCAAGCGGCGCGGCAAACTGACCCAGATCCGCCTCAAGAAGAATAGTGTCATTGATGCCCTGGACAGCCCGGAGGTCGAGGCGTACATCAAGTCCAATAAGCTCCGTTGCAGCACCGTTGAGGAAGTGATCCAGGTGCTGGAGCATTTCAATACGCTGCAAAGCTAGCCAGGTCGATGTTCGTGTCGATGGCGGGGGGAGGACACGAACAGGCGCAGGTCTTAGTATTTCGTAAAAATACGACCACATTACAGATGCGAATAATATGTTAGCGGGGATGTGAAGTTCGCTGGTCGGGAGAGTATGTTGACCGATGCGTAGGCGATGTGCCAACCAAACCCCGTGAAACCTCGTGGACGTGGGATGGAACTATGAGCAGTACGGACGCATTGAAATAGGCGTGAGATAACCCCGCTGGCATGGAAGAAGTCTTCGACGATTTTATTGGAAAATTTTACACCAACGACCGGATCGTGGCCCTGGGTAAACTGGCAGCAGAACACGGATGGGCCTTTGCCAAACGTGCGCGTTTTGCGGAGCAGACAACCGAAATCAAGCATTTCAAACTCTTCAAGGGCAAACGGGGCAAGCGCGTGACCGGGCTGTGTGAGATCGGACTTGCCGACACCGGCTCTGCCACCCGGGTCTACGATTACATTTACTATTCCGACGGAGGGAAAAAGAAAACCACGGTGATCGAAGTGTTTGTCCCCGACCTCTTCCTGACCCAGTTCCGCATTTTCCCCAAACCCGCCCTCAAGAGCCTGTTTCAGCGGTCGCGCAACGGAGACCCGGCACTCGACCTTTTTGACAAACACTATCAGATCGAAACAGCTGACCCGGCAGCGACAGATCAGGAAGTGCCAGACAGCGTGCTGGCGATGATCGCACCCGAGAAAGGGTGTACGCTGGAAGGAGCGGGCCAGTACCTGGTCTTTTACAAGAAACACAAACAACTTCCGGTCAGCGAGATCCTGCCTGCCGTCGACCTCGTACTCAACATTGCTGATGCCGTGCAGCACGATCACGAGAAGGATTTTGTTTGACGTGTTCAGGTGTTCAAGTGTTCAGGTGTTCATGTGTTCATGTGTGGAAGGATGACTGTTTGACTTCCGTGGCCTTTTTACCTTTGTCACTCATTGCGATCGTATGTCAAACAAGGAGATAGCAGCAGCCTTTCAATTGCTTGCAGCATTGCTGGAACTACACGGAGATAATCCATTCAAGGTCAGGTCATACCGAAATGGAGCAGGGGCGCTCAAGAAGATCGATCGGCCGCTGGCAGAAATGTCGCGCGAGGAGCTGGAGGCGATCCCCGGAGTCGGCAAGGCGATCTCGACCAAGACGATCGAACTGGTGCAGACCGGACAGATCAGGAGGCTGGAAGAGCAGAAGGCCAAAACCCCTCCCGGGATCCAGGAAATGCTGATGATCCGGGGGATCGGGCCGAAAAAAGTGCTGACGCTGTGGAAGGAACTCGGCATCGAATCACCGGTCGAATTGCTGTACGCATGCAATGAGAACCGCCTGATCGAGGCGACGGGGTTCGGCCTGAAAACGCAGCAGGATATCCGTCAAAAGATCGAGTATTACCTGCAATCGCAGGACAAACATCTGTGGGCGCGTGTTGAGCCCGTTGCCGAGGCGTTCGAGCAGTTGTTGCGGGAGACCTTGCCCGGCCGTCGTATTGCCTGGGTGGGGGAGTACGCACGCAAATGCCCCATTGTCAACTTGCTGGAAGTACTGATTGAAGGGGAAGTCACAGCGGATGATCTCCAACTGGGCAACGGATTTGAGATGACGGCCGGTGAGGACCACATCAGTTGCCGCTTCCAGGAGTCTTATACGATCCGGATCTACTGGGCGACTGCGGATCACTTCGATGCACGTCAGTTTGTGCTGACCGGAGATGCCCGATTTGTCGAGGCGGTATTACAGAAAGCGGACCTTGCACCACCCTTTTCAGCTGAGGAGATCTTTGCCCGGGCCGGTCTGCCCTATGTGATACCGGAAATGCGCGAGTCAGCTGAGCCCTTCGCCATGGAGCTGCCCGCTGCTGACGATATCGTAGAGCTGAAGGACATCCGCGGGATCCTGCACAACCACAGCACCTACAGTGACGGGCTCCACAGCCTGCGGGAGATGGCAGAGTATGTGCGCGACCAGGGGTATGCCTATTTCGGGATCAGTGACCATTCCCGCACAGCCGTCTATGCGAACGGGCTCTCACCCGAACGGGTGTATGAGCAGTTTGCCGAGATCGACGCCTTGAATGCCGAGCTGGCGCCATTCAGGATCTTCAAGGGCATCGAGTCGGATATACTGAGTGATGGCTCGCTGGACTACGAAGATGATCTGTTGTCTCAATTCGATTTTGTAGTGGCGTCTGTCCACTCCGTGCTGAAGATGGATCAGGAGCGGGCCACCAGGCGCTTGATCACGGCCATCGAACACCCGTGTACAGACATCCTGGGGCACCCCACCGGCCGGCTGCTCCTTGCCCGGGAGGGGTACCCCATCGATCACAAACAGGTGATCGACGCCTGCGCCGAGCACAACGTAGCGATCGAACTCAATGCCAATCCGCTGCGCCTGGACATGGATTACAGCTGGATTCCCTACGCCATGGAAAAGGGGGTCATGTGGGCGATCAATCCCGATGCGCATAGTCGTGAGAGCATCCACAACGTGCGTTTTGGTGTGCTGACGGCGCGCAAGGGCGGCCTGGTCACCACGTTGTGCCTGAATGCTTTGGATCGTGGGGACTTCGGCAGATGGCTTGCGAACCGGCGGGCCTGAGGCTCCGGGAAAACCCTGAATTTGCCGGCGTTACACGCGAAGTCGCGTTTGCAAATCGTTAACAACGCGTTAGGAAGAAAGGGGGATGCAGCCCTTTTCAAACCGGATCGCCCGGCCTAACTTTGAGGCCGTAATCGTTTTGTCATCATTAAAAACCGAGCAATAATGAAACGTATGAATCTGTCTTTCCTGGGTCTGATGATCGTGGCCCTTGTCGCCTTTACTGCCTGCGGCGGTGCTGAAACCGATGCCGATGCCGCCAGTGAATCGCTGGCAACCGCACCGAGCAACGACGCACCGGCAGCAACCACTGCCAACAATGCTGCCGAGGTCGCCAAGCCAACAGGCCCGACCACGACCATCAGCTTCGAGCAAAGCACCTTTGATTTCGGTACTGTAGATTCTGGTGAGAAAGTCTCGCACATCTACAAATTCACCAACACTGGCAATGAGCCGCTGGTCATCAGCAATGCCAAAGGAAGCTGTGGCTGTACCGTTCCACAATGGCCAAAGACTCCGATCCCGCCGGGTGAGACTGGTGAGATCCGCGTAGAGTTTGACTCCAAAGGCAAGTCTGGCAAGCAGACCAAGCGTGTGACCATCACCGCAAACACGGATCCTGCCCAGACCTTCCTGACCATCACCGGCAATATCAACAAGGTGGACGCTCCGACCGGAGGATAAACAGATCACCAGATACATTCAGACGGCCTGCACAGATGCGTATCTTGCAGGCCGTTTGCTTTTGAGTGCGATGCGTCACTACCTGTCTCTCGTCAAGTTTGCCCATACCATCTTTGCGCTGCCCTTTGCGCTGGTTGGTTACTTCATCGGGCTGCAGATGCCTGGCGTCGTATTTACCCCACGCATACTGATCCTGGTCATCCTGTGCATGATCTTCGCCCGCTCGGCAGCGATGGCGTTCAACCGGTATGTCGACCGGCATATCGATGCCCGCAATGCCCGTACACAGGCACGCGAGTTGCCTGCCGGCGTGATCTCTCCGCGCTCCGCCCTGATCTTTGTGGTCGCCAATGCGGTGTTGTTTGTGGCATGCACCTATTTGATCAACCGGCTCTGCTTTTTCTTGTCGCCGGTAGCGCTGGCCATCGTGTTGGGCTACAGCTATACCAAGCAGTTTACCGCGCTGAGTCACTTCATCCTCGGACTGGGCTTGTCGCTGGCACCGGTAGGGGCGTACCTCGCCGTAACCGGTCAGTTTGATGTCATCCCCGTCTTGCTCGGGGCGATGGTGCTGCTCTGGGTGGGTGGCTTTGATATCATCTATGCCATGCAGGACCGTGACTTTGATCGCACTCATGATCTGCATTCTATCCCGTCACTGGTCGGTCCCACCAAGGCGCTGTGGATCTCTGGATTGGCGCATTTGTCCTGCGCCGTGCTCTGCGTGTATGTGGTGCTGGGGCTGTCAACCCAGTTTGCGACCCTGGGGTGGCTGCTGTGGGCAGGCACAGGCGTTTTCCTGCTCATGCTGGGTTATCAGCACCTGTTGGTCAAACCCAATGATCTGACCCGGGTCAACCTCGCGTTCTTTACCACCAACGGAGTCGCCAGTGTCATGTTTGGGCTGGCGGTGATCCTGGACTTTTACATTTAAAATATGCGGTCAGGAAGTCAACCAGCTGCCGGATGGCGTGTCCACGGTGGCTGATGGCATTCTTTACCTCGTCGGAAAGGACGCCAAACGAAACATCATATCCATCCGGGATGAAGATCGGATCGTAGCCAAATCCGCCCGAACCACTCGGAGCATGGGCGATGTGCCCCCGGACCATCCCTTCGAAGGTATAAGTCGCTTCATCGATGATCAGCGCGACTACCGTGCGGAACCGGGCGCGCCGGTCGGTGGCATTGGCCAGTGCTGCGAGGAGCTTTTCCATGTTTCGCTGAGCGTCCCTGTCCGGTCCCGCGTAGCGCGCCGAATGTACGCCTGGAGCGCCAGCGAGTGCTTCCACTTCAAGGCCGGTATCTTCCGCAAAGCAATGGACTTCGAGCGCGTCGGCAATGGTGCGTGCTTTGAGCACGGCATTGCCTTCGAGCGTGGCTTCTGTTTCCGCGATGTCACCGTCCCACTCCGTGGCGCTCAGCGGAATGACCTCGATCTGTGCCGGCAGGAGCTGTCGCACTTCCTTCAACTTGTGCTCGTTTGATGTCGCGAAGACCAGCGGGATCATGTGGCAACCGGGAAAGCCTGTTTGAGCAGTGACCAGAGCGCGCGCTTCTGGTTGTCATCGCCGGCCAGTACTGACAAGGCGGGGGCCAGGAGGATGCGGAATGATGTGAAATGCAGGATGCGCTGTGTACTGTGCACCCGGACGCCAACGTTTTGGGGTGGGATGCCGAAGAGGAAAAGCGTCTCGCATTCTTTGATCAGCGGAGTATTGAGCAGGCGAATGGATTCATCTGTTCCGGCCGTGGCAAAGAGAATGTCCTGATCGAAGTCACAGTTGATCGCCCTGAGGATCTTCTTCAGTAAAGCCAGATGTGCGGGAATGTCATGGGCATTGGCCAGAACCAACATCTTCCGTGCGTTGTTTCCCATACAACGCTCGGCCGGAAAGGGCGTCTCGGGCCATTGGTAATACTGCAAGTGCAAGGCCGTAGGGTTCAAAATAAAATTTGGATTTTATTTTAAATACAGCTATTAATTCTAAACACTGTATGTATTAAATTGATTTTTAGAATTTTATAAAAATAGCTAAATTTGCAAAAAATAACCCGATGCCTGAGATCAAATTCACACTGACCGCGCAATCCCGCATCAACGAAGTCGACTTTGACAACATTCCGTTCGGTAAAATTTGTACCGATCACATGTTCACGGCAGACTTCATTGATGGTCAATGGACCAATTTTCAGATCTCTCCAGTCGCTCCTCTGGTCTTGCATCCGACCAACCTGGCCCTGCACTACGGCCAGTCTATTTTCGAAGGCATGAAGGCCTCGTTGTCGCAGGACGGCACGCCGCTACTGATGCGTCCGGAACTGCACGCCCGACGGTTCAATGCATCCGCCCACCGCATGTGCATGCCGGAGTTTCCGGAAGAGGAGTTTGTCCGTGCGATCCGCACTCTGGTATCGACAGACCGGGCCTGGATCCCTCCGCAGCGCGGCAGTTCGTTGTACATCCGGCCCTTCATGTTTGCGACAGATGAATACATCGGGGTCAAGCCCAGCAAGACTTACAAATTTGTCATTATCACGCTGCCGGCAGGCCCTTACTACGATCGACCCGTCAGGTTGCGCACGGAAACTACCTATGTCCGTGCGGTCGATGGTGGTGTTGGCGAAGCGAAATGCGCGGGCAACTATGCCGCCGCGATGTACCCTTCGGCCCTGGCGCGTCAGAAAGGCTATGATCAGGTGCTGTGGCTCGATGCCCACGAGTTCAAGTACATCCAGGAAGTCGGCACCATGAATATCTTCTTCGTGATTGGAGATACAGTAGTGACTCCATCGACCACTGGCTCGATCCTCAAGGGTATTACCCGCGCCTCGATCATTGAGATCCTGCGTGACAAGGGCGTCGAGGTGCAAGAGCGCCAGATCTCGATCGACGAGGTCATCGAGAGCTATCGCAAAGGTACGCTCAGGGAGGTCTTTGGCACCGGGACCGCCGCACTCGTGGCCAATGTTGATTGCATCCGCCATGGCGACATCGAGATCGAGCTTTCGTCCGAGAAGTGGTCGATCAGTTTGATGGCCAAAGAGGAGATCAACGGCCTGCGCGACGGGTCGATTGTTGACACCCGCGGCTGGATCGTTCCGATCAAGGAGGCCGTCATGGCCTGAGCGCACCGAGTTACCTAAAACATCGGTTTTTTGGGCTTGTTGTCGAGGATCTCCTCAATCCTTTCCTGCACAACATCATCGATCAGTGACACCGTATCGAGCGACTTGAGGGTTTCTTCTAGCTGGAACAGTTTGGAAGCACCTAGGATGACCGTGCTGACGGCCGGATTCTTGAGGCACCAGGCGATGGCCAGTTTCGGGAGCGAAGTGCCGATCTCCTGCGCGAGCGCGTTGAGCCGCTCGATCTTTTCAAGTCGTTCGGTCGACAGCGATCGCTCGCGCAACCAGTCCAGGCTCTCCAGGCTCATGCGCGTGCCCTGTGGAAACTTGCCGATGTACTTGGGTGTCAGCGTTCCGGACGCAAGCGGTGACCAGATCGTCGTGCCGAGTCCTACTGTCTTGTAGATCTGGTCGTACTCCACTTCGACGCGGCGCCGGTGAAACATGTTGTACTGTGGCTGTTCCATGGTGGGACCGATCAGGTGATCCCGCCTGGCTACCATGTGCGCTTCCATGATCTCCTGGGCAGACCATTCGGAGGTACCCCAGTAAAGCACTTTGCCTTGCTGGATCAGGTGATGCATGGCCCAGACTGTCTCCTCGATCGGTGTGCTCTTGTCCGGGCGGTGGCAAAAGTAGAGGTCGAGGTAATCCACTTGCAGCCGTCGCATTGCGGCATGGCAGGTCTCGACGATGTGTTTTCGACTGAGTCCGGTCTGATTGGGTTTCTTGCCGCCGTCGCCGAAAAAGACCTTGCTTGAAACGAGGTATGAGCTGCGCGCCCAACCCTGTTTTTTCAGGATATTGCCCATCACGATCTCGGACTTGCCCTGTGCATACGCTTCCGCGTTGTCAAAGAAATTGACCCCGCGTTCATAGGCCAGCACCATGAGTTCTTCGGCAATATCATCCGAGATCTGGTTGCCAAAGGTGACCCACGAGCCCAATGAGAGTGCGGATACTTTCAAACCAGAACTTCCGAGATGACGATACTCCATCGTAAAAGGCTTAAAAAAAAGGGTGCCCGGTGGAATGGCCAGGCACCCTGAATATCGTAATATCTGAGCGACTAGCGCTCAATCATAACGGTCTCTGTCACAAAGCCTTCCTCGAAATCGACCCTCAGGAAGTAGATCCCCGGCTGTACATGCCCCACGCCTAATAGATAAACATGGTTGTTAATACTTCTGTCGGCAGTGATCAGTCGGCCCAATGGATCGTAAAGGGCAATCCGTTGTATTGGATTCTCTGCTCCACTCGATAGTGTAATCAGATTGGAAGCCGGGTTAGGATGCACTTTGAAATCTACGTCCACCTTATGCAGAACCGTTGAACTCACGGTGCAATCATTCTTCTCACCGAGGTTCATGGCGACATATGCGCGTGGTGCAAAGAACGCCAATGCGGTATCGAGATATGCATTGGCTTTCTCCATCGACATGTCAGGATTTGTCACGAGTCCCGCCTGGTGGATATTATCGCATCCCAAAGCCGGAGAACATGGTACCATCTTCCAGAAAGTGGAATCCCAGTACTCCCATGGCCCTGCCTGAGGTCCGGGAAGATTGATGGCCCAGAGATGTTCTTGTGCCAGATTATTGCCTCTCAATGCTTCGGAGACGGGATCATCAAATGTGGCCGCGTTGAGGACATCGTTGATCCCCAGCGAATTCGCCTTGTCCATCAGACATGCAGATCCTGCAATGTCCACGACAGTCACCCCGGTGCCTGCACCCGTTTCAACGGGCATGTCACAATCAATGGACATTGTTTCCGTGTTCCACCCAAACGGGGTCGTCGGGTGTGTCACCGTGCCAACGGCTACTAGTGGAACAGTTGTTCCAATTTCCAGCCAAGTCGAATCACCAACGGCGCCATCCAGCCCGAAGGCGAAATGAAAATCACTGCTGTAGCCTACGTGATTTGGAATATTGATCTGACCTGGCTTCTGACCGGTGATATCTCCAAGGACAAGTGTATCGATGTAGGGTTCTCCTGTATATGGATTTTCGAACTTAGGGATGAAGATCTCAGAGACGTCGTTGATCGCGGCGGCATTGAACCCAACAAATCCTCCGGTGCCAACCCCGAAAACGGCCACCGTATTGGTGTCAATGCCGTATGGATTACCCGCATCACGAGCAAGCATGTTCATAAAACGAATGAAAGTATGTTGATCCTGTACGGACCTGTAAGCGGCCTGGATCACTGTAGCGCGACGTTCAATTTCACTCGGCGCAATGGGATTCCAGCCCAGCCGATACCGGACCGAAGCGGCCGCATAACCCATTTTGGCCAATCGTGTGCATACCTGCACACTGGCGTAGTCATCTTTGGCCCCAGTCGGTGCAAATAGTCCGCGTGGCAGGAAGGTGCCCGTGTGGAGAACCACCGCCAATGGTCGTGATTCACAATCATCATCATACGGCAAATACATGTCATATGTGAGTGTATCGGGTCGAATCTCCGGGAAACTAAGCACCGTGAGGTTCACCGCATACGTGTTGTCTGTTGACACAGTCACACTGTCGAAAACCTCATCCAGGTATCTCTCCTGGGCCGCTGCGTGTGTAGATAGAAACAGAGAGATGAGCAATAAGGTGTAAAACTTCTTCATTTGATCCGGTTTGTGATGTTTACTTTCCTTCGTACAGGAATGAAATATAAGCAAGTCTGCCCACTCTCGGCCCGCCATAAGTCTGAAACTGTTTTTTGTCAAGCACATTCGTAGCTCCCAGTTTTACAGTGAGATTGATCCTGTCGAAATGCCAATTGACCTGGGCATCCAGCAAATCATACGTCGGGATTTCACCCGTAAATTGAGGAGACCCTTCAAAAATGAAGCCTTCGATCCATTTGTAGTTGATATTGAATCCAAGGCCTCGTTGTCTTGATCCCAGCAGGGGCAGGGATCTTCCCGAAACGCCAAGATTAAACTTGTGCTCTGGTGTATTGAAAGCCGGGATGATCGGGTCGTCCGAACCTATTTTGTTCAACTTGTTCCACGAATAATTGCCGCTGAGCGTCACGTTATTTGTCAAGTAGTAGTGTGTCCCCACGGCAAAGCCTTGTGTTGTAACACGGGTTTCGGCGTTGGCCGAAAGTCGGTAAGCTTCGACCCCTGTAAGCAAATTTGTGCCAAATTGTTCGTCAAAAAATGGTTTCAGCCCGATCTTGAAGCCAATAAAGTCGCTGTACCAGTTGAAATAGTATCCGGCATCGATCCATAAATGATCAAAGAGCGTTCCGCGGTAGCCAATTTCAATGGACCTCACACGCTCCGGCCGGATCGGTGGTACATCAAACCAATCGAGCACAGAATCACAAAGGCAGGAGCGGTATGTATCGATCGCTTCGACGGTGACCAGGCTGTCAAATCCGGAAATATTGCCGAGTAGTTGTGCACGGCCCACGTCCAGGTTAAGGTATTGATCAGCGAGGGTGGGATTGCGCAGGGCCGATGAAAATGAAATGCGCCAGACATTGTTCAAATCCGGTGTAAAGACGAGAGACAGCGCCGGAGAAACAACGACATCGAAGTTCTCGTTCTTGTCCGCGCGCACTACCGCCTTCAGTTTGAGCTTGGCAGGGATCAGCTTTTTGTCAAGACCTGCATACACGCCAAACTCTCTGTTCGTAATCACCACACCGGCAGTATCAAGGAATATGGTCCCTCTTGAGTCCGGGTTGTACTGCCGGTAGTTTGCCCCGGCCGTGATGTCACCAAAGCCGGTTTCGAGGGTATATTCTCCATGGATATGATGGAGCGCCGACTTGTCGTAAAACCGGGTCCCAGGGTTTTCGGGATCATTTGCCAGGTTGTTTGTAATGATATTGAAGACGCTATCAAAACGAGCGGAGCCCGGTTCGAAAAAGTTGAACTCATCCAGGAATCGCCTTTTATTGGCAGACCGCTGTGCTTCCATGTGCCATTTGATAAGTGAATCCACATTCGCACTCAGTACCTCGGCCTGCTGGTCAAACGGGAAGCCATTCGGGTACGGCGGGAGAGGGTACCCCTCCAGTTTCCTGACACGGTTCCTGACAAAGTTGTCCCAGTATGATTTGTAGTCCTGCGTCCAGTCTGCATCTTTTTTGGCAGCGTTCAGGATGCGCAATGCAGTGGCATAGGCGTCATAACTCTTTCCGGCATCCTCGTGTGTCGAGTAGGCCCGGATGAAGAATTTATCGGTGTGCCTGAGTTCAACCTTGACCTGCCAGAAGAAGATATCGTCAAGCCTGAAACGGTTCTCGCCCTGGTACACTGTGGTTCCTGAGCCAAAATTGAATCCACCGCTCAACTGGAGATCGGGATTGAACTTGTAGTACAGACCTACATTGCCCTTGAAGTTCCTGGTGTTATAATCTACCAAATCTTCTTCCCGATAGCCCCGACGGTGAAAAATCAGCAGGCCGGGACGCTCAGCCCGCGCGATGCCCTCTGTGAAATTGCGGCTATTATCCACGTTTTCGTCTCCGTAAATATTGACGGCATCATAGCCTCCCGGATTAGATTTGTCTGCCTCGGACTGAAATGAGGGATCGAAATTCCGCGCTTCCCAGTCATCAGCGCTGAGGTACGAAAGGTTGACCTTGTAGGCAAACCGGTCCTGCCCATCCTTGTCCTGGAACACGTGGGCCCACCGTATCATCGCCTGCAACAGGTTGCGCTCACCTGTCTTGATGCTGGCGGAAAGGCCTGAGTGAAGGAATGGGTCACGGGTGTGAATGTCAATCACACCGTTGAATGCGTTAGGCCCGTAGAAAGCCGAGCTTGCTCCCTGGATCACATCGACCTTTAGCACATCAAGCTCCGGTGCTCCCAGAAAATTACCCAGGGAGAAATTGAGCCCTGGAGCCTGATTATCCACTCCGTCGATAATCTGCAGTGAACGGACCGGGCTGGTACTGTTGAAACCTCGGGTATTGATGATGGTAAAGCCGAGACTGGCAGTAGTCAAATCGACGCCTTTCAGAGTGCCCAGACCATCGTAAAAGTCATTCGAGGCCGTTTCCTTGATGGCGATGATGTCCATCGATTCAACTGTCAGTGGGGCTTCCTTTCGGCGATCCGACACGCGACTACCGGTTACTTCGACGGTCTCGATCAGCAACGACACCGGAGTCAGCCGGACAGTGACAGCGTCATGGTGGTCAGTCACTTCGACAATCCGACGATCGAAACCGGCGTAAGAGATTTCCAGTGTCACCGGCAAACTGTCGACCCGGAGCAGAAAGCTTCCGTCCCATTCTGTCGTAGTACCGCTCGTGCTACCGCGCAGGATCACATTGGCACCCATCAAGGCCTCGCCAGAGTCATCGGCTAACACCTCGCCCCGGATGTTCACCTGGGCTTGAAGATGAAGTGATGCGCAACATACCGCAATCAGCAGTATACGTCCCATACACCGATATGACCTCCAAATTCTGACAATCAGGGCCTTGCATATGTCACCAACGTAAGGATATAACATAAGGTTTGTCAACAGGTTCGAGTCAGAAATACGTTGGTAGGGGCTGCGCAAAGGTACGGAATCTTTACCGTCTTCCGTGATGCGGAGTGATCGCAAAAGCCCGTACTCCGTGAACTCCGCGATGCTTTTCACGCATGTACTGCATCCCGGCATTTCTTGTAATCTTGCAGGAAGATGGGGCGTACCTTCGACATTGTATCGTTTGCTGTGCCGTATCCGCCCAACTATGGCGGGGTCATCGACGTGTTCTATCGACTGAAAGCCCTGTCGGGTTTGTACAACCATGTCAGGCTGCACTGCTTTAGCTACCGCGACCGCCAGCCTCAAGCAGAGCTGGATCAGCTGTGCGAGGTCCGCTATTACCCCAGGTCTGCGGCCATTCGTCACCATTTCGATCGCCGTCCGTTTATCGTCGCCAGCCGGCAAAGCCGGACGCTCGTGGACACGTTGGCACAGGACGACGGCCCCATCCTGTTTGAGGGCCTGCATACCTGCGCAGCAATCGCCGACCAACGCCTGGCACATCGGTTCAAAGCCGTCAGGATGCACAATGTGGAGCACGTATACTACCGCGATCTGGCCCGGCAGGTGGGTGGGCTGCGCGCACTGCATTTCCTGCGGGAAAGCCGGAAGTTGGAGCGCTACGCGCAGCATGTGCTCCAGCATGCGGACCTGGTGCTGCCGATCTCGCAATCTGATCAGGCGTATTTCGCCAATCGGCACGATCAAGTGAGGCTGCTGCCGGCATTCCATCAGATGGAAGAAGTCACCGTGAAGGAAGGAACCGGAGACTATGTGCTGATCCAGGGGGACTTGCGGTTGCCACACAACGTACGCATCGTGTCGTGGGTTGCTCCGATCTGCGCCGAACTTGGTATGCGTTGTATCGTGGCTGGCAGGGCAGCATCGCGAAAAAGCGCGGCGATTCTCCGGCCATTCCAGAACATTGAAATCGTGTCCGATGTTTCTCAGGAAACAATGCGTGCATTGATGCTCGATGCCCAGGTCCAGGTTGTGGATGCGGGGACAACAGCCGGATTCAAGATCAAACTCCTCGCGGCACTCTTTTCCGGACGCCATGTCGTGGCGCATACCGATATCCTGGACGAAGATCTGGCTTCCATCGCCCGTGGCTTCAACAACAGGGACCAGCTCAGGCGGCACCTGTCCGACCTGGTCGATAGGCCTGCGCTACCGGAGGAAGTGGCAAAACGACGGGCTGTGCTGTTGCCGCGCTTCTCCAACCACGCCAATGCACACAAACTACTTGATCTGCTACCTTTGACACAATGAGTGAAATACCGACCTACATCGCGCAGAGCACGGACCTGTCCGGAGCGTTGCGCGAGGTGACTGACAAAGTCTATGCCGGTGAGCGGATTACCCCGGAGGAGGGCGTGCTGCTCTATGAGGAAGCGCCGGTGGCTTTGCTGGGTCATCTGGCCAATCGCATCCGCCAGGAGCGCCATGGAGAAGTGACCTATTTCAATCGCAACTTTCATCTGGAACCGACCAATGTCTGCGTCTACGACTGCAAGTTTTGTTCTTACAGCCGTCTTATCAAGAAACGCGATGAAGGCTGGGAATACAGCATGGACGAGATGCTCGACATCATCCGCAGTTACGATGATCAGCCAGTGACCGAGGTTCACATCGTAGGAGGTGTGTTGCCCCAGTACGACCTCGCATTCTATACCGAGTTGTTCTCCAGGATCAAGGCACATCGTCCGTCACTGCACGTCAAGGCACTCACCCCGGTCGAGTACCATTACATTTTCAAGAAAGCGAAAGTGTCGTACGCCGAAGGGATGCGCCTGATCAAGGAGGCGGGCTGTGATTCTCTCCCGGGTGGGGGTGCCGAGATCTTCGCTCCGGAGATCCGTGGTCAGATCTGTAAGGACAAGTGTGATGCAGAGCAATGGCTGGCGATCCATCAGGCATGGCACGAACTGGGGATGCGCTCCAATGCAACGATGCTCTACGGCCATATCGAGACCTATGCGCACCGGGTAGATCATATGGAGCGACTTCGCCTGCTTCAGGACCAAACGGGTGGCTTCCAGACGTTCATCCCCCTGAAGTTCCGCAACCAGGGCAACCAAATGTCGCATATCCCGGAAGTCAGCGCCGTGGAAGACCTGCGGAACTACGCGATCGCGCGTATCTATCTCGACAATTTTGAGCACATCAAGGCATACTGGCCCATGATCGGCCGGTCGCTGGCACAAATGTCGCTGGCATTTGGCGTCGACGACATCGACGGCACGATTGACGATACCACCAGGATCTACTCCATGGCGGGGTCGGAAGAACAATCTCCGGCACTCAGCACCTACCAGATCGTCGATCTCATCCGGAGTGTGGGACGGAAGCCCGTGGAAAGGGATACGTTGTACAACATAGTGCGGGACTACACCGATGTGATCTTTGAGGAAGACACGCAATTCAAGGGCTACATGTCGCTTCCTGTCGTACAACCCGGGCCGGTCACTTCACAAACAGAATCACCGTGAGACTCGCGGCTGTCAAGTATCACAACACCCTGCCGTTGTTGCACGGCATCCGTCAATCATCTCTGAGGGACGAGGCAGAAGTCATTCTCGACCATCCGGCCAATTGTGCTGTCATGCTGCGCGAAGGACTGGTGGATATTGCGCTCTGCCCGGTCGGGGCACTGGTCGACACTGACGACTATCACATCCTGACGGACTACGGTATCTGTTGTGACGGGCCGGTGCGCACGGTGGCAGTGTATAGTCATGTGCCACTCGACAAGCTGGAACGGATCGTTCTGACCCGCGCCTCGCGCACGTCCAACCTGCTGGTTCAGATCCTTGAGCACCATCACTGGCAGCTTGGCCTCGATTTTATCCCGGAAGGAGAACCGCCTGTGACTGACAATCGCACGGGACATTTGCACATCGGCGATGTATGCTTCCAGAAAGAAAAAGAGTATCCCTGTATCACCGACCTCGGAGAGAGCTGGAAACAATACACGGGGCTGCCGTTTGTATTTGCCTGCTGGGTGGCGCTGCGCCCTGTCGATCCCGACTTCGTTGCCCGTCTCAACGGTGCCTTTGCGCAAGGCGTGGATGACATCGAACGTCTCGTGGGGACCAATGCAAACGGGATCGATCTCAACGATTATCTGCGCCGTAACATTCAGTTCAAGCTGGACAACACCAAACGGAAAGCCATGCAGCTCTTTCTCAATGCGGCACAGAAACTCGTTACCTTACCGTCATATGCTATTCAAGATACACGCTGACAACCCCTCTGATCGCAAGATCAGGCAGGTATGCGATATCCTGGAGGATGGCGGGGTGATGATCTTTCCAACCGACACGATCTATGCCCTCGCCGCGGCCCTGGACCAGAAGCGGGCCTTTGAACGCATCTGTCGGATCAAGGACATCCATCCGCGCAAAGCGGCGTTCAGTATGATCGTGAGAGACCTGAGTCATGCGTCACCGTACCTCGCCCAGATCAGTACGCCACATTACCGCATGCTCAGGCGCAACCTGCCGGGGCCGTTCACCTTTGTATTGCCCGGGGGACATGCCTTGCCTTCACATGTCAGGGCGGGAAGGAAGACCATCGGTCTGCGTATCCCGGATCATCCGGTGTCCCTGGCGATCATTGACATGCTGGGGCAACCGCTGATCACCACCTCGGTGCGGTCGGATGACAATTTGCTGGAATATTTTACCGACCCGGAAGAGATCTACGCGGCCTACAAAGGGCAGATCGATTGTATGATCGACTCGGGCAGCGGAACGTTCGAACCCAGCACGGTGGTCGACATGACGACCGATCCGGTAACGATCGTCAGGCAGGGCAGGGGTGAGCTGGAGGAGTGACGGACTATTCCTTCCCTTTTCGTTTGTAGAGGCCGTCAAAGGCCACCGACCAGCTGGTGCCGTCTGCTGAAGTCTCCCATAGTTGTCGAACGGTGCCGTCTTCGTTGGCGGTCCACGTGACGCGATTCTTGACCAGATCTCCGTTTTGATTCCTTGATGTCCCCGACAGGATCATCTGGTTGCCGGCACGGCGGCCTTGCAGCACCAGCGAGCCCCCCTGATTGTCGATCCACACCTGGTTCCAGAGGCGTCTTTGGCGATCGTAGTAGTTGTAACTGGTGCCGGTAAATCCCCCGCCAGCTGATACCCAGTTTTCCTGGACGATGCAACTGTCCTGAAGCAGGACGATATCATTGGTGCCGGCGAGCTGGCCGGCCGGGGTAAAGGCCTCCCAGTAGCCCAGCCAGAAATCAAACTGGCGATACTCTGCAGCACAACACGCGCAGGGGGATGTTTGTGCAGTGGCGACAGCACTTAATGCGAGGAATACAGACAGTGTGATCAGGAAGCGCATGGTTCGACTTTCTTATCCTAACGTCATAACGGCGGTCAATGCTGGCTTGGATCTGGCTCAGGGCTTCAACCCAAGCTGGCTGCGCAGGGCCGCATCATTGAGATCGTTGTGTCGCCAGTAGTCCAGCTTGATGGTATTGATCCGGGTGGCGGTCGTCTCCAGCACCCGGGCATCTGCACCGAATCCGCTGGTGTAGCGCTCTGACCAACCTTCGATGACATGCGGGAAATCGGCTTGACAACGGATGATCAGTTCACGGTCCAGATTGTTATAACGAATGGCGTATACATACAGCCCATCCTTGGTGGTCATGCTGGCCACAGCCTTCTCCGGGCGCATAGGGGTATGGGACAACCTGCTGTAGAACGCACCCGGAATGATCTCGATCTCACCGGTGGGAAGTGCCTGTGGTGCCAGGCGCAGCCGGGTCCAGATCTCATCTTCCAGCAGATCTGCCTTGATCAGGCGATCCTGATCGCCTTCTGACTCGAAATACGAAAACAGTTGCAGGCGATACCCCTTGTCCGCCCGGTTGAGTTGAAGGAAGGATTGACCACACCAGTCCTGCGACGACATGGTCACTTTCATGGTGTGCGGATCGCGATTGGACGACACCGGGGTGAACACGGATTGCATCATGTTGTATTGATAGACACCGGTATTAAATTGCCTGGTTCCATTCAATTTCAGGACGGAAACAGCGTCGTCAGGGTGGTTCTGGGGGCGGTCCAGTTTGACGTGCTTTGCCCTGCTGAAGTCTTCGGTCACGAAGATCAGCACAGCGGTGCCCGGATGCTGCTGCCCGTACCGGGCCTGTTCCAGAGAATAACTCGTTAATTCAGCGTCACCGCTATACCAATAGTCATTGAAGGCGGTCTGATCGACAGATGCACCGGGTGGTTGGGCATCGGTCTGGCAGCCAGCCAGTGCGGTGACAAATAACACCAGTATGGTCAAACGCATAACCCTTTACTTTAACGGTCCCAAGGGGAAAACAAGCGCCAGGGCGTTTGGTTGCTTATCGCAGCTCCTTGCGGATCACGACTTTGAGGCCCGACCAGATCTCGGTCACCGCGCATACCTTGATGTCCACCAGGCCAAGGGCCAAGGCCGTGCCCCGGATCACATCCTCGGTGATCTCTGACGGCAACCTGGAGGCTTTCTTGTGCCACGATACCCAGATCATACCGTTGGGGACGATTTGCTGCCGCAGCTGTTTGAGGCCTTCCTCCAACACCTCGGTTTCGTTCACAAAGAAATGGACGAAGTCAAACGGTGGTTGATCGGTGAAAGAGACTGGTGGGTGCGGCGCGATCCATTGGTGATAGTCTGCAGGAGGATTGATCAAATGGACGCGGAAATCCTCTTTCAACCCGAGTTTCCGGGCAAGGGGTGTTTTAGAGTAGCCAGACATGGGCAGGTAGAGATGAATGAATGCGAGGAAACGTCATTGATCAGCGTGTTGGGCGAGGTAGATAACAGACGATGCCCGGTCCTGATTAAACAACGCGCGCAGGTTGGAAAACGTCCCGATCACTGGTGCGCGGAGGAGTCCCAGGGCAGATCCGCGGTATCGCTCACTGAGCAGGCTCTCCGAGTAGGCGTCGAACGGCCTGCCGCGTTGTCCGGTGACCCGACAGGCGTGCCGCGCGTGCAGGGTGCGCATGCTCTTCGGTGCAAAATGCCAGAGGTGGCGTGGTACATCGTATGCGGCCCAATCGGTGCCGTAGTGTGCCGCATCGAAGGCGGTATGGTTGGGGACGGCGATCACCAGCAAGCCACCTGGTCGCAGAATGCGATGCAGCGTGTGCAGGTAGGCGTCGAGGGTGTGCACATGCTCCAGCACATGCCACAGTGTAATGGCATCGAAAGAATCATCAGCCAACCAGTGGAGCTGGTCAGGTGTCTGCAAATCCAGACCAAAGCGTGCGTGGGCGACCTTGCGGGCCCGGGCATCCGGCTCCAGGCCGGAGACGTGCCAGCCGCGCTGCCGCATGTGATCCAGAAAATATCCCGTCCCGGCGCCAATATCCAGAACCGCGCCTTGCTTCCGGTGCCGCATGAGCAGTCGCGCCTTGCGTCCCAGCATGTAACTGCGCACCAGGTGGTAAAGCCGGTTGACCAATCCCTTCCGGCTGTCGGTATGAGAGACGTACGCATCAGACTGGTAATATCTGCCAATGTCTGCCTGGCCGGGGTGATCCTGAGTGAGCCGCAGAGCGCATTGCGGGCATTCCACCACCGAAAAGATCTCTCCCGTAACGCTATGGTCCCGCACCTCATTCCAATGTACCAGGGGCGTCGAGTGGCACACTGGGCATGCTTCGATGTGCGTTTTGCTCATGCGGCCAAAATACGCGAATGATCGGGCTTTTTGCGGCCTGAAGTCACCCGCGGATGGCCATCCTGGGTCGTCTGCGCAAGCGGCCTGAACTACGTGCGTGGCCGGTCAGCAACCAACCCGATGCCATTCAGAAACTGACCCGTGCGGCAAGCTATCCGACAAAGCGAGAAGTGTCTGATCACAGGGCCATTGTGCAAGTGTGATTTTCCTACCTTTGCGCATCTTTTACCATACGCTATGCGCCTCTTTCTACTACTTGCAGGCGTGCTGATCGCCGGTTTGATGACCGCTCAGGACGCCACCATCCGCGGGACCATCTTCGACCAGGAAACCGGTGAACCGATCATCTACGGCAATGTCGTCGTGGCGGGCACGACCATGGGAACGACGACCGATCTTGATGGTTTCTTTACGCTCAATCTGAAGGCGGGCTCGTACCGCCTGATCGCGACGTATATCGGCTTTGACACCACCACCGTCGATGTCACAGTCGTGCCGGGCGAAGTACGGTATGTCAACCTCTATATGAGTGGAAGTTCGATCGAACTGGAGCAGGTAGACGTGTCGGCCCGGCGAGCAGAGCAACGGTCCGAAGTGTATATCTCAAAGGTGACCGTGACTCAGGCCGAGATCCGGGCGCTGCCATCAACGGGGAGTGAAGCGGATATCGCCCAGTACTTGCAGGTGTTGCCCGGGGTGATCTCGACTGGTGACCAGGGAGGACAGATCTACATCCGCGGTGGTTCTCCGATCCAGAACAAGGTGTTGCTCGATGGGATGACCATCTACAATCCCTTTCACTCGATCGGATTCTTCTCGGTGTTTGAGACAGAGACCATCAAGTCGGTCGATGTGCTCACCGGGGGCTTCGGAGCGGAGCATGGAGGTCGCATTTCGGCCGTAGTGGACATCAAGACGCGCGAGGGCAGTATGAGCCGGTACAGCGGCCTGGTTTCGGCAAGTCCCTTTCAGGCCAAGGCCCTGATCGAGGGGCCGATCGCGCGATTCAATCCCGACAAGGAGGGAAGCGCGTCATTCATGCTGACGGCCAAGCACTCATATCTCGATCAGACCTCCAGGGACCTGTACAGCTACGCCACCGATTCACTCGGTTTGCCCTACGGATATACCGATGTGTATGGCAAGATCACCTTGCTCGGAGGCAACGGCAGCAAACTCAATCTCTTCGGATTCAATTTCAAGGATGACGTGTTGTTTCAGGGTGTGGCGAATCTGGCCTGGGATGCCACCGGCGGGGGATTCAATTTCCGGTTGATCCCCAACCAGTCGCGACTGCTGGTCAACGGGACCATCTCGTATTCTGACTACAACATTCTGCTGCGGGAAGGTGACGAAGACCCGCGCACCAGCGGGATCAACGGGTTTACGGCTGCCCTCGACTTCACGTATTTCGGGCAGGATAGTGAACTCAACTATGGTTTTGAGGTCAACGGATTCCGGACGGATCTCCGATTTCGCAATTTCGTGGGGATCACCATCGATCAGTTCAACAATACGACCGAAATTGCCGGATATGTCAAGTACCGCCAGGTCGCCGGTCGCCTGATCATCGAGCCCAGCCTGCGCGCGCAGTTCTATTCGTCCCTCGGGGACTTCTCAGTAGAGCCGCGTTTTGCATTCAAATACAAGATGGGAGAGCGCGTCCGTTTCAAACTGTCGGGTGGCTTGTACTCGCAGAATCTGATCAGTACGGTCAACGAGCGCGACATCGTGAATCTCTTTGTCGGTTTCCTTTCGGGCCCGGAAGAGCGTCTGTTTGAACCGGGGACGCGCCGCGAAACGACCCATCGGCTGCAGAAATCGATACACGGCGTGGCCGGACTCGAAATCGATCTTTCGGACCGGTTGCAACTCAACATCGAACCCTATTTCAAGCGATTCTCACAGTTGATCAACGTCAACCGGAACAAGCTGAGTGAGCAGGATCCGGATTTCGCGACGGAGACCGGAGATGCGTCAGGACTTGACATCTCGGCACGCTACGAGACGGCGACGACGTTTCTGTGGGCGACCTACAGCCTGGGCAATGTCAAGCGGGATGACGGTGATCAGGAATATCCGACCAACTTTGACCGTCGCCACAACATCAACATGCTGGCATCCTTCAAGTTTGGCAGAAATCTGTCATGGGAGTTCGGTGCGCGGTGGAATTATGGCTCAGGATTCCCGTTTACGCTGACGCAGGGATTCTATGGCCAGTTCAATTTTCTGGACGGGCTTGATACGCCATATCAAACCGGCAATCCCGACCTGGGAATTATCTATGCCGATGAGCGCAACGGCGGGCGGCTGCCTGCCTACCACCGGATGGATATTTCACTCAAGAAGAAGTTTGAACTGGGCGAATACTCCTCGATCGAGGCGACGGCCAGCGTCACCAACGTTTACGACCGGGCCAATATCTTCTATTTCGACCGCATCCGGTTTGAACGCGTCGATCAGTTGCCTATCTTGCCAAGCCTCGGTTTGAAGTTCACCTTCTAATCACGCTTCATGAAACATGCGCTTTGCCTGCTGATCGCCTGCCTTGCCTGGGTGGGGATATCGGCGCAATCATTGCCACGCGGCCTGTCCGATGCAGAAAAGCAAATGATCGCCAATGGGTTTTTCGAACGACCAAAAACCGTACCGGGAGCCATCACCTGGCGTTCGCCAAACGACCCACCCCGTTCGATGGCTGAATGGGAGGAGATGCAAGCTATTGTGATCACGTGGACCCAATACCGGCCGATCCTGGCCGAGATCGTGCGGCATGCGGTTCCGGAAGCCAAAGTGCTGATCGTCAACCGCAACGAACAGTCAGTACGCGACTATCTCAGCGCGCGCGGCATCGACCCGGATGATAACATCGAATATATCAACGCGGAATACAACAGCATCTGGGTACGTGACTACGGTGGCAATCCGGCTTACCTCGGAGATGTGGATTCGCTGGTGCTGGTGGACTGGATCTATAACCGGCCGCGACCGGACGACGACCTCGTGCCAGCGGCGGTGGCGGAGCACCTCGGGGTGCCACTGCTCAGCACCACGGAAGCTCCGTTTGACCTCGTCAATACCGGCGGCAACTACATGTCGGATGGGAGCGGTCGCGCGTTCTCATCAAAGCTGGTCCTGGATGAGAACGGGCCTCAGAACATCTGGGGCATCAGCAATCATGATGAAGAGGATGTGGACGCGATCATGCAACAGTTTCTGGGGATCGAGGAGTACGTCAAGATGACCGTTCTGCCCTACGACGCCATTCATCATATTGATATGCACATGAAACTGGTGGATGAACAGACGATGGTGGTAGGGGAGTATCCGGAAGGGATTGCCGACGGGCCGCAGATCGAAGCCAACCTGCAGTATGTGCTGGAACAGTTCAAGACCGCTACGGGCCAGGAATATCGCGTGGTGCGCATTCCCATGCCGCCCGATCAGTTTGACCGGTTTCCGGACCAGGGTGGATTTTACCGGACGTATGCCAACGCGATGATCGTCAACCGGACCGTACTGGTACCGACCTACGAGTTGCAGTACGACACCACGGCCCTCCGGATCTGGCAGGAGACCATGCCTGGCTACGAGATCGTTGGTATTGACTGCAACAGCATTATCCCGGCAAGTGGTGCACTGCATTGTATCACCAAGGAAGTCGGAGTGGCTGACCCGCTGTGGATCCGCCACTTTCAGCCATTTGAGGCGATGGCCGGCGAAGCAACGCAGATCACCGCGACAGTTCGTCATTCATCGGGTATCGATCAGGTCGTTTTATACTACAAAACCAGTGCGATGGCGGATTATGCTGAAGTGGACATGACTCAGGCCGGTGCGCACGACTGGGTGGCGACCTTGCCGGGGTTTGAAGGAGGAGAGGAGGTGCGATACTATTTCCGCGCAACGGCCGTAAGCGGGAAGGAAGTGCTGCGTCCGCTACCCGCACCTGCCGGGTATTTCCAGCTGAAGATCGAAGAGAGCACCACGTCAACAACCGAAGTACACCATGGCTCCGTCGACTTCCGGGTTTTTCCGAATCCCGCCCGGGCACTCACCTGTGTACCGGTCACGGTGACAGCACCGACGCGGGCACAGCTGGGTATCTACGACCTGCATGGACGCCTCATCTCCCTGTTATTTGATGGCGAAATACAGCCTGGCGAGTCGCGCTATTTTTTCGACGCTGGCACGATTGCTGCAGGGATTTACGTGCTGGAGTTGCGCACTGACAACGGTCGCGCGACCAGGCGACTAATAATCGGTCAATAATTTTCACGACAGAAACCGACTAAAACCGGGTTGCAATTTATAATTTCGTGACACCTGTATGTGTTTTACAGGACGATCCACGTATTATAATTTTTTTATATTCGTAGATCGCTCGATTGTAACATGTTATGAAGGTAGTCAGAACCCTGAGCATATCACTTCTCGCCCTGGCTTGTCTGGTGGCGTGTTCTTACGACACATTGCACAAGGCCGATGCCCTGGATGTGGAGTTGAAAGAACGCATTGAGCGGCATTCACCGACCCGCTCGATCGACCACTTTATCCTGCCCTCCAATACCGATTATGATGCGATTCCGCAGGACCCCATGAACCCTTTGAGTCCGGAAAAAGTGGCGCTGGGCAAGTATCTTTTCTTTGAGACAGGTATTGCCCAGGCTGCTGTCAAGGAGTCGGGGAAAGGCACGTATTCGTGTGGCAGCTGCCATGTGCCGACCGCTGGATTCCGCCCCGGTAGTCCGCAAGGTATCGCCGATGGGGGCATTGGGTTCGGCGTGAACGGAGAGCTGCGCCAGCAAAATCCGGAATATGATGAAACGGAATTGGATGTGCAGGGCATCCGGCCCATCAGCGTCCTTAACGTAGCATATGTCACCAATACCTTCTGGAACGGACAGTTTGGTGCCGGCTTTGTGAATGAAGGCACAGAACACCTGTGGAATGAGGAAGATCAGACCGAGATCAACCATACCGGGCACATGGGTCTCGAGGCCCAGAATATAGAAGGTCTGGAAGTTCACCGGATGGAAATGAGCAAGGAGCTGGCCGACGCGTACGGCTATACGCCGTTGTTCGACCGGGCATTTCGCGATGTGCCACCTGCGGAGCGATATTCCAAGTACAACACGGCGATGGCGATTTCCGCCTATCTGCGCACGCTGATCACCAATAAGGCACCGTTCCAGGAATGGCTGCGCGGTGACTACAATGCCATGACCGATCAGGAAAAGCGCGGCGGCATCCTGTTTTTCGGGAAGGCCAACTGTGCAAGCTGCCATAACAACACGAGCCTCAACGCCATGGAATTTTATGCCCTGGGCGTCAATGATCTGCACATGATCGGTGCCTTGGGCACCGGGGCCGAAGACCGCAGAAATCTTGGTCGTGGCGGATTTACCGGTGAGCAGGACGACCTGTACAAATTCAAGGTGCCGCAGCTTTACAACCTCAGCGATGCGCCATTCTACTTCCACGGAAGCAGCAAGCAGACCCTGGAGGAGGTGATCGACTACTTCGACACCGCAATTCCGGAAAATCCGAACGTGCCATTGTCCAGTATCAGCAACAAGTTCTATCCACTGGGATTGTCCGATGAGGAGAAAGCCGACCTGCTGGCATTCTTGTCCAGTGCACTCAACGATCCGTATCTCAACAGGTACGTACCTCCGTACGTGCAGTCAGGTTACTGCTTCCCAAATAATGATCCCGTTTCGGTTGAGCAGATGGGCTGCGAGTAGCGGCTCTGATCTGCTTGATCCTGAGTTTCGCGAATCAGTAAGGAAATCTTCTGTCACCGACCGAGGCATGCTTTTCTTGGCGCATGGCTGGCAGCAACGCAAACTTGGTATCAGTGAACTTGAGGAACACAGTCCCCAGGCCGGCCAAGAAGTAATGATCAGGCTCCGCGCCGCTCTTCCTGTACGATATTATCGACCTCGCCGGCCGCACTAGCCAGCGGATTCACGATGAGTTCGCTACGGTAGCCACCGGCCTTGAGTTTGCCGGACACTGCCGAAAATGCTTCCAGCGTTTTGAGGATATCCTCATCCGTGTGCAAGGCGGTCGGAATGAGGCGCAGGATGATGACGCCTTTCGGCACCACGGGGTAGACAACCACCGAGCAGAAAATGCTGTGGTTTTCCCTGAGGTCCATGACCAATTGGGTGGCTTCTTCCGTCGTCCCGTGCATGTAGACCGGGGTCACGCAGCTGTTGGTATCACCGATGTCGAAACCACGTTCTTTCAAGCCGCCCTGCAGCATCCTGACGTTGTGCCACAGGCGATCTTTCAGTTCGGGCATGGTCTTGAGCATTTCAAGACGTTTGCGGGCACCGACCACCAGCGGCATCGGCAGAGACTTGGCAAAGACCTGCGACCGCATGTTGTATTTGAGATATTCCATGACGTCGGCATCGCCGGCGATAAAGGCGCCGATGCTGGCCATGGATTTGGCGAAGGTCGCCAGATAGACGTCGATGTGTTCCTGTACCCCCTGCTCTTCACCTGCGCCGGCACCGGAAGCACCGAGCGTGCCGAATCCGTGCGCATCGTCGACCAGGAAGCGAAATTGATACTTCTCTTTCAGGGCGGCGATCTCCTTGAGTTTGCCCTGGTCTCCCTTCATGCCGAATACACCCTCGGAGATCACGAGGATACCCCCTTTGGTCTCCTCCACCAGTGTGCTGGCCCGGATCAGGAGTTTCTCCAGGCTTTCCATGTTGTTGTGATCGAAGGCAAAGCGTTTGCCCAGGTGCATCCGCACGCCGTCAACAATGCAGGCGTGGCTTTCGGAGTCATAGATCACCACATCGCGCCGTGTGAGGAGTGAGTCGATGGCCGACATAAAGCCCTGGTAACCGAAATTGACCAGAACGCCGGCTTCCTTGCCGACAAAGTCTGCCAGTTCCTGCTCGAGGGTCTCGTGGAGGGCGGTGTTGCCCGACATCATACGCGAGCCCATGGGATAGGCAAGACCCCATTCAGCCGTTGCCTCCGCGTCGGCTTTGATCACCTCCGGATGGTGTCCCAGACCGAGGTAGTTGTTGATACTCCAGCAGATGACTTCCTTGCCATTGAAATGCATGCGTGGCTTGAGCGTGCCTTCCAGTTTAGGAAAGATATAGTAGCCTTCGGCGTCCTTGGCATACTGCCCGAGGGGTCCGCGCTCGTGGCGGATCCTGCTAAACAAATCCATAACTCTTCACGTATTTGGTGATCACCTTTTCAAGCCGTTTCTGGATCTTGAAGCTCGGTGCATACTTGCTGATACTGCGGATGAACCCTTGCTTTTGCATCCACCCGTCATTGTAGATCTTGCTCATGTACTTGCTGCCGTGGTCCGGCAACAGGAGCACTACAACGTGTTCCGGCTTCCACGTGCGACGCAGCTGCAGCAACGCCTGGATAGTGGCTCCGCTGCTGTAACCGGCGAAGATCCCTTCGCGTTTGGCTAACTGCCGCGCGCGGAACGCGCTATTCTTGTCATCCACCTTGATGAAACGGTCGATGATATCGAAATCCACGTTGCTGGGGATGATCTTCTTGCCGACACCTTCCAGCAAGTAGGAGTACGCCTCGTTCGGATCGATTTGTCCGGTCTCATGGTACTTGGTAAGGATGGACCCATAGGCGTCCACGCCGATCACCGTGATATCCGGGTTTTGTTCTTTCAGGTAGGTACCCGTACCGGAGATCGTGCCGCCGGTGCCGCACGTGGCGATATAATGGGTGATGAGACCGGCCGTTTGCCGCCAGATCTCCGGCCCTGTTGTTTTGTAATGCGCGTCGAAATTGGCGCGATTAAAGTATTGGTTGACGTAGAACGAGTTCGGTATTTCTTCCGAAAGGCGCTGCGCCTGAGAGTAGTACGAGAGGGGGTCGTCTGCCTTGACACTGCTTGGACACACGATGACCTCGGCACCCATGGCGCGCATCTGGTTGATCTTCTCCTCAGCGCTTTTGTCGGGAATGCACAGGATGCAGTTGTACCCCTTGACGATACAGGCCATGGCGAGGCTAAACCCTGTGTTGCCGGAGGTCGATTCAATAATGGTGCCTCCGGGTTTGATCTTGCCTTGTTTCTCCGCCTGCTCGATCACCTCCAGTGCCACCCGGTCTTTTGCGGAAAGGCCGGGGTTCATCGCCTCCACTTTGGCCAAAACGGTACAACCGGCCAGCTTGGAAACGCTGTGCAGTTTAATCAGGGGTGTCTCACCGATCGTCTCCAGGATGCTATCGACCCACTCGGGGCTGCGCAGTGCGTGGTCCTCGGTCATAACGTGCTATTTGCAGTGAGAATGATGGGTCAAAGATACACAATTCCACCTCGGGGATGCTGCCCGGAGACCCGGTAGGGCAGACCTCCAAAAACGACAAAAGCCCGCTCCTGATCGGAGACGGGCTTCTGGATTCATCGGTTTTCTTCGTTACGATCCCTTCTGGGCCTTCACAGGTTTGACGTTTGCTTCGTCGACTTCTGCTACTTTGCTGGAACTCTTCTTTGCACACTGTGCTTTCATCGCCGGTGAGCAGTGACCAGGCATTTTGCCGTCGGTCGCCGAGGTCTTGACGACGCTGGCACTGGTACCCTTGGCGCTGCAGCAACCGGTTGCTTTGTCCTTGTCGCAGCACGCTTTCGCATCGCCGGGGGCCTGGTTGACAAATTTGCCGAGTTCGGCATCATAGTTCACGCTGGTAAAAGTGACTTTCCCCGATGCCGGGCAGGCCTCTTTACGCACGAATGACACTTTGCCGCTTTCCTTGCAGGTCCGTGTCTCGATACTCTCATCCAGTGATGCGAGCTGTACGGCAGCGGCATTGCTACCATGGCAAGATTTGGCTGCGACCGAGGCTTTACTGGCACATGCCGCTTTCTTCTGTGCACAATTTTGCGCCTGCAGGCCGGTAAAACCAAGCGCCATCAGCGCGACAAACATCAGTGTGAATTTTTTCATGTGTTGATCGGATTTTGTCAAATGGATCATTAAATCTAGTAAAATGTTCGCCATTCCGCATTCGTCACGTGCCACTTAGCAATTTCTTAACATCTGCCAGGAGAGACTTTCGAAGTCTTTGAGACTATCGAAAGTCTGAAAAAACACAGCGCCCCGGAGAGCTTCCGGAGCGCTGCTATCATGGAGGAATTCGAGGTTCGGTACTAGTTGATATCCTGCTTTTGCTTCAACTTTTCGACGGCGGCAGCCATGCTGTCCTTGTTGAGTTGGTCAGGTGCTTCGGCATGTGCCAGCTTGGCATACTTCAATGCTTCGTCATACCGGCCTACGGCCGACAGCCCGCGGGCCATGCCGACGTTGGTCGGCCAGGCACCGTCAAAGCGCTCATAATTGTACTCAAAGATCTCCAGCGCCTTGTCGGCCATGCCCTGAGCAATCAGCTGGCGGGCGAAGCCATGGATCTGGAAGGGGGTCGCTGACGGATGCTCTACGGCCTCCATCATCGTTGTCAATGCGTTATGCATATCGCCCTTGCCCATCAGTACTGTGGCTTTGGTCTGCAAGGTCGTCCAGTCGCTGACACCCACAAACTGACCATTGATGGCGTGCTCTGCCCACTCCAGGGCCAGATCAAGATCGTGGTTGTTTTGCGCAAGGAAATTGGCTGCTGCTGCCCAATTCAGGTGATTGAACCCGGCAGAGCCCTGCAGCTCACGGGCGAAAGTCTCGGCGTAGAGTTCGACGGAGTTGGGGACGTTGATGCGCATCGGAACACGCTTGTTTTCCCACCGCATTTCCAGGGTGGCGGCATCCGGCTGACGGTCAGAAAAGTTGAACGTGAGCCATTCGGTGAATGAGGCATCCCCGGGCGTCACCGAAACGCGTAGCGCGTCTTCAGCCTCATCGTAGAAGTAGCTGCCCCATGCTGAATGGTTGTGCGAGAAGATCCAGGTCCAGTCGCCTTGCTCCTCGACGATCAGGTGCAAGCCGTACTTGCCAGCTTTGATCGGCTTGCCTTCAACTTCCATGTCGTGTGAAAATTTGATCACTGTGTTTTCGTTGGCGCCGACACGCCACGGAGCCGGATTATTCAATCCGAAACCCTGCTGCGTCAGGCCGTACGGTACGAGCTGTCCCCAGATCTGGCCTTCGCGGCCATCGACATCCGGGCTGTTGTAGATCACGGTCACGTGGGCAATCGCGCCGATGTACTGCGTCACGATGCACTTTTGATTGTTGCCGCTCGGCGGTGTGCTCAGATTCTGTGCCAGCAGGCCGGTTGCGGTCAGGGCAAGGACTGCAGCAATCAGTGTAAGTCTTTTCATGGACGTGAAATTTGGTGAAAGAGATGCTTGAAACTAGCATCCGGAGCGGCAACATCCGGTACCATTTCGATCAACGGGGGCAATCATTCGATCAGGACACGGGCGATCGGCCCGATCGTCACGACCCGGACACTTGTCTTAAGAGTTTTAACGAATGCCCACGGTGTTTAACCGCGATTTAAGACAGCCGCCTGATACACGGCCAGCGCCCCTACGTCATGGTAGTACGTTGACATTCACCAATTGAAACATTGAGCCATGAGAACGAAACTCAACATCATCATCTTCATGATCATCGCGGGTCTGCTGGCGAGCTGTCAGTCCGTGGAGAAAATGATGGACAACGGAAACTACGACCAACTGATCCAGCTGGCCCAGCGCAAACTGTCGGGAAAGAAGGAGAAGAAAGAGAAATATGTCCGTGCGCTCGAAGACGGGTTTGAGCGGGCCAAGGAGCGCGATATGCGCCGTATCGAACTGCTCAAGCACAGTGATGACCCGGACGACTGGGAAAAGATCATTGCCATCGCCGAGCGGATCGAGCGCCGGCAGGATCGGTTGCAGCCCTTCCTGCCACTCATCGACCGGCAGGGTTACAAAGCAACCTTCGAATTTGTCAAAACCCATGAGATCACGGCATATGCCGAAGGGCAGATCGTGGCCAGGTTGTACGATGAAGGTATGTACGCACTGGAGCGGGGCCGGTCGGGAGACAAGCCTGCTGCCCAGGACGCATACCTGTCATTCAACAGGATACTGAAGTATACGGACAGATACCGTGATGTTGCTGTGTTGCGCGACGAAGCGCGTCAGCTGGGTATCGTGCATGTCGTCATCGCGATCGAAAACCAGGCCCGTGAGTGGATGCCTGGCTACATTGCGGCAGCATTGACCGAGCCGTTCTATATCGAGGATCGCTTCTGGACGCGCTACACATTCGCGGGAGACGAGGGGGACTACGATGCCGACTACGAGGCGCTGCTGGTTGTGACTGACGTATCAGTGGGGCACGCGTCGATCCACGAGGAGGAGATCGTGCGCAAGCGGGAGATCGAAGATGGTTTCACCTACGTGCTCGATGCCCAGGGCAACGTGGCCAAGGACTCGCTGGGCAACGATATCAAGGAGCCCAAATTCGTCAAGGTGCAGGGCGTGGTCGTGCGCACGCACCAGGAAAAACTGGCGCACATCCGTGGGCGTATCAAAGTGCGGGATCTGCGGCAAAACATGGTGGTTGATACACGGCCGATCCATGCCGAGGCAAGGTTTTATCACGTGGGGCAGACGCATTATGGTGATGCCAGGGCGCTGGACAAGGACGACAAGCGCTATATCGGCCTGCTGCCGTTTCCCAGTGATGAGGAGTTGATCCTGGAAGCTTCGGAAGCATTGAAACCGATCTTCATGGAAGAGGTGGAACGCAACCGGTACATCTGACAAGAGGGTGAGTTGTTGAATATGAAAGGCGGCCTGGTGATCTCACCGGGCCGCCTTGGTTTTTGACTTTGAAGACAGACTTGTTACTGGAGACCGCCCATGATTGGAAAGATCTCTTCTTTTTCCTCTCCGATCGCCACGCTCAGATAGTAGATGCCCGCAGGAACCTGCGAGAGTGGCAGGCTGTAAAAAGCGGCATCGACCCAGTCGAGTTTCTCAAACATGAGGCGACCGGTCGCATCGTACAATTCGAATTTGATGTTGGACTTTACGACATCGGTAAACGTAAAGTTGACCTGGTCAGTAAACGGATTGGGGAACAAGCGAAAGACCTCAACGCCCTCAAACTTGCGTCGGATGGTCACGGTCTCTGACATAAATTCGTGAAAATAGCCGGTCTCGGTGTCTTCATTGACGACACGGATGCGATAGAAATACAAATTACGCCCGCCATTGGAGACATGCTCGTATTGCTGTGTCAGATCGCTCAAACCGCCTTTGCAATTGACCACATCGATCACCTCGAAGTCCCGGCCGTTGATCGAGCGCTGCACTTCGAAATACTGGCAGAAGTACTCAGGGCGTGTCGACCAATCGAGCGTGATCTCCTTGTCGCCGGTAAAGCCTCCGCTGAAGGTGATCAGATTGGTCACCAGCTCTCCTTCAAACTTCGAGATCTCGAAATCGTCGATGGCCACTCCCGGATGGAACCCAGTGCTTTCAGACCTGAAGACAAAACGGAAGGCCACATCGGATTCTCCGGCCAGGAAACTGACATTACGTTTGTAGTTGGTAAATCCGCCCACCGCACTCGTCCAGTAGGCGGTTCCGTCTGGAAATGCCGAGCTGACGCCAGAGTTGTTGAAATTGTACCAGCCCGACTCGCGCTGTCCGAGCACCCGCCACGTTTGTCCCTTGTCGGTCGAATACTCCAGATTAAAACCGTCAGGCCCCGGGTCGAGATCATAGCGCGCCCAGAAATTGAGGGTATAGATGCTTTGATCCGAGAAATCGAAGGCCGGCAAATAGAGGTAGGTCAGGGTGTTGTCCTGATAAAACGGTTCGTTGACGCCGGTCACAAACGCATTTTCGCCGCTCTTGGTGCCATTCTTGCCGATCACATTGGAAACACCACGCTCGAAGGCTGTGCCATTGGTGGTACTTACGCCGTACTGCTCCGGACGTGCTTCGAAACTGCCGCCATATTCGGGCTCCCCGGCGACATAGGGCAGGGGTACTTCAGGCAGGATCTTGATCGTCACAGTTGTCGACAGATTGCCGTTGATCGTCAATGTGACCGGGTATTCTCCGATCTCATCGAAGGTGTGCACCGGATTCTCGGTATCGGCCGTCGCACCATCGCCAAAGTCCCAGAAATAGGAAGAGGCATTGAGCGACACCTCCCCGATAAACTGCAAAGGTGAATTGATGTAGTGTACCTGTGGCGCAAGAAACTTGGCACGCGGTTGTGCAAACACGCTGGTGGTCCAGAGACCGCGGCCATGCGTGGCAGCCATTACGACAAAATCAGAGTTGCGGATCTGCAGCATGTCGGTACGCACGATCGGTGAGCCCTCCCCGGGAAGTGGTGGTTCCCAGATGGTAGCCGTACCATCCAGTGATTCAGTGCTCCAAACGCCGGTCTCTGTGGCGATCATGGCGCTGCTGGGATCCTTTGGATTGAAAATACCCCAGCGGACCGGCATGTCTGGCAGATTGCCCTCTGCCATTTCCCAGCTTTCACCGCCATCGGTCGAGACCATCACACTATTGTCGATCCCGTAATTGGAAAAGGTGACCATGATGTGATCCGGGGCTCCGTTGCCAATGGCGATACTCGATGGCGTACCGCCCGCCTGCAGCAGGATCTCATTGGCCACGACGTCTCCCTCATGGGCATTATCCACCCGGACCACCCGTCCTCCGAACATACCGAAGTAGACGCGGTTGGACACATTGGGATCCACTGCCACCGTGGAGATCGTGGCACCGGCTGTTTCAAAACTGACCAGTTCGAACAGGCTGGTCTTGACATTCCACCTATAAAAATTTCCGCCGCCGGTTTGCGCGTACAGGATGCCTGACTCGCTGTCATAGTCCGACGGGTTGAGAAAATTCCCTTCTGTGCTTTGTCCTGATGAAAAGGTCTGACCGCCATTCGTCGAGAGCCCCCAATTACCGAACTGTGATGATACCAGCTGATAGCGTGGTTCGAACTCGTCAATATGGCAGAGGAACCCGTCACCGCCCCACACGTGGCGCGCGCTGGACGCCCCGGGCCCGTCAAGCTGATGTGTACCGTTGTCCTGGGTGCCACCGAGCATATAGTTGGAAAAGGTGTCGGGGTGAATGGCACATCCGTAATACTGCGTTGTGATATAACCCACATTCTTGCTGTCCACGAAATTGGCTGAGCCGTTTTCGCTGCGCCAGACCCCGCCATCATTGCCGAAGTAGACCACGTCTGGCTGGAGCGGGTCAAAAACAACTTTATGCTGATCCACATGCATGTTGTTGGCAAAGCGGTTCCAGTTGAGGCCACCGTTCCGTGTCCGGTAGATCGGCACACCGCCCACGATGACATGATTGCAATCGAACGGATCGACTGCGATATCGAGATCGTACCACGCCTGGCCATTTGTAAAGTCCCCGCCGGTAGGTGGTGCGACGGCCAGCCATGAGGTCCCCCCGTCGGAAGTGCGGTAGATATCGGAGGCTGAGCCGCTGATTGCTCCAACCGCGTACATCACGTTGGGGTCGGCATCGCAGACCGTGACCTCACACCGGCTCAGGTCGGTCGGAAAACCGGATCCGCTGCGGGTGATGTGCTCCCATTCGCCGCGGTTGCCAGTTTCCGACATATATACGTTGGTATTGTTGGACGCATACAGCCGTCCGTTGGAGTATTGGATGTCGTACATGTCGTCATTGGATGCCGAGAGCGACACACCCAGAACCTTGATCCAGGTGAGCCCGCCGTCCTCACTGCGCCGGACTCCGCCATTGCGTGTCGCGGCGTAAACGTGACTGGTGACCGGATGCACGACCAGTCCGCGCGTGTACCGGAAAATCGTTCCTGAAGTGGTGCTTTCCAGGAGCGTCCAGGTGAGCCCGCTGTCTTCTGACTTGAAGATGCCGACTCCCCGCACCGCATCTGCGTTGGGGAAGCCTTCTCCGGTCCCCATGTACATGACATTATGGGCGTTGGGGTCCTGGGCGAGCGCCCCTACTGCCAGGTTGTCGAGATGGTCGTTCACGTTTTGCCAGACCGGCGGATTTTCGGTGATATCATCGGTGATAAACAATCCCCCGGCGACACTCCCGGCAATGATACGCTTGCGTTCCGGGTCAGCTTCATCGATGAGGATGGCCCGGGTACGGCCACCGACATCAGTGGGCCCACGCTGGATAAATTTGGGCCCCAACCCTGCGCCTGAGCGCCGGTTGGCAAACTCTTGCTGCAGCTGGCGGGTTGCCTTCACTGCTTCGAAGAGCCGGTCCTTGGGGATTTCACCAAGAGCAGGGTCGTAGGTCCTGCGGAATTCCTCGTCAAGTGCTTCCTGAAAACGCTGGGCTTTGGTGAGTCGTTCTGGTTGCTGCTCCTGTTGACAGGAGAAAACCACGAGCAATGACAAAATGTAGAGACTTTTCAGGGGAAAGGTCATTTGCATGGTCTGTTGTTTGAAGGCATAAAGTTACAAATCTGGGGGTCATCGGCCGATCGCGTAATTGTCAGCTAGGTGTTAAATCAGCGATCCGTAGTACGTTCGATCTCAACAGGTTCTCGGTCCTCAGGTTCTTCTTCCACGACATTTTGATGGATCATGTCCTGTGATCCCACGCCCATCCCGACCACTGTACGCATGGCCGCTTCGGTGCGGATATCGAGCCATTCAAGGTGGTCCTTGTGGACATGAAAGATGAACCCGTTGGTCGGATTCGGTGCGGTAGGAACAAAGATCGTACAGTAGTCCTCGTGCTCGTCCGTTATAAAGCCGGTCATCTTGACGCCGGATTTGAAGGGATCGACCATCACGACCTTCTTGAAGGGCGCTTTCTTGGTGCCACTAAACTGCTGTACGATATCGCGGATCGTCGAATAGGCCGGAATGATCTCGAGCCACTCGCGTTCGATATACTTAAAAACAGACATCCCCATCCGGGTCCTGACAAACAGCCCGATCAAGAAACATAAAAGGATGATCGCGATCAGGGCGATGACATCGATCAACAGTCCGGGGATCTCCCATTCCACCAGTTGGGTCAGCGGGCTGATAGCGTTGTCAATAAACTGGATGATGATCTTGACAACGAAGACGAGGATCACGATCGGCAGCAGGATCAACCCGCCCCCGATCATCGTTGTCACCACAAATTTCTGCAGTCGCTTCATAGTAAGGCGCGCAGGCCAACTGCAAGTTAGTACAGCTTTCAACATCCGGGGTAACGTCTTGGTTTATTTGGATGCCGGAGCTTTTGTACTTTTAGCTTGAACTACTATGAACGTCTGAGGGTATTATGTGATAATACATAATGGCCTCAGGACTGAAATCTACCCCTCTCAACGCGTCCAGATTCGGCCTGGATATCGGTTCTGCGCGGCCAAACGTTCATATGTCATGGGGCGCGTGACACAACAACTGATCACCACCGCACTGTTGATTGCCGGCTGTGCGTATCTACCGGCGGCCCAGGAGAGCACCTCTACCTTGACCAAAGAAGACGTGCCGGCCGAAGTGCGTGCCCTGACCCTCGAAATCGTCACAGGTATTTCGGAAGATTCCCTGCAGATCATTGCCCTCTATGATTGGTTGACATCCAATATCCGCTATGATGGCGCTGGCACCGGCGGACAACGGATCAATCGCTCCGCTGCCGACGTGCTGCGCCGCCGGAAGGCGATCTGCTTTGGGTATGCGCAATTGCTACAACAGATGTGCACTGTGCTCGACATACCCGCCCACGTCATCTCGGGCTACAGCAATCAATCCGGGCGGGGCAATGCTTCACAAGCGCCGGATCACGCCTGGAACGCTGTCTGCTTCAATGATCAATGGCGCCTGATCGATGCCACCTGGGGAGCAGCTCAAACGGGCAAGCGCCAGAATTCGCAACAGGCATGGCTCTTTGTCGCGCCGGAGGAATTTTTGAGTTCGCATTTGCCGGCGCAACCGGTATGGCAACTCCTGGATTGCCCGGTCGACCGGCAGTGGCAGCCGTCGCTTCCGTGTGGATACCACGACACCCTGCAGCAATTCCTGGCTCTGCCACCGGCACAGCGCAAACTGGAAGAGGCGAGGATGGCCTTTGGTTTCCATCCAACTGAAGCAAATCGCACAGAGTTTCTG
>JAWWBX010000004.1:0-42970 GCA_033720735.1 Saprospiraceae bacterium
CCTCCGCAGATCAGGTGCGGCACGGCGTCCACTCCATAGCGGTGCATGATCGCAGCACAGATGCCCACGGTACCAGGACGCTTGCGGATCGAGGACTTCTCGTAGTATCCGTCGGGCTTGCGCTGGTAGATGTATTCTTCGCGATGGTAGGTCACGTCGATGAAGGGCGGTTCGAACTCCATCAGCGGGTCCAGCGCATTGAAGATGTCCTCGACACTTCCCCCTTTGAGAGGGGGCAGGATCTCAAAAGAGATGAGGGTGCGACCCTGTGCCTGCGTGAAGTAGTCAGTGACTTTCATTTGTATTGCGGGATGCTGGACTTAGGGAAACGGTGCAAATTGTGTGCCCAATGCACAGCGGCGACCGGGCTACTGCTTTTTCTTTCGTTTGAAGTCGCCGCGCTTGAGGGCTTCAATAAACTGCTTCCACGCAAACACATTCAGGACATTCATCGGCCTGATCTGTCCCTCATAATAGTAGGCCTGTGCTTGCTGACGAAGGAAGAAGTCGACGTTCTCGTCGCCGTCGGTAGGCAGGAAGGCGATCAGTTGCGCCAGCGCCCGGTCTGAAAGGTTCTCGTTGGCCAGGGCCTCCAGCTCGCTTTCAACGTCCATGGCCAGAAATTCCAACTTGAAATGCTCACGGCTTGGCCAGGGGTAGATCACTGTCTCGGGAAGCAGGAAGGTGTCGCGCCGCATCAACTGGAACAGAGAATAGCGTGTGCCTTGCAAGGTGTCTGGTACCACGTACTCCACATCCTTGTAACCGATCGATGAGAACACGACGGTTTCTCCTTTTCTCGCCACCAGCGAGAAGAACCCCTCATTGCTCGAGAAGGTCCCGCGCTGCGTCGACTGCACATAGATATTGACGTACGGAAGTGGTTCGACCCCGCCATTCTCATCGGTCCACACCAGGCCCGAAAGCTGAACGATATCTGATGTATCGGCCAGGGCCTGCCCGCGCAGTGCAGGCTGGATGGCACAAAGTATCAGTAGGGCCAGAATTGCGTGAAGTAAGAGTCTGCTTGCCATATCCGGTAGCCGCCAAAATTACTGATTTCCAACATTATAAACGTCGCCGCTACATCCAGGCCACCTCACGTGATGTGCTTTAACAAAGCCTTAACCTTACTTAGAATGACCAGACGCCCAGAGCGTAGTTGAGCACTTCCTCCATGCGGTCAACATAGGCAAACTGCATATCGCCGATATAGGTCTTGTCTATTTCAGCGACGTGCTTCTCATTTTGCTTGCTGAGGAGCACCTCCCGCATACCTGCCCGCCGCGCGGCAAGGACCTTCTCTTTGATACCGCCCACGGGCAAAACCTTACCGCGCAAGGTGATCTCGCCGGTCATAGCCAGGAAAGGTTTGACCGATTTCTTCTTGAACGCTGAGGTCAGGGCAACCAGCATGGTGACGCCGGCCGAGGGTCCGTCTTTGGGAATCGCCCCTTCGGGCACATGGATATGAATGTCGGTTGTGTCAAACACCTCAGGATCAATATCAAGTGAACTGCTGTTGGCCTTGATAAAGCTGAGGGCCGTCGATGCTGATTCTTTCATTACGTCACCGAGATTCCCGGTAAGCGTCAGCTTGCCCTTGCCCTTACTGAGGCTCGCTTCGATAAACAGGATATCACCCCCCACGCGGGTCCATGCGAGGCCGATCGCGACCCCCGGGGCCTGTTTCTCCTGATACACCTCTTTGCTGTAGATCGTTGGACCAAGCAGGTCACGCACGTCGTCTGCAGATATGCTGGGATTGTACTGCTCTTCCATCGCCACCTTCTTGGCGATCCCGCGCATCACGCCCGCCAGCTTGCGATCAAGGTTGCGCACGCCCGACTCGCGTGTGTAATATTCAATGATCTCCTGCAAGACCCTGGCAGACATCCGGACATCCTTGCCTGTCAACCCGTGTTCCTTACGCTGTTTCGGAACCAGGTGCCGTCGGGCGATCTCCAGTTTCTCCTCCGTCGAATACCCGCTGATCTCAATGATCTCCATACGGTCAAGCAGCGCCGGCTGGATCGTGCTCAGCGTGTTGGCCGTAGCGACAAAAAGCACTTTGGACAGGTCGTATTCCAGTTCGAGGTAGTTGTCGTGGAACGATCCATTCTGTTCCGGATCGAGCACTTCGAGCAACGCCGAAGAGGGATCACCACGGAAGTCCTTCCCGACCTTGTCTATCTCATCCAGGATAAACACCGGGTTGGAGGCACCGGCCTTCTTGATCGACTGGATGATACGCCCCGGCATCGCGCCGATGTAGGTCTTGCGATGGCCACGGATCTCGGATTCGTCGTGCAAGCCCCCCAGGGACATGCGCACGAAGCGCCGGTTGAGTGCAGTGGCGATCGACCGTCCGAGCGAAGTCTTGCCCACCCCGGGAGGGCCTACCAGACAAAGGATTGGGGCCTTCATGTCGCCCTTCAGTTTGAGCACGGCGAGGTGCTCCAGGATCCGTTCCTTCACTTTCTCGAGGCCGAAATGGTCCTTGTCGAGTTGTTTCCTGACTTTGGCAAGGTCAAACTGGTCAGAGGAATATTTGTGCCAGGGCAGCTCGAGGAGCAATTCAACGTAGTTGAGGACAACGGAGTACTCGGCTACCTGTGGATTCATCCGGCGCGCCTTGGCAATCTCCTTGTCAAACGTCTCTTGTACTTCTTCCGGCCATTTCTTGGCCTTGGAGCGTTCGATCAGCTCGAGAAGTTCTGCTTCCTGCGGATTCTGGCCAAGCTCTTCCTGGATCGTCTTGAGCTGCTGACTGAGAAAGTAGTCCCGCTGCTGCTTTTCGATATCACCGCGCACCTTGGTTTCGATCTGATCCTTGAGTTCCAGCAGCTGCAACTCGCTCAGCATATATTCGTGCACCTTGTTGCCCATATCATGCAGTGCCTCGACCTCGAGGAGTTCCTGCTTCTTGGGCACGTCGATCCCGAGGTTTGAGGCAATGAAACTCAGCAAATGGCCCTCCTGCTTGATATTGCGCAACATCACGGCAGCCTCGTTTGGGATCTGTGGCGATAGCTTGATGATCCGCTCGGCAAGGTCCCTGATGGATGAGATCAATGCCTCGAACTCCAGATTCTCACTCGGTATCCGATATGGCATCATCTCGATCCGTCCCTCCATCATCGGATCTTCAGCCAGCATCTCCGTCAGAGCAATTCGTGAACGCCCCTGAATGATGGCCGTGATGGTGCCATCCGGCATTTTGAGCAACTTCAGGATGCGCGCGGCTGTACCTGTGCGGTACAGGTCATCAAAGTGCGGATCCTCGTCTTCGTCATTTCGCTGGGAAAACACGGCTACGATCTTGTGGGTCTCGTGCGCCTTGCGCACTGCCAGGATCGACTTGTCGCGTCCGATCGTGATCGGGATCACAATCCCTGGAAATAACACCGTATTCTTCAAGGCCAGGACCGGTAGTGTCTCGGGGTAGGTCTCACTGGCGGAAGGCTCTTCGTCGTCGGTCACCGAAATGAGTGGCATATAATCCACATCATCGGTCAGGCCGGATAGTATCTTCAGATCATCAAACATCACCCTCGTATCTGGTGTGTCAAAATGACACGTGATTATGCAATTGTACTCTTCGCTGGAAGTGTCAAGGACTGTGCCATGGGAAAATAAGGCCCGTGAACATGAAAAGATTGCCGTATTCATACCCCCCGCCTCGAAAAATCAGACATTTCGTCAGGCCGACGTTACCGCGTGCTCGCTGGCGGGCTGTTCGGCAGCAGGTCCGTTCTCCGTCTCTTCGGCGACGATGTCTACTTCGAGTTTGAGGTTCTCGATGATAAATTCCTGTCGTTCGGGCGTATTCTTTCCCATGTAGTACAGCAGAACGTCATCGATGTTGACGTCGTCGGCCATATGGACCGGCTCGAGGCGGATCTGCTCGCCAATGAGGTCCTCAAACTCTTCGGGCGAGATCTCTCCGAGGCCTTTGAAGCGAGTGATCTCCGGTTTCCCCTTGAGTCGGCGGATGGCTGCCTTCTTTTCCTGCTCGGAATAGCAATAGATCGTCTCGCGTTTGTCGCGCACCCGGAAGAGCGGTGTCTCCAGGATATAGAGATGTCCTTCTCTGACCAGGTCCGGGAAGAACTGCAGGAAGAAGGTGAGCAAAAGCAGGCGGATGTGCATCCCGTCGACATCGGCATCGGTGGCGATCACCACCCGGTTGTAGCGCAGGTCGTCAAGCCCGTCTTCGATTTGCAGCGCGTGCTGCAGCAGGTTGAGCTCCTCATTCTGGTAAACGACCTTCTTGGTCATTCCGAAACAGTTGAGCGGTTTGCCGCGCAGACTGAAGACTGCCTGGGTCTGGACGTCTCTCGCTTTGGTCAGTGAGCCACTCGCACTATCTCCCTCGGTGATAAAGATCGTGCTGGCATTGCGCAGGGCTTCATCAGCCTTGCCGTCCTGATAGTGCACGCGGCAGTCACGCAATTTCTTGTTGTGAAGATTTGCTGCCTTGGCGCGTTTGTTGGCCAGTTTCTTGATCCCTGCGATCTCCTTGCGTTCGCGTTCCGATTGCTGGATCCGTTTGAGCATGGCCTTGGCCGTCTCCGGATGTTTGTGCAGGAAGTTGTCGAGATGTGTTGACACAAAATCCACCACGAAGGAGCGGACGGTCACGCCATCGGGTGACATGGTGAGTGACCCCAGCTTGGTTTTTGTCTGCGACTCGAACACTGGTTCTTCCACTCTTACGCTGATCGCCGCAATGATCGAGGCGCGGATGTCCTTGGCATCAAAGTTCTTGTTAAAGTGATCACGCACGCCCTTGACGATCCCTTCACGGAATGCAGCCTGGTGCGTCCCCCCCTGGGTCGTGTGTTGTCCGTTGACAAACGAGAAATAGTGCTCGCCGTAGTGCTGGCCATGCGTCATGGCGACCTCGATGTCCTCCCCGGAAAAATGGATCACGGGGTACCGGATGTGCTCCGATTGCGTTTTCTTGTTCAAGAGGTCCAGCAGCCCGTCCTTGGAGTAGAAGGTCTTGCCCTTGTACTTAATGCGGAGTCCTGCATTGAGATACACGTAGTTCCAGAGCTGTTGCTCGACATACTCGTCCCGGAACTTGTAACCGGGAAAGATCTCTTCGTCTGGGCGAAACACCACCAGTGTGCCGGTATCCTCGCTACTTTTGACGATGCGACTCTGCGAGGTCAGGTCTCCGAGCTCAAACTCGGCGATCTTCGTCTTCCCTTCCCGGACAGCCTGCACTTTAAAATACTTGGACAGCGCGTTGACTGCCTTGGTACCCACGCCGTTGAGGCCGACCGACTTCTTGAATGCCTTGGAGTCGTACTTGCCACCGGTATTGATCCGGGACACGCAATCCACGACCTTACCGAGAGGGATCCCCCGTCCGTAGTCGCGCACTGATACCGCACCGTCCTCGATCTCAATATCGATCCGCTTGCCATATCCCATGACGTATTCGTCGATACAGTTGTCGATGACCTCCTTGAGCAGGATGTAGATGCCGTCATCGGGGCTTGAACCGTCTCCGCGCTTCCCGATATACATGCCCGGCCGGAGCCGGATATGTTCTTTCCAGTCCAGACTGACGATATTCTCCTCTGTGTACCTGACCTCAGACATAGCGAATAGGATCAACGTGTAAAAGTATCAACTTCATATTACAATTAGTAATCATCCGAAATTGAAATGATGGTCGCTGCGAAGCGGTGCCCGGATCTTGCTGGCTTAGTCGTTGCGGCGCACCTTGTATTCGGGCCGGGCGAAGGTCGGAAAGGCCGCACTGCCATAGTGCGAGAATCCCTCTTCGGTCTTGATTTGCATCTGATAGGTCTCGACAAATCCGCTGAAGAAGGTTCTGAGATCGGCAATTGGAATGTTGCGCGATTTGGTTTTAGGGAAAAAAGCCAGATGCGCAATGGTACCGTCGGCATTCCAGTAAACGTACATGTAGGTCTTGAGGCCTTGGATGTCGTAGCCGATCGCTTCTGCATAGTCCTCCATCGCCCCAAGCATGATCATCCATTTTTCGTAGGCGTAGTCCATATCATTGCCGCAAACCCCCAGCAGAATGCCGGGATGAGACACCGACAGTGCAGCAAATGTCTCTTCCTGCTCGCCAATGAGTGAAACACGATCATCCGGGGTGGCTTGTTCAACCACCTGCGCAGAAGCACCGATCCCGATCAGTAATGAGCAGAACGTGATAAGCAAGGGATGTGACAACCTGTTCAATCTGGAGCCCGAGTTTGTAATGCTAAACAGGCATTCCGTCTAAATTATTACGCCTGTGAGCACAATTTGCCTAATTCGAACGCACAACTGGCTTGAATCGCTCCAAAGTAAACAAAATCCGGGGCATTTCGTAACCTTGTGGCGACCCGTCACCCGCTGTTGGGAGCCCGCTGAAACGTGAAGTGATTGATCGAAATAGCACGCTGACATGTATATAGATCTGTTTCTGGGATTCTTCATTGTCATCGGCCTGATCCAGGGCTTTCATCGCGGTATCGTCCGCACCCTGTTTGCCGTTGTCAGTATCATCGTCGGACTGCTTGCTGCACTCAAATTCTCGCCACTGGTGGTCAATGTCTTCGAGCATTCTTTCGGTCTGAACCCCACCCTGTCGCTCGTTCTCGGTTTCTTGCTCACGTTTTTCGTGATCATGTGGGGGATCCGCTGGCTGGGGCGCGGATTCGAGAAGACCCTGAAGCTGGTTAAACTCAACTTCCTGAACCGCTTGCTGGGAGCAGCACTTTTTGTCGCGCTGATGATCGTGACCTATAGCGCCATTATCTGGTTTCTCGGCCGCACCGAGTTTGTCAGCCCTGAGCAAAAGGCTTCCTCTTTGAGCTACCCTTATCTCTCACAGATCCCTGAGTATACGAGTGCGGCGATCGAATCACTGCGCCCCGTGTTCAAGGGATTCGTGGATAAAATGGACGCGGTGATCAATGCGACGGATACCATCCCGGCAACGGAATGATCAACCTTGCAGGATCTGCCACAGCTTGTCCTTGAGTTGGGTCAGTCCCTCACCGGTAACGGCAGAGATAAACAGATGATCGACTTCTGTGGGGATCTCCGCTGAGAGCAATTGCCGCAATTCGGCATCGGCGAGATCGGCCTTGGTAATGGCCAGCAAGCGCGGTTTGTCCAGCAGCTCGGGGTTGTACATCTCCAGTTCGTGACAGAGTGTGCGGTATTCTGACGAGATCTGCTCACTATCGCACGGGATCATAAACAGCAGGGCTGCATTTCGTTCGATGTGTCGCAAAAAGCGATGACCCAGGCCCTTGCCCAGATGGGCATCCTCGATAATCCCGGGAATATCTGCCATCACGAAGGAGCGCGCATCGCGATAAGCCACGATCCCCAGATTGGGTACCAGAGTAGTAAACGCGTAAGCAGCAATCTTCGGTTTGGCCGCGGAAACTGCCGCCAGCAAGGTCGACTTGCCGGCATTGGGGAATCCGACCAGCCCCACGTCCGCCAGCACCTTGAGTTCCAACACCTTCCACAACTCCTGACCGGGCTCTCCAGGTTGCGCATAGCGCGGTGCCTGACGGGTCGGTGATTTGAAATGCGTGTTGCCCAAACCGCCTCGGCCGCCCTGGATCAGAACCTTTTCCTCTCCATCTTCAGTGATCTCAAAGTCGATCGTGTCCGTTTCAACGTCCCTTGCCACCGTGCCGAGCGGCACTTCGAGTACGACATCTTCACCAGACGCCCCGGTCATGTTGTTGCCACGGCCTGGTTGGCCATGTCCGGCAATGACATGCTTGCGGTATTTGAGATGCAGGAGCGTCCAGAGCTGTGCGTTGCCGCGCAGGATGATATGGCCACCCCTGCCGCCATCGCCGCCGTCAGGACCGCCCCGCGGATTGAACTTCTCCCGGTGGAAATGTGCCGACCCGCTACCACCATGACCGGAGCGGCACATGATCTTGACGTAGTCAACAAAATTTTGCTCGGCCATGGGCCAGTGTTAAGTGGTCACCGCGATAGGATCGATCACTGCGCAAAGCCGCTGGAAGATCTCCTCGATCGACCCCACACCATTGACCGCATGCGACTTGCCGTGCTGAGCATAATGCTCGAAAACAGGCGTGGTTTCCTGTTCATACACTGCAATGCGATTGCGGATGATCCCGGCATCATTGTCATCCGGACGTCCGGAGGTCTTGCCCCGCAACAGGATGCGCTGTACAATCTCATCCTCCGGGACATCCAGGGCGACCAGCGCGGAGACTGCAGTGCCGCGTTCGTCAAGCAGGCTGTCCAGTGCCTTTGCCTGGTCCGTTGTTCTCGGGAAGCCGTCGAAAATGAAACCGCGCGCCTGCGGGAATTCATCGACACGGTTCTTCAGCATACCGATCGTCACCTCGTCGGGAACGAGCTCACCCCGGGTCATGTAACCCTTGGCGCGCAGGCCCAGCTCCGTTTCATTGCGCATCTCGTTGCGGAACAGATCGCCGGTCGAGATATGGATCAGCTGGTACTTCTCAACCAGCTTGTCGGCCTGGGTCCCCTTACCCGAACCGGGCGGACCAAAAAGGATGAGATTCAACATGATGTATGCTTTAGAGCGGTCGAAATTACAAAAAAGGATTCCCTGTCAGGCAACGGGGAAGCGGTCCACGGGGTTCCGGCAGGATGAACTATGCGCTCAGAGATCCGTGAGATCGACGGCCCACAACGTCCGGTTTCGCCAGTAATCCGACCCCAGGATATTGTCGCGCACGACACCGCGTGAGCTGGTACTATGCACGACGTCGATGCGATTGCGGTCGCGGGACAGAACGATGGCGACGTGCGTGACGCGGTTGCCATGACCGAAAAAGATGAGGTCGCCCGGACGTACCCTGGTCACTTCTTTTTTCCGTCCGAGCCGCGCTTGCTCGTGTGAAGTACGGGGCAACTGGATCTGGGCTTGACGCATGACATAGCAGGTAAATCCGGAACAGTCAAATCCACGTGCCGGCGAGTCACCACCATACCGGTAGCCAACGCCGATGAGTGACTCGGCAAAGTCGACCAGGGCGGTCCGCTGCACGTCAGGACTGACAGTCCGGCTGACTCCGGTATGTCCCGCCTTCCGTTCGGACCTGCTGTCATTCCTGGTATAGTCTGTCCCTGGTCGCGGCGAAGCGCATGCCACCAACCCTGCCAGGGTGAGCCACCAAATGCTTTTCATAATGAGCTAAAATAAGATGTTTTACACATTAAAAATATCAATAATGTGTAAAATCGTACCGGGCGAATGCTCCTAGTGAATGGTAAAACGATCGCGGTCGGCCAGAAAATTGTACTCGGAGCGAAATTGCCGGAGCGCGGCCAGGTTGAGGGTGATCGTCCGCACGTCCTCTTCTGCGGGTGATGCGCAGATCAGGTGTCCGGTCATGTCGTAGGCGGAGGAAGCACCGACATACCGGTTGGACAGCGGGTCTTCGCCGACCCGGTTGACGCCGACAACATAGCAGAGATTCTCGATGGCACGGGCACGCAGCAGCGCTTTCCATGCTTCGACCCGTGGCGCTGGCCAGTTGGCCACGTAGATGAGGACGTCGTAGTCAACATCATTGCGGCTCCACACCGGGAACCGCAGATCGTAACATACGAGAGGGCAGACCTGCCACCCCTTGACTGACTGGATCAAGCGATGGTTGCCAGGTATATAGTGCTCATTTTCGCCGGCATAGCTGAAAAGGTGCCGTTTGTCGTAGTGGGCAAGGGTTCCGTCTGGAGCGACACTCAGGAGTCGGTTGTAGTAACGGCCTTCCTCAACAATCACCTGGCTCCCCATGCAAACGCATTGCATTCGCGCTGCAGTGTGGGTGAGCCACTGCACCACTGCGCCGGACATGTCCTGTGCCACCCGTTGCGGCTCGATGGCAAACCCGCTGGCAAACATTTCGGGCAGCAGCAGCAGGTCGACCTGCTGATCGAGCTGAGCAATGAGCCGATCAAGATTGGTAATGTTTGCTTGCCAGTCCTCCCAGATGAGGTCAGGCTGGATATAGCCAATGATCAAGGAGTCTGCCTGCATGGTGGTCGGTTTGGCAGCTCAAGATACGCAGTCCAGCACACGCCGTGCTGTCTCAACAGGATGGATTATTCTGAGGCCTCTTCGGTGGCCGGTGCGTCACCGCCTTCAGCCTCTCCGGCATCGCCGCCTTCTTCACCTTCCTCATCTTCATCACCCTCTTCACCTTCGGCTACTTCGGTAGCGGTCTTCAGCGCTCTCGGGATCTGTACGGAGGCCACGGGCATATTGCCGTCATTCAGTATCAGCACGCCCTCGGGTACCCGACATTCCTTTACACGCACCGATTGTCCCACCTGCAATTGCGAGACATCAAGCACGACTTCGGTCAGCAATTTTTCGGCGGTTGTCATGACGCTGATGCGACGGAGCTTCTGGATGAGTTTACCGCCTGCCTTCAAGCCCGGTGCCGTTCCGGTAAATCGGACGGGCACTTCGACTTTGATCTTGCGACCTGGCACCAGTTCCTGAAAATCGATGTGCACGATGTCTTCTGTGACCGGGTGGAACTGCACATCGCGGATGATGCAGCGTACCGGCTTGCCGTCAAGTTCCAATTCTACGACTTTGAAATCAGCCGTGTAGATGGCGTCACGTACGGCGTTGAATTCGACCGCGATCGGATTGACATCCTCGCCACCGTAGACAACTGCCGGGATCAACCCGTCGTTTCGTGTTGCCCGGGCACCTTTCGAACCGGTCATTTCGCGTGATGATGCCTTGACTGCCACAGTTTCCATCGTCTGTCAGTTTGATTGATTGAAAAAGCGGGCGCAAAGATAATGGAAAGATTGATTTATCGCGTGTATTGGCGCTGATAGATTGACTGGAAACCGGGCCGGTGACGTCCCTGATCAATCCTGACCGACAAACAGTGCTGAGATCGAGCGGTGCTCGTGCATGTTGCGAATGGCGCGGGCAAAGAGTTTGGCCGACGACAGCACTTTGATCTTGGGTGACTTCTGATTGAGGGGAATGGTGTCGGTCACAATGACCTCGGTCAGTTCGGATTGCGCGATCGTTTCATAGGCCTTGCCTGACAACACAGGATGGGTGCAGATCGCCCGGACCGACACGGCCCCTTTTTTGCGCAGGGCACCTGCTGCCTTGGCCAGCGTACCTGCTGTATCCACCAGGTCATCGATCAGGATCACGTCGGCCCCTTCGACTTCGCCGATCACCGTCATGCCCGCCACTTCATTGGCACGCTTGCGGTACTTGTCGCAAATGACCATTTCACACCCGAAGTGATTGGCGTAGTGCCGCGCACGCTTGACGCCGCCGACATCCGGCGATGCGAAGATCACGTTGGTGAGGTCCTGCTTTTCGAGGTATGGAACGAAAATCGCGTTGCTCTGCAAATGGTCGACCGGGAGGTCGAAGAATCCCTGGATCTGGTCTGCGTGCAGATCCATGGTCATGATCCTGTCGGCTCCGGCTGCCTGCAGCAAGTTGGCGATGAGCTTTGCAGAGATCGGCACCCGTGGTTTGTCCTTGCGATCCTGTCGTGCATACCCGTAGTAAGGCATCACTGCAGTGATATATCCCGCCGAGGCCCGCTTGGCGGCGTCGATCATCAATAACAGTTCCAGCAGATTGCTGGCTGGCGAAAACGTCGATTGAATAAAGAACACGTACGCGCCACGCACTGATTCGTGGATGACCGGTTGCATCTCGCCATCGCTAAACCGGGAAAGCTCAAGCTTGCCAAGGGAGTACCCGTAGTAATCTGCGATGCGTTCTGCGAGGTAGTACGATGAGGTTCCGGAAAAGAGCTTGACTTCCACGTCCTGACTGAATTTGAGATGTGGTGGCAAAATTAACCGGATTAGGCTAAAAATGGCACGAGACGTTGTCGCCTAACGATTTTACCCTCTGGACAGTGACCTGTCGTTCGCCGAATTTCCATCGTGCTTGGTCTGAGAATCCAATTCGCTTAAACTCTTTGCCTGGAATTCGCGTACTTACTTGTAAAGGACCGGATCAAACATGACCTACCTGTTCTCTCTGGGCGATTGGTGGGATGTACTCAACACCCCCGAAAAAGTCTTCTGGCTGATCGCCATCATTTTTTCCGTGCTATTCATTGTTCAATTCGGGCTCAGCCTGCTGGGCCTTGATGCGGATACCGATGTGGATGTGGATGCGGACCTCGACGCTGATCACGGCTATACGCTGGACAAGGATTTTTCGATCTTCTCCATCCGAAGTGTGATTGCATTCTTCACCTTTTTTGGATGGACCGGCGTCTACCTCCTGTCCGAGGGCAAGGGGGTCGGCTACACGGTGGCCCTCTCAGCGTTGTCCGGCGGGATCGCCATGTCGATCGTGGCCTATATGATCTTCAAGTTCTCACAACTGGAGAAATCCGGCACGATCAACCTGCTCCACGCGATCGACCAGACCGGGGAGGTCTACCTGACCATTCCGGAGCAGCTCAGTGGCAACGGCAAGATCCATGTGATGATCGACGGCACGTTGCACGAGGTGGACGCACAGACACCAGGAGCCGCGATCACAACCGGCCAGAAGGTCAAGGTGATCGACCTCACCGAAGAAGACATTATGCTGGTTGAGCCGCTGCCCGAGCTCGACCAGCCATTATATCATTCAGAAACCAACAAATAAGATATGGAAATGGGGCCAGTACTAATTTTTGGAGTAGGCATCGGACTACTCATTGTCATGATGGGCTTGTGGCTGATCACGCGCTACAAGCGCTGCCCGTCCGACAAGATCCTTGTGATCTACGGAAAGACCAATGCTCAGACCTCGGCCAAATGTCTGGCGGGAGGCGCCGCTTTCGTCTGGCCGGTCATTCAGGATTACGAATATCTCGACCTGTCGCCGATCTCGATCGATGTCGATCTGCGTGGTGCACTGAGTAAACAGAATATCCGGGTCAATGTACCCAGCCGCTTTACCGTCGGGATCTCCAAGCGCCCGGGTATCATGGAGAATGCTGCTGAGCGCTTGCTGGGGAAGCACGACGACGAGATCCAGGCGATCGCCAAGGATATCATCTTCGGTCAGCTTCGTCTGGTGGTGGCCACCATGGACATCGAGGAGATTAATTCCGACCGCGACAAATTCCTCGCCAACGTCTCGGCCAACGTCGAGAACGAGTTGCGGAAGATCGGTCTCGAACTGATCAACGTCAACGTCACCGACATCCAGGACGAGTCAGGCTATATCGAGGCGCTCGGAAAGGAGGCGGCCGCCAAGGCCATCAACGATGCCAAGAAGAGTGTCGCCGAGAAAGACCGGGACGGAAGCATCGGCGAAGCGGCCGCCAACATGGACATGCGCATCCAGGTATCCTCAGCGGATGCCGATGCCAAAGTCGGAGAGGCCGAGGCACTGGCCAAATCGATCGATGGTGAGAACGAAGCCAAGATCGCCATCGCCAAATCCAATGCCGAGCGTCGTCAGCGCGAAGCCGAGGCCTTGCGGCTCGCCACTGCTTCAGAGAAAATCCAGGCGGCCAAGGCGCTGGAGGAGGCGTACGCAGCCGAGCAGGAGGCGGAGAAGGCGCGTGCCGCCCGTGAACTGGCATCGCGTGAGGCCGACGTCATCGTCGAAGCCGAAATCGCCAAGCGCAAAGCCGAGATCGATGCCGAGGCAGAAGCCGAACGGGTCAGACGCATCGCCAAGGGCGAGGCAGACGCCGTCTACCTACGGAAAGCGGCCGAAGCAAAAGGGCTGTTCGAGATCCTGCAAAAACAGGCGGAAGGCTTCGACGAGATCGTCAAGGCAACCGGAGGAGATCCGCGCGACGCGGTGCTGATGCTCATCGCTGACAAACTGCCCGAACTGGTCAAGACCCAGGTCGATGCGATCAAGAACATCAAGATCGACAAGGTGACCGTCTGGGAGGGTGGCAACCAACAGGAAGGCGAAGGCAACAGCACCTCCAAGTTCATATCCGGACTGTACAAGGCCGTGCCCCCGATGAGCGACTTGTTCAACATGGCGGGGATGGACCTGCCGGGCTACCTCGGCAAGGAAAAAGACAACGGGATCGAGGACATCGAGGAGGTGAAGGAGATCAGGAAGGCCAAAGAGGAGGAATAGGCACTGGCGCGACTGCCGGCTTTTTGCGACATTTGCGCGAAATCAGAAACCGAATTTCGCAATCCCATGTCTGTCTTTGTTCCATTCAAGGCGTACCGCCCAACCAAAGATGCGGTTGAGCAGGTCTCGTCCAGGCCGTACGACGTGCTCAACACAGAAGAAGCACGCGCAGAAAGCGCCGGTAATCCCAATTCCTATTACCGCGTGATCAAACCGGAGATCGACTTTCCGGAAGGGCAGGATCCGTACGATCCGGCGGTCTACGCCCGGGGAAAGGAAAACCTCCAGCGCCTGATCAATCAGGGTCTCATGCAGCAGGATGATGTCGAAAGCTTTTACGTCTACCGGCTGAAGATGGGTGATCATGTGCAGACCGGCCTGGTCGGCTGCTGCTCGATCGACGACTATTTCAACAACGTCATCAAGAAACACGAGCTGACAAAGCCCAGGGTCGAAGACGATCGCAAGCAGCACGTGGTGATCAGTGAATTCAACTACGAGCCGGTCTTTTTCTCTTACCATGGCGTGGACGAGATCGACACGATTGTGGAGCAGGCCACTCAACATGAACCGCTCTACGACTTTGTCTCTGGTGATGGCGTGCACCATATGTTGTGGGCCATCGACGATCCCGATACCACCTCCATGATCACCCGCATCTTTGAGCAACATGTCGATGCCATTTATATCGCTGACGGGCATCACCGTACAGCTGCCGGGTCGCTGGGCGGCAGGGACCTTCGCGACGCCGCAGGAGCCAACGGCACGGGTGAACACCGCTATGGCTACCTGATGTCGGTGCTGTTTCCTGAGCGGGAGGTCCGGATCATGGATTACAACCGGGTGGTTCGTGATCTCAACGGTATGTCACCGGATGCATTCCTTGCGCAACTCCAACGCGCGTTTGATGTCGAGGCGCAGGCAGGGCCCTACCGGCCCGAGTCACACCAGACGATTGGCATGTATCTGGATGGCAAATGGTACCGGCTGGTGGCGCGCGAAAGCACGTTCGATCCGGAGGATCCGGTCGACGCGCTGGGCTTCACCATCCTCTCGAAGCAGGTGCTGGAACCCTTGCTGAACATTGTGGATCTCCGCCGTGACAAGCGCATCGATTTCGTTGGCGGCATCCGTGGGCTCGCAGAACTGGAGCGTCGCGTCGACAGTGGGGAGATGGCAGTCGCCTTTGCCATGCACCCGATCAGCATGGAGCAACTGATGCACATCTCCGACGAGGGGTTGATCCTCCCGCCGAAGGTCACCTGGTTTGAACCGAAGCTGCGCAGCGGGCTGTTTGCCCATGACCTGCGCAGGTAACCCATTTGCCTGGATCCTGTTAGCTCTTACCGCTCAGACCCTTGGCAGTCCGGTTTTCTGGCGGTGGCGCCGGCGTCATTTGCGGTGCTTCAGGCAGCAACTTCAGCACCTCCTGTACCACTCGCTCGATCTGCGGATCGCGGCCCTGAACAAGGATATTGGGATCGTCCCAGACCTCGATGTCGGGTGCCACACCCTCTCCTTCCCAGAACCAGTGTCCGTCATTGTCGTACAGGCGTGCACCAGGTACAGTGATCCCTCCGCCGTCGATCAGCCGGTGTCCGGTCGCCGGACCAACCAGGATGCCCAGCGTGCGCTCGCCGACGATCGGGCCAGCCTCCAGCTCCTGAAAGGCCCAGGGCAGACCGTCTCCTCCTGATCCTGCCCAGCCGTTGATCAGCATGCCCATGGGACCGGTATTGGTCTTGACCGGCCAGGTGTGATCTTTGCCGTGACGCCAGTGCAGATTATATACGACCGGACGCTGCATCAGCTCGAGGAAGCGATCCGCCAGTTGACCTCCGCCATTAAAACGCTCGTCAATAATGAAGCCCTTCTTGTCCAGTTGCCCATAGTACATCTTCACCAATTCCAGTTGACCACGCCCGGCGGTGTTTGACATGTAGATGTAACCGAGCTGACCGTCAGACAGCTCGTCGACCATCTTGCGGTTGTTCTCAATCCACTCCAGGTAACGCAGCTGTGTTTCCTCTCCAGGTGTCAGGCACTCGACCACGACTTCTTTGGCATCAGCCTCCAGACCTGAGCTGCTCACATCAAGAACGACCACCTTGCCATCCAGTCCTTCAAAGGCAGCATAGGGATCCTTCTGTGGATCGAGCGTCATCCCGTTGACCGCCAGGATGTAGTCGCCTTCTCCTACTTCCGACCCCGGTTTGTCGAATGGCGACCGCACTTCGGTATCCCATGCAGCAGGCCGGACGATACGCTTGATCCTGAACCGGTCACCCGCCTGCTCCCAGTCGATACCCAGATAGCCGGTAGAGCGTCTTGGCGCCTGCTCGACATCGCCTCCGCGCGTGTAGGTGTGTCCGGCGCTCAGTTCTGCAGCCAGATCTGACTGGATATTCGACACATCCCAGCGGGTGCGCGCATCCTTGAGCAAAGCGCCATAGCGATCACGCAACTCCTCCCAGTCCAGCCCATGCATGGCCGGATCATAGAAAAAGTCGCGATGCCGGCGCCAGGTATCCATGAAGATCTGGTTCCATTCCTCCCGGGGCACCAGGTTCATCACCAGCCCGTCGGTGGGGATTGCGTCCTTGATCTTTTGATCGGGCGCAGGCCTGACAATCCCGTACCTGTTGCCGCTGCGCACCAGGAGTGCTTTGCGGTCGGCCGTGAGGCTCACACTCCGCACGCCCGAGATGACCGTTTTCTCTTCGCGCTCCTCCAGGTCATACAACTGCAACGATGGCTCGCCGTCGGCACCGGTGTTGGGGAAGCGCAGGTACACGATCTTGCCTTCGAAAGCCACGATCCCACCAATGTTGCCGGCCGCCGGCGGCAGCAACTCCAAACGGGACTCGATATCCTGGAAGTCGACCTCCACACCGGTATCAGCGGCGTCAGCAGAACTGTCATCCGCAGCGGCCGGCTTGTCGGCTTCCTTCTTTTTTGGGGCGTCCTTTCCTTCGGGTTTCTGCTCCTCCTTGTCGTCAGTTTCTTTTTCCTCTTCCGGTGTGTAGGTATCGTACTTCGGCGCGAGCAGTGAGCCGCCGTCCCTGGTCAGGCTCAACGCCGCGATCCGGGTTGAGTTGGGATAGATCCAGGTACCGTCATTCATGTCGGAATAGGTGGCCGACAGCTCGCGGTTTGTCATATAGAACAGATGCTTGCCATCAGCGCTGAAGGTCGGAGCGATGTCCTCGTAAAAGCCGCTTGTCACCTGATGCTTCTCGCCCTTCTCCACGTCATACATGAAGATCGAGTTGTTGGCATTGTCAAGGCCTTCTGTAAACGTGATCCATCTGGAGTCTGGCGACCACTCGATCGGATAGCCGTGCCGCGCACCATGACCTGTGTTCCACCGGGTATTGCCTGCCACGGTGATGGCCCCGGTCGTCGCATCTGCCAGACAGATATCGTTCTTTTCGTCAATAAAAGCGAGACGCTTGCTGTCGGGCGACCATTGCAGTGTATAGCCATAGCCCTTGCCCCGTTTGGTCAGCTGCTTCGCCGCTGACTTGCCGTCGGCCGGCTGCAGCCAGATCTCGTTCTCTCCGGAGCGATCGCTCCAGTAGGCGATCTGTTTGCCGTCAGGAGACCAGGCAGGTTCGCGGTCGAACGCACCGCTCGATTGCGTCATATTGATCACATAGCCTTCTTTGGCCGGTACATTGAACAACTCGCCCCGGGCTTCGAAGACGACGCGCTTGCCTTCCGGCGAGGCTGTCATATTCTGGATCGATCTGCTGACATCCTCGGCACGCGGCATTTCGGCCGAGAGGTCCGAGATCACGTGCACCGGCACCTCTTTTGCCTGCCTGGACTTGATGTCCATCAGGTAGAGCGTTCCTCCCGACTCGTAGACGATATCCTGCGGACCGGCTGACATGTAAGTGATATCAAAATCACCATGCCGGGTGACTTGCCGCAGTTCTTTGTTCTGCGTATTGTACACCCAGATATTGCGGCGCATGTCGTCAGCGCGGTCTGAGAGAAAGTAGATCTCATTGCCTACCCAGGAGGGTTTGCCATCATTGGCGCGATGTTGCGTGATGTTCTCGGCGGAATTCGCGGTGAGATCAAAGATGATCACGTCCGAACTCAAACCACCCCGGTAGCGCTTGAATGGATAGTTTTCCGTGATCTTGGTGATATATGCCAGTTTGTTGCCATCCGGGGAAAAGCTGGCAAGCTCTCCATATGGTATGGCCAGCTTCTCGGGCAAGCCACCGTCCTTGTCAACCAGGAAGAACTGCCGCGAGGAGCGTTGTCCCAGTTCTCTGCGCGAGGCAAACAGGATCCGCTCGCCATCAGGGTGCCAGTCGAGCATGCGATCGGGATGCGACTGGTAGGTGACCCGCGTGGGCACACCACCCTTGACGGGTATCACGTAGACATCCACGTTTCCATTGTACATCGCAGAATAGCCGATCCATTGGCCGTCGGGTGAAAAGCGTGGCCAGGATTCCTCCCCCGGGGAGTTGGTGATCTGAATGGCGGTTCCGCCATTTTTATCCATGACCCAGATGTCGCCTCCGTATACGAAGGTGATCTGGCTATCGGAAACGTCCAGGTAACGCATCAGCTTGGCGTTGATCTGGGCCGAAGCCGTGATGGCTGTCAAAGTGAAAGCGAGAAAGAGTAGTGTGTATTTCATTCTGGTAATCATGATAAATGATGAAGGACGGCTAAAATATCGATTATCTGTCAGGCGGCCGGATTCAATCTTCGATCGGTCTCAAACACTCGACAAACCCCGATTTGCGACTGACCTGACAAGACTGTGAACATCCCTGCTTGTTTTCCGAACATGACTGCAGGCCCTGCAACAGTGACTCCCGCAACTTTGGGATATGTCATCCAAAAACACATTCAAATGAAAAATTCTGCTGATTCAATGATCATGTTCATTTGCACATTCTTTACACTCTTGATCGCCGGGGACTTTTCTTCTTGCGGTGGTGCGCGGACTGTCGCATGCGAAGACCGCGATGAACCTACATCCGTCGTACATTTTACGAACAAGACGCCTGACTATTGGAGAGTGCTGGCCGTGGGTTCCGACAAGAGCTGGTCTGGCCACTTTGACCATGTCGAAAGCGGAACGTACACAGGTTGGGCCAAAGCTCTTCCGGTCTCGATCGTGGCGGACACGACCACCTACATCTTCGAGCGCGCAGGATCTGCCGACACATTGTCATTCACCTATGTCAGGGACATCCGCTTCGAATCCCCGGATTGTGGGTTTACTGTGACCCTGCAAGAGCTGCGCTTGACCGAGGCATCGACCTTTCGCGATGTGGAGTTTACCGTGCACACCGGTACCGGGAGAGCGCCTTCGCGCCCCGAAGGCCTCACCACCGCACATCTTCCTGCGGCGAGCTTCCATCTTGGTAATAACATCTATCAGATCACAATCGGTGATGAATAGGCAGGTCCTGCATCAGATCGCGGTCAGCAATGATCATCTAAAAAACGGTAACATGGCAACGACAACACCTCCGTTCAAAAGCATCCTCCTTCCGTTTGTGATCATGTTTTGCAGCATGACACTGACAAGCCAGGAACACTCCAACGGATACATCGGCATCCGGTTGGCAGGCAATGACTTCAGCGGCACGACCAGGCATGATCTCGACGATACCGAGATCAAGTTTGACAAACGTACCAATATTGAGATCCTCGGAGCGCGCAGGATTTCGCAGGGGCTTCTGATCAGGGTGTCAGTCGGGTATACACAAGTGGAAGAGAAGCGCCTGTATGTCAATTACGACTATCGCCATAGTGGTGTATACACCCGGATAGGGATTGTCGCGGACAGCGAATTGGACACGCGCTTTGCACTGCATCCCGGACTGGCTCTCTACTATGCCAAATTCGCTGAACGCGGGACATACACCTTGACAGGCCAGAGTTTTGGTGATCTCACGGGGCAAGTGCGAAGAGGTCTTCATGCCTTCTCCCTCGAACCGCACCTGGACCTGCGGTTAAGGCTCATGCAACGCCTTGCGTTGCAGACTTCCTTCAAGTATAATTGGCTGTTGACAAGATCCAAACCCGATTCGCATCCGGTCATCCATATACCCGGCCGGGGTATGAAGGATGTGGGTCTGGATCTTTCCCTGGTCTATCAGTTCTAGTCCCCTCCCGACCCGTGAATTGAGATGATGCAATGGATACCGTGCTTTCCATATCTCGTCTCCGGTTACATCCCCGTATCTTTGGAGCGATCCTTGTAACACGATTGTGGATGTCCGGTACTGGGCATTGGTAGTCATACATTTGAGCAATGGGGACGGTAAAGGAAAAACATCGCAGCAATGGCAAGAACCTGCCAGGCATGGAGCAAAAGCGCAATGAGGGGGTTCCGCTGGATCTCGACCTGATCAATGAGACGCTGGTCAATCGCAGCGCAGTAGAACGGCGCGCAGCAACGATGGGCAAACGTCGCTCGATCAAAAAGGAGTGGCAGGCCGCCTGGCTGTTGCGGGCTGTAACGTGCATTGATCTGACAACACTGGCGGGTGATGATACGCCGGGTAATGTGCAGCGCCTGTGTGCAAAAGCCCTGCATCCCGTGCGCCGCGACCTGCTCGACGCCCTGGGCATGGCCGATGCGGGTCTGACGGTCGCTGCTGTCTGCGTTTATCACAATCTCATCGCCGAGGCCAGGAAAGCGCTGAAGGGTACCAATCTGCCCATCGCCGCTGTCTCAACCGGTTTTCCGGCCGGCCAGATCCCCCTCAAGGAGAAATTGAAACAGATCAAATTGTCCGTCGCAGCCGGAGCTTCCGAGATCGACATCGTGATCAGTCGCGCACATGTGCTCCGGTCAGACTGGAAGAATCTCTACAAGGAAGTCGCTCTCTGCCGGGAAGCCTGCGGTGAGGCGCATATGAAGACCATCCTGGCGACGGGTGAAATTCCCACCCTGACCAAGGTGGCGCGGGCCAGCCAGGTGGCGATGATGGCAGGGTCCGATTTCATCAAGACCAGCACCGGCAAGGAAAGCGTCAACGCCACACTTCCTGTATCCCTGGTCATGATCCGCGCCATTCGTGATTACTACGAACGGACAGGATACAAAGTGGGGTTCAAGCCGGCCGGAGGTATCCGCAAGGCGAAACAAGCCCTTGAATGGCTCATCCTGATGAAAGAAGAACTCGGCAATGACTGGCTGAGTCCGGACCTTTTTCGCTTTGGAGCCAGCGGGTTGCTCAGCGATATTGAACGCCAACTCGAACACCATGTCACCGGACGCTATTCCGCGTCATACCGTCATCCCATGTCCTAAACTGACCCCCAATGAAAGTCAAGAAGATCTTCGAAACAATGGAATACGGACCGGCACCGGAAAGCCCGGATGCCGCGCAGGACTGGCTTGCCGGGCATGATCGCAAATTCCAGTTGTTTATCAATGGCAAATGGACGTCGCCACAGAGTAAGAAGTATTTCGACAGCATCAATCCCTGTGACACCAGCAAGCTGGCCAGGATCGCCGAGGCCAACGACAAGGATGTCAACAAGGCAGTGCGCGCAGCACGCAAGGCCCTAGCCGGCTGGCTGGAGATCGGGCCGCACCAGCGCGCACGCTATTTGTATGCCATTGCCCGCCAGATCCAGAAACACTCGCGTCTCTTTGCCGTCCTCGAATCTCTGGACAATGGCAAGCCGATCCGTGAGACGCGCGATATTGACATTCCCCTGGTCGCCAGGCATTTCTATCACCATGCCGGCTGGGCACAGTTGATGGAATCCGACCTCAGGGATTATCGACAAGTCGGGGTGGTCGGTCAGATCATCCCCTGGAATTTCCCGCTGCTGATGCTGGCGTGGAAGATCGCACCAGCCCTGGCCATGGGCAATACCGTCGTACTCAAGCCAGCAGAGTTTACCTCCCTCACGGCATTGCTATTTGCCGAGATCTGCCAGAACATCGGCCTGCCCCCGGGAGTGGTCAACATCCTCACCGGTGCCGGCAAGACCGGCGCGGCGATCGTGGATCATCCCGATATCGACAAGATCGCCTTCACCGGCTCCACCGAAGTGGGGCGGATCATCCGGCATGCTACCGCCGGATCGGGCAAGAAGCTGTCGCTGGAGCTGGGTGGCAAGTCGCCTTTCATTGTGTTTGAGGACGCCGACCTGGACAGCGTGGTCGAGGGCGTGGTAGACGCCATCTGGTTCAACCAGGGGCAGGTGTGCTGTGCCGGCTCACGACTGTTGGTACAGGAAAGTGTGGCCGACCGGCTCTACCGCAAGATTCGGGCGCGGATGGAAAAATTGCGCATGGGCAATGCGCTCGACAAAGGCATTGACATCGGCGCCATTGTGGCACCGGTCCAGCTTAAAACGATCACCGAATTGGTGCAGCAGGGCATCGCGGAAGGGAGTACCTGCTGGCAGCCCTCATGGGCGGTGCCCCGGGACGGGTACTTCTACCCTCCTACCCTGTTTACAGATGTCTCGCCGAGCTCCACCATTGCACAGGTCGAGATCTTTGGGCCGGTACTGGTGGCCATGACCTTCCGTTCGCACAACGAGGCGATACGATTAGCCAACAACACACGCTACGGACTGGCCGCCAGTGTCTGGACGGAGAATATCAACCTCGCACTCGACATTGCGCCAAAAGTGAAGGCTGGCACCGTCTGGATCAATTGTACCAACGTGTTTGATGCTGCCTCCGGGTTTGGCGGCTATCGCGAATCAGGCTTTGGCCGCGAAGGTGGCCGGGAAGGATTGTTTGAGTATGTCAAACCGCTCATCGAGGACAACCTGCTCGACAAACCGCCCGGTCCGGCGTATCAAACAGCGCAGAAAAAGCGCCCGTCGGCACCGGAGGATGGAATGGACAGAACGGCCAAAATGTATATTGGCGGACGACAGGTGCGACCGGACGGTGGTTACAGTATGACCGTGCGCAGCGCCAGCGGCCTGTATCTGGGAGAGGTCTCCAAAGGCAACCGCAAGGATATCCGGAATGCCGTGGAAGCCGCCCACGCCGGAAGCCAGTGGGACGCCATGACAGGACATGCCAGGGCGCAGGTGCTCTACTACCTGGCCGAAAACCTCTCTGCGCGCCAGGCAGAGTTCGCGTTGCGACTGGCCGAGCAACTCGAAGTGGATATGGATCAGGCCAATCTGGAGGTCAGGTCTTCTATCGAACGCATCTATACCTATGCCGCCTGGGCCGACAAGTACGACGGCCGTGTGCACCATACCACCCAGCGCATGGTGACCCTGGCGATGCCCGAACCCATCGGGGTAATGGCAGTGATTTGCCCCGACCATGCACCGCTGCTTGGCTTCATTTCGACTGTCATCCCTGCGATCACCATGGGCAACCGGGTTGTCGTGGTACCCTCGCAGCTTGCCCCGCTTTCGGCCACTGACCTCTATCAGGTCCTGGAAACCTCGGATGTGCCCGCAGGGACCATCAATATCGTGACGGGTGCGCATGCCGAGCTGATGCCGGTGCTCGCCAAACATGATGATGTGGACGGGATCTGGTATTTCGGCTCAAAGGAGGGAAGCAAGGAGGTTGAAATGCTCTCCGCCGACAACATGAAGCGGACCTGGGTCAACAATGGCAAGTTCCGCGACTGGTTTGATCCGGCACATGGTGAAGGCGAGATGTTCCTGCGCAAAGCCAGCCAGATCAAGAATATCTGGGTTCCGTACGGGGCTTAGGGATATGAGCCTGCCTGTCCGAGGCGGAGGGTTCAAGGATTCAAAGATTGATTGCCGGCAGGCAGACTCGAGGAATCATCTCAAGCCAGGGAGAGGGCAATGTGCATCATGTCGGTAAATGATTGCTCGCGTTCTTCCGCCGAAGCGGCCTCTCCGGTAAGGATATTGTCACTGACAGTCACCACCGACAGAGCCCGGGCTCCGAAGCGCGCTGCCAGCGTATAGAGCATTTTCGTTTCCATCTCCACGGCAAGCACACCGTGCTGTGTCCACTTGTCCCAGCGGTGGGGGTCACCGTCATAGAAAATGTCCGTGCTGAAGATCGATCCCTGCAAGGTCGGGATGCCCAGGTCTTGTGCCGTCTGATACGCCTTCATCAACAGCGAGAAATCAGCCGTTGCGGCAAAGTCCTTACCTCCAAAGAAAAGCTGGTTGACGTTCGAATCGCCCGAGGCACTCATGGCCAGAATGACCTGGCCGATCTTGAGTTTCTGTTGGATGGCGCCACAAGTCCCGACACGCACCAACTGTTTGACTCCGTACTCATTGAGCAATTCGTTGACATAGATGCCGAGGCTGGGCATCCCCATCCCCGAGCCCTGGATTGAGACACGTTGCCCCTGGTAAGTACCGGTGTAACCAAACATGCCGCGCACCCGGTTGTAGCACTCGGCATCTTCGAGCAGGGTTTCGGCCACGTGCCTTGCCCGCAGCGGATCTCCGGGCAACAACACGGTCTCCGCAATCTGGCCCGGTTTCGCTTCTAGATGTAAACTCATGGATGACGTTGCAGTCGTTCGCTCCTCTTGCTGCAAGAATGTTACCAAATCGCCCAACAAACGGAAAATGGACCGAAAATTGCACACTATGTCCGGAAGTCAGACTGTCCACTACAGCACAGATCCATGCCTGCACCACTATCACCATCCGAACTGATCGTCAATCCGGATGGCAGCATCTACCATCTGAATCTGCGACCGGAGCAGATCGCACCAACGGTCATATTGGTGGGCGACATGGGGCGCGTAGCGCGCATCAGCCGGCATTTTGATCACATCGAGCACATCGTTCAACGACGGGAATTCCTCACCCATACCGGCACCTGCGGTGGCATACCGGTTTCCGTGCTTTCGACCGGGATCGGCACCGACAATATCGATATCGTCATCAACGAACTGGATGCCGCTGTCAATATCGATCTGCGTACCAGGGAGATCCGTGCGCACCGCAAGTCACTCAATCTCATTCGCATTGGAACCTCCGGGGCTCTGCAGCCAGACATTCCGGTGGGCACACCGGTCGTCTCAGAGTACGGGCTGGGATTCGATGGCCTGCTTTATTACTACGACTTCGACTACTCCCAAGACGAGCTCGAAACAATGCGCGCCTTTGGCGAACAGGTAAAGTGGCCCGAGGCGCTTGCCAAACCCTACCTGGTGCGGTGTGCACCGGAGCTGATGTCGGTGATCGGCAGGGACATGCCCAGCGGGATCACGGCGACGGCGACAGGTTTTTACGGGCCGCAGGGGCGGAGGCTCTACCTGACGCCCCGGGATACTACGCTCAATCAGCAGCTCACCGATTTTCGCCATGGTCGTCTGCGGGTGATGAACTATGAAATGGAAACCTCGGCGCTCTACGGTCTGGGGCGTCTTATGGGGCATCGCTGCCTGACATGTTGTGCCGTCATCGCCAACCGCATTCGGCAGGAGTACAGCCAAGATCCCAAGGTGGTTGTTGATCAGCTGATCGAAGTCGTCCTCGACAGGCTGAAAGATCTGCACTGAGCAGGAAAGAGCCATGGCCGCCAGCCACGCAGGTACTGATCACAGATCAGCTGTCGGTGTGCCCCATCTCTTGGTCAGGACCCTCCACGTGTCGTGCTTTGGTCTTTGGTTTACGTCCGTCCTGTGTATTTTGCGCGCATGAAAGAACGCCGACGCCGCGGCTGGTTGCTGATCATTATGGGGGTGATCATGTTGATGACGCATTTCCTGCAACTCGACAGGGTGTTCATCCTGGGTGGCGTTCTTTTCGTGGCGCTGGGCTGTGCTGAGCTGTTTGGCAACAACCGGTACCGGCGCAAATACCGCAGCAAATGAAAACGCCGCGACGCGTTCCACAGACCACCGTCACCGCTCTGCTCGTGCTCGGAGCATGCCTCCTGCTGGCCATGAGCCCTTTGCGCAACCGTAATCACGACCGGTTTTACAGCGCCGAAGCGTTGCACGCCTATCTGGCAAACAGCCCTTTTCTACCCACCCTGGAAGACGTCAGCTACTTCGCAGATGACAGCGTTTGCGGCGGATGTCACGGATTCGACCCGATCGCTTTCAGCATGGTAGACGATGACGGCCGCGACGTCAATGTCTACGATGACTGGCGTACCTCGATGATGGCCAACTCGGCGAAAGATCCGTTCTGGCGCGCCAAAGTGAGTCAGGAGATCGCGGTCAACCCCGGTCATAGCCTGGAACTACAGACCAAGTGCACGTCGTGTCATGCACCGCAGGGACATTTTACGGCGATGGCACAGGGCGCCACCCACTACACCATTGCGGAGATGCTTGCCGATTCGGTCGCCCTCGACGGCGTCTCGTGTGGCGCCTGTCACAGCACCAGCCTGCAGCACCTGGGCAATCGCTTTTCCGGCGAGATGTATTTTGACACCAACCGGGTCATCTACGGACCCTATACTGAGCCATTCGCCGCCCCGATGACGGACTTCGTCGGCTTTGAGCCGGTGTACAGCCCCCACATCCATGATGCCGGCATCTGCGCATCATGCCATACCCTGATCACCGCATCGGTTGACCTGGACGGCAATCCGACGGGGACCGAATTTATCGAGCAGGCCACCTACCACGAATGGCTCAACAGCGACTTTGCGGACGACGGGCTGACCCCCGTGACGTGTCAGGGGTGCCACATGCCGCAGTTGGCTGATTCAATTGTGATCTCCTCCCAGTATTTGTTCCTCAAAGGACGCAGCCCGTATGGCTTGCACGACCTTGTCGGCGGCAACACGATGATGCTGCAATTGATGAAAAACAACAAGGAAGCACTGGGGATCCGCGCTCCAGACTCGCTGTTTGACGAAACCATTGCCAAAACATTTGACATGCTTCGGCAGCAGACGCTCGATCTGAGCCTCGACTTTACCGGGCAGGACGGGGACACTGCATACTTCGACGTGGCGCTCTTCAACAAGTCCGGCCATAAATTCCCTTCCGGCTACCCGTCACGCAGGGCGTTCATCGAGCTTTGGGCCACCACCGAAACCGGAGATACCCTCTTCCACAGCGGAAGCCTGGGCACGGATTTCGAAATTACCGGACAGGATGATGCGATAGAACCTCATCACCGCACGATCCGATCACAGGACGCCGTGCAGATCTACGAAATGGTGCCGGCCGATGTCAACGGTGCGTTTACAACGATCCTCGAACGCGCCTTCATGACGCTCAAAGACAACCGCCTGCCCCCCCGTGGCTTTACCACCGGCCATCCGACGTATGACACCACCCGGATCTACGGTGCAGCCCTCAACGATCCGGACTTCAACCATAACGGGAGTGAAGGATCGGGCTCAGACGTAGTTGGCTATCACATCCCCGTGCATGATTATGAAGGCATGTTGCAGGTGACTGCACGCGTGCACTATCAGTCATTGCCCCCAAAGTGGATGGCGCCATTGTTTGCCATGAGCACTCCTGAGATCGAGACGTTTCGTAGCATGTACGACCAGGCAGATTTGTCGACCGTGATCATCGCAGAACAGCGCCTGGACAGCATTGCCATATCACCCCCAACCTCCGTGCAAGCTCATCTGCGGCCTGAGGTATTGTCGGTCTATCCCAATCCCGTTCGGGACGGCGTTCTGTACATCGCCAATCCGACGGGAGCGCCTGTTTCGCGCATCCGGATCCATGATGCCAGCGGACGATTGACAAATACCTTCCAGGGTTTTCAACCAGCGGTGCGTCTTCCTGACGATCCCCAACTGTATTTTGTGATCATCGAGACAGAAGACGGTACTGTTGCGCACAGGGTCGTGCGCTTGCCTCAGCAGTGACCTGATGCTATTGCTTGCGTTCTCCCGTCAACTCCTGTCCTCCCTGAAACAGGGTCAGGCTGGCCGTCTTTCCGTCCGGGTCGCGATTGAACCTGATTTGGGCATTGACCACTTTCAGGTAGTAGTCGACCTCCGTGGTTGGATAGATCTCCACCCGCGGCTGTCCCGTCGCCTGAATCGACAGCTGCGTTCCCTGACGGGTCACTTCGATATCAAAACCGGGCATGAGCGTGTAAACACCGACATGTCGCTCCAGGATCTCCGCCGGCACGTCGGCGTCGGCTACCTCCACCTCAACTCCGAGCTTCTTCAGCACATCGATCCCGCCGGTATTGCCGGGATTGAGCTCCACTGACTTGCGATAGTTCTCAATGGCCAGCTCGGTTTGCCCGTCCTCCAGCAGTGCTTCGCCATAGCTGTCGTAGGTATTGAAGGCATCAGGATACAATTCGGTGTTCAATTTGAATACGGCCAGGGCTTCCTGCAACTGCCGCGCTCCGAGATAGGAATACCCAAGCGAATTGATCTCCATTTCATCAAAATGGTAGTTGTCGCGCTCGTTGGCCCAGACGTCCTTGACAGCCTGAACGGCCTCTTCTGTGCCGTTCTCGTCGATCAAGGTGCGCAGCATGGTCGTGACCGGTCGTTTGACTGGAGACAGCTCCGCTGCCGGATCAAGCATGCGCAGCCCAATATCACCTGCTGCCGACGTCGAATTGGTGAACACGACGACCCCTTTTTTCGTCTCCCGGACAAAGCCGGCGAAGGTCAGATACCCGCCCGTTCCGCCGGTGTGCGTGATGATGTCTCCTTCCGAGCCCTCCAGGATATGCCATCCCAGGCCGACGCGCACATCGCCGCGCTTGTTGTGGCGTGTCTGCTGCGTGGCGGCCATGGCGGAGTGCAGGGGTGTCTCGATGAGGCCGAGTTGTGCGCCGAGATAGATGAGCATGTCGTGCACCGAGCTTCTGATCGCTCCTGCGCCGGCCAGGGCGGGAATATCCCAGTTCTCGACCTGTCTGCCATTGCTGTGCGGCAAGGCAAGGTTGTTCCGCATCCGGTCCGTCAGGGTGATCCTTGTTTCAGCCATGCCCAGCGGATCGGCAATGGCATCGATCATCAGCTGCTCATAGGACTTGCCCGTTTTGAGCTCCAAAATGTGCCCGAGCAGGCCCTGCGCGAGATTGGAATATTCGTACTCTGCCCCGGGATCCCGGCGCAGGTTGTGCCCCGAGACGAAGTCATACATCTGCTGGACGGTATAGTCCGCATAAGGATTCAGGGGATTGGCCGGTGTAAAATTGCCAGGCATGCGCGGAAGTCCGGAGGTGTGATCGGACAGCTGTGCCAGTGTCATTGCCTGGCCATTGCGTTGTGGCACACGCACCTCTTTGGGCAGGTGCATGGACACCGGGTCATCCAGCCGAACGATGCCTTGCTCCACGAGATGCATGAGCAGAGCTGCCGTAAACGTCTTCGTAATAGATCCGATCTCGTAGATCGTATGCTTGTCTACTGCCTCACCGCCCGGCGTCTTGCTCCCGAACATGAAAAAATGCGAACCATATTCATCGATAAGCCCGATCGCAATGCTGGGATTGATACCATACGCAATGCGCCGTTCGATGCTTTCAACGATGTCCGGTGGCAGGGTCGCCTGACCGATGCTGGCTGTTGATGCCCAACAGGTGAGCAGAAGGGAAATGACAAATCGCTGCATTCTTATAGATTTGGTGGCATGAAGGTACGTTCGAGCGACGGATAATGCGTTTCTTCCAGACTCTCCGCAACATTGGTCCGGGTGCCATGGTTGCTGCCGCCTTTATCGGGCCGGGCACCGTGACCACCGCCACCATTGCAGGTGCCAGCTTCGGCTACACGCTGCTTTGGGCTATTGTCTTCTCCATTCTGGCGACCCTCCTGCTGCAGGAAATGTCTGCCCGACTGGGGATCGTCAGCGGCATGGGCGTTGGGGATGCCGTAAGGAGGAAACTGCATGGCAAAGTGTCTTTCATCCTGGCCGCATGCCTGATCATTGCAGCCATCCTCATCGGCAACGCGGCGTACGAGGCCGGCAACATTACCGGGGCGGTACTCGGCTTCGAACAGTATGCCGAGCGGTTTGCAGAGTGGCCGGTCAATCCACTGGTGATGGCCATCGGCGTAGTGGCGTTTCTGCTTTTGTTCAGCGGCACCTTCAGATTGATCGAGCGGTCGCTGATCCTGATGGTAAGTGTCATGGGTGTCGTGTTTCTGGTGTCAGCATTCCTGCTCAAGCCTGATCTCGGCGAGGTCATTGCGCATATGTTCATTCCACAGCTTCCGGATGATGCCCTGCTGGCCGTCATTGGCCTGATTGGCACAACCGTCGTGCCCTACAACCTGTTTTTGCACGCCTCGTCGGTCCGGCATCGCTGGTCTGATCCGTCACAACTGCCAGCAGCCCGCTGGGACACCATCTTGTCGGTCGTCCTGGGAGGGATCATCACCATGGCAATCCTGATCTGTGCCGCCGCTGCTTTCGATGGCAGCGCCCGGAGTGTGGACAGTGCGGCCGACCTGGCTGCACAGCTCACCCCCATTCTGGGTGACTGGTCGTTGGCATTCATTGCCATCGGATTTCTCGCAGCAGGCCTTTCATCATCCGTTACCGCCCCATTGGCGGCGGCTTTTGCGACTTCGGAGATACTCGGATGGGGCAATGATCTGAGGGGCGGCAGGTTCCGGTTGATCTGGTTGTTCGTTCTGGTTTGCGGGATCGTGTTCTCATCACTTGGGTTACGTCCTACCAGCGTGATCCTCTTTGCGCAAGTCGCAAACGGACTGTTGCTCCCCGTCATTGCCATCTTTCTGCTGTGGATCATGAACGACCACGCCATCATGGGTGCACATCGCAACCGACCCTGGGCCAACGCATTCGGTGTGATCGTCATCTGTGTCACCATCGGCCTGGGGCTACGCGGCATCCTGTCGGCAGCCGGTGTTCTCTAAATGCGGTAATTTGAACGCATGGTGCACATTGACATCAACTGTGATATGGGTGAAAGCTACGGCAGGTTTGAGCTGGGCGACGACGCTGCTATCTTTCCTTATATCACTTCCTGTAACGTCGCGTGCGGGATGCACGGCGGCGACCCGCTGACCATCGACCGAACGATTCGCAATGCCCTGACCCACGGAGTACAGATCGGCGCCCATCCCGCTTTTCCCGACCTGATGGGATTCGGGCGGCGGACCATGCACCTCCCTGCCGACGAGCTGCAGGCGTTGGTCAAGTATCAGATCGCAGCGGTGAAAGGCATGACAGAAAGCGTGGGCGGCCGCCTTCGTTATGTCAAACCACACGGGGCACTGTACAACCTGGCTGCTGATGACCCGGATACATCCCGGGTGATCTTGCAGGCCATGCAGGAGATCGATGCAGAACTGACCCTGATGGGAATGGCCGGGAGCATTACCGAGCAGGTGGCGCGTGAGCATGGCGCATCCTTCGTAGCGGAAGCATTCGCTGACCGTCGCTACACGGATACGGGCCGATTGGTCAGCCGGTCACAGGCTGGCGCCGTCATCAGCGATCCGGCCGAGGCGGTACAGCAGGTGATCAACATCGTGACCCAGGCACATGTGGTCAGTCACAACGGGGTACAGGTCCCAGTTCACGCACAGACCATCTGTATCCACGGAGACAACCCTGCGGCGACGGCCATCCTTCAGGCCATCGATGCGGCGCTGGTCAAACACAATGTACTCAAGCAAGCATTTGCTGTTCAATGAAGATCGTTCCACTTGGCACCGAGGCACTGCTGGTTGATTTCGGACATGTCATCTCCCCAGCGGTGAATGGACTTGCCATCTCACTCGCTCGTCAGGTCGAGCAAGCTGATCTGCCGGGGGTGCGCTTCTGTGCACCGGCATATGCTTCAGTGACAGTAGGGTTCGATCCACGCGTGACAACGTTTGACACCCTCGCACAGAAGGTAAAGTCCCTTGTTCCACTGGTCAGCGAGGTCGCCGGCGCCACAGAGCGACCAACCTGGCGCATCCCCGTTTGCTACCATGAGCGCTACGCACCTGATCTGTCGGATGTGCTTCAACATACCGGGCTTGAGTGGGAAGAGCTGATCGCCCTGCATTCCGGCAGGTCATACCGCGTTTACATGCTTGGTTTCCTGCCGGGATTCACCTACCTGGGCTCGGTGGACGCACGGCTGGTCATGCCACGCAAAGCACAGCCTCGCACCCGCGTGCCTGCTGGATCAGTCGGGATCGCCGGCGAACAAACGGGCATCTACCCCGTGCAGGCTCCAGGCGGATGGCAACTGATTGGCCGCACTCCGGTCCGCACGTTCGATCCCGAAAGTAGCGAGCCGTTTCTGATCCAGCCTGGCGACCACGTACGTTTTGAACCGGTGGCGCCCTCTGAGTTCGAAGCACTGGCAAACGCCGTTGTCGCTGGCACCTACACCCTTGCGAGCGATGGCTGAGGTGATCACACTTCAATTCATGAAGCCCGGGATGCAGACACTGGTGCAGGACCTGGGCCGCGCAGGATGCCAGGCTTTCGGTGTACCGGTGGGAGGCGCGCTGGATCGCGGTGCTGCGATCACGGCCAATCGGTTGGTGGGCAACCCTCCAACCAGCCCTCTTCTTGAGATCGCTCTCGCCGGCCCCGATATTGCCGTGCACGATGCATGCACCGTGGCCATTACGGGAGGCGCGACGCGGCCCATGTACAACAGCCAACCCCTGCCACTGGGAAAACCTGTCTCGTTGGAGGCAGGCGGCGTGCTGACCTTTGCCTATCCACAGGAAGGGAGCCACGGATACCTGGCGGTGGGTGGTGAATGGGAGGTGTCCGGCTGGCTGGGCAGCGTGAGCCCGCTCCTCTATAGCCCCGAGGTCACCCCAGGCAGCCGGCCGGTACGGGGCAGCTTCCTCAAAATCCATCGACGGCCGTCAACGTTTGATGTCCGACCTGTCACACTCACAACTGACTACCCTGACCATCTCGAGATCGCCGTAGTGCCCGGGCCCGAGTTGAACCGGCTTCCCGCAACGTCCATTCAGGTGTTGTTCAGTGAGAGATTTACCGTCGGCCGGCACATCAACAGGATGGGGATACGCCTTGAAGAGTCCGTGCGCCGGGCTTCCGTTTCGAAGCCATTCATCTCGTCGGGCGTGGTTCCGGGGACGGTGCAGTTGACCCGCTCGGGCAAACCCGTCATTCTGCTGGCGGATGCACAAACCACCGGCGGATATCCGCGCATCTTGCAAGTCATAACTCCTGAGCTTGACCGTCTGGCGCAGGTCAGGCCCGGCAACACCCTCTCTTTCCGGCAGATGACCCATGAACGGGCCACAGAGCTGACAGTTGCCTACCTGGAGCGCTATCAATTTCCCGTACCCTGATACATCTTTTCGCCTGATTCCATTGTTTCAGGTATATGGCGGAGGTCAGGCAACAGGTCCAGCAGGAACATCTTCCCGTATCGGGAATGCATTGCGCGGGTTGCGCAAGCAATGTGCAAGATACCCTTTCGAAACAGCCGGGCGTGGTCGACGCCCAGGTCAATTACGCCGACGCATCCGTCTCTCTCGAATACGACGCATCCGTCACGTCACTAGATACATTGCAGCAGGTGGTCAGGGACATCGGATATGACCTGTATTTACCAGCCGAATCGGCGCAGGAGGATCGCGACTTTGAGGCAGATCGCCAGCGCGCATATTTGCGCCTGCGCCGCAATGTATGGCTGTCCATCGGTTTCGCGATACCGGTCGTGATCATTGGTATGTTCTTCCCGGACTTGCCAAACGGCAGGTGGATCATGTGGCTCCTTACGACACCGGTGGTCTTTGCCTTCGGTAGTCGGTTCTTTCGAGGCGCATGGCAACAACTCCAGCGGGGTCGCGCCAATATGGATACGCTGGTGGCGATGAGTACCTCCATTGCCTATTTGTTGAGCGTTGTGAACACGCTTTACCCGGACTATCTCGAAGCCCGCGGTATGGAGGCACATGTCTACTTTGAAGCGGCGGCGGTCATTATCACCTTCATCCTGATTGGTCGTTTACTGGAGGACCGTGCCAAACTGCAGACGTCTCAGGCGATCCGGTCTCTCATGGACCTCCAGCCACCGACCGTCATGCGCATCGGTGATGATGGACAACCGCGGCAGGTTCAGGCGGCTGAGGTACAAGTCGACGATGTGTTGCTGGTGCGACCGGGTGATCAGATTGCGGTCGACGGTGTCGTCGTGGACGGCAGTTCGTACATCGACGAAAGTATGATAACGGGTGAGCCACTGCCTGCTGTCAAGACAGCGGGAGACCGGGTCTTTACCGGGACCATCAATCAGAAAGGCAGTTTTCAAATGCGGGCGACAGAGGTTGGCGCTGCAACGATGCTCGCCAGGATGATCAAGACCGTGCGGGAAGCCCAGGGTAGCAAGGCACCTGTACAACACCTGGTCGACCGGATCGCCGCAGTCTTCGTGCCCATCGTCATCATGATTGCTGTGCTGAGTTTCGCAGCCTGGCTCCTTTGGGGTGGTGACCAGGCACTGACATACGGACTTCTGTCCATGGTCACGGTCCTGGTCATCGCCTGTCCGTGCGCCCTGGGATTGGCTACGCCCACGGCGTTGATGGTCGGTATCGGACGCGCTGCCCAGTCCGGGATCCTGATCAAGGATGCTACAAGCCTTGAACTCTCACACAAGCTGGATGCAGTGCTGCTGGACAAGACCGGTACCATCACCGAGGGCAAACCGGCCGTGACTGATATCCAGTGGTTTGCCCCGGGCGCGGACAAGATGGCGCTCACAGAGATCCTGCACGCGCTCGAAACACGTTCAGAGCATCCGCTCGCCGGTGCCATCGTGCGGTTTTTGGCCTTGAAAAAGGCGCGTCCTGTGGTTATCGATGACTTTGTCAGTGTCACGGGTAAAGGTGTCAAGGGCAAGGTGCACGGGCGCTTGTTTGCGGTGGGCACAAGGTCTTTTGCAGAAGGAATTTGTGGCAGTTTCGGCAGTGAAGTCGACAACATCGTGGCGGCCTGGCATGGCGCCGCGAGAACAGTCGTGTACTATGTGAGTGAGAACGGAATACTGGCCGTCCTTGGCATTGCCGATCCGGTCAAGCGGGGCTCGCAGGAAGCTGTGCAGCAGCTACGCGGTATGGGAATTGATGTTTTTCTTTTGACCGGTGACAGCAAGGCGACTGCGGACGCGGTGGCTTCAGTCGTAGGTATCGAGCAGGTGCACGCCCGGCTCCTGCCGGAAGCAAAAGCACGTTTCGTGCAGGAGCTACGCAACCAGGGTAAAGTGGTGGCAGTCGTGGGTGACGGTATCAATGACACCCAGGCACTGACCGAGGCCGACGTGGGTATTGCCATGGGCACAGGTTCCGATATCGCGATCGACGTTGCGGCAATCACCATTGTTTCCGCGGATTTGCGCAAGGTGCCGCAGGCCATTCTGCTCTCACGCCGCACCACCCGCACGATCAGGCAAAACCTCTTCTGGGCATTCATCTACAATGTCATCGGTATTCCGGTTGCCGCGGGGGTTTTGTATCCATTTACCGGGTATTTGCTCAATCCCATGATTGCCGGAGCAGCGATGGCACTCAGCTCAGTGTCCGTAGTTACCAACAGCCTGCGCCTGCGCTGGGCGCGCATTGCGCAAGATGATTAACTAGTCAGGATACAGATCAATTCCAGGGTAGAAAGCGCCCCAGGAGAACCAGTATCCGATCATTTGCTCTGGCAACGCCAACGGAGCCGCGCCACTCACATCCTCCACCACCTGCCCCAACAAGTCATAGGTGTTCCCCTGGCCGTCTCTGAGGATCTCTGGAAACAAGGAATCAGCCACCGTAAACGTCAGCCTGTCCGGGTTGGCAAACGCGATCAATAGTTGGTTGATCTTGCTGCGGACGATCACCAGGTCTTCGCCGCCGAGTACATCAGTGATGATCTCAACCGGCGGTGACCCGTCGTTGAAACGGTAGACCCGCTGTGCGCTCCCGGCCAGGACGCCAAGCACGCGCTCCTTGAGTGGAAGACGGTTGTCGACAGGCATCACCGGAAACAACAAACGGTCGTGATTGGCACGGTAGTCGCCATAGGGATACGAGCCATAGCTGCGCATATAGCCCGTATTGAGGTTCAAGACTTGTGATTCCGGATACGCCGCTTTCCAGATCCTCCACTCGGTCTCGATGAGGCTGTAAGTCGCAGCCAGCGTCCCACGCAGTTCCCCGTGAACGCAATCCAGTCGTTGCTGAGACCACGTGCTGTTGGTGGCACGATCATAAGGCATCAAATTGGTATTGTACAACAGGCCACTCACTCCGAAAGTGGTGGTTCCGCCGGGCAGGTTCCGGTCCCAGGCAACTCCGGTTCCGGTAAGCGGACAATAGGTGATGGCCAGCCGCATATTGCCGCTCTCGTCATTGACGATCTCGTGCCAGTCGAGGATGAGATGCGGGTACGCACGAACCTGATCCCCGATCCGCATCCCCAACACCAGGTCCTGATCTTCCATAAAATCGACCTCCCCGGCGATGGTAAACTGTGGGTGATCGATGGAAGGAATGCCGTCCTTCCCCGGTCCGCCATCAAACACCTCATCAGCCGGCACCGACCACTCTCCGGCATCCGGGATCAACTGGCTGCGGTCTGAACAGCCCATCACTGCCAGCAAGCACAAGATCAGGTTCAGGATCAATCGCTGGCACATCACTGCATGAAGATTCGCTGCGGTTTGGAGAAATTGATTTGTGTATACCAACCGAGGCCAAATGCCACCGTCGGTGTGAGCTGAGTCTCATTGACATAACGGTAGAGTGGCAACTCGAGATTGGCCTCCAGCAGGTGATCGCCCAGGGCGATGCCGTGTTGGAGCCTGACAAACAGGAAGCGCCCCCCGGTCCCGGTATTCTTAAAGCCATCGATGGCGTCCCGCTGCACGCTCCGGTAACGCAATCCTGCCCCGGAATTCCACAACTGTCCCAATGTGAAATACTGGTCGTTGTACCCGGCAATCAGTTGCAGTTCGTTGCCAAAGCGGTATGCCTGCGTGCCTCCCCGTGATTCCCGGTTGGTTCCGGTCACCCGGTAAATGGCATTGAGATACGTGGTAGCGGAAGGACGTGTTGAGGGTGCGACCTCGAAAGAAGCAAAGAGGAGTCCGTCCCACGCACCGCTCCCTGCCTGCAGGTCCTCCACAAAAAAGATGCCCTGATCATTGCGTGTATCAGAGTCGCCAAGAGGGATACGCACGCCGGTGCCAAGGCGAATGGTGGGATGCGCTCTCACGGCGTCATAGATCACCAGGAGTGCTCCGTCGCCGATCCCGCGGGTTGTAGCGACATCGTCGGCACCAACAGATCTCTCGATCGTTCGGGATTGCCTTACGTACGGGAGCAGGGTCTCAACCGTGAGACGAGCGGCCGGGTTGTATGCAGCGCGGAAGAGGAGCGACGTCGTGGTACGCTGACGGCCGGCATCCGCCAGCCGCACATCTTTGGCAAACAGTGAGCGCAGCAATAACACGTCAGTGGCAACACTCAGCTGCAACGTACCCTGGTCCGCTGCCGCAAACCCCAGATTGCTGCTCACCGGCACCCCTCCCGAACAACAGGTTTGCCCCCACGCCGATAGGATGGCAGCCAAGACAAGGATACCCGACATGAGGTATTTCCTATGCATATCACGGAAGTTACATACACCCAAAAAAGACCACTGTCTCCTCGCTGACACTGACCCGCAGATCGTCCGGCCGCGATGTCCTCCGGCACCGTCAAGATCGGGTCAATTGTCGGGCAGTTTGCAACGGTGACAAGCGTTTCAGATCAATGTCCAGATGCAACCCATGCCGGCAAACCATCGTCATTTTGCTTGTTATCTGTTGTCATTTTGCGCCGGTTTGTCGAAAAAAAAAGGGCGTTGCCTGTACCTCAGGTACTTTCGCCCCCGTCAATTTGACATTCCATACGCACAACTAACTACATCATGAAACGACTTTGGACTCTCTTGACATGCCTCGGTCTTTTTGCCTCGATCCAGGCCCAGAATGGCGCCAAGATCACCGGGCAAATCCTGGCCGAAGACGGCACTCCAACTTCTTTTGCAACGGTGATGCTGCAAAGTGCAGCTGACAGTACCATGGTCAAAGCCAGCGGTTCGGATGATCAGGGCAAATATGTCTTTGTCGGTGTTCCGGACGGTGACTACTTCGTACAGGTCACCTACGTCGGGTACGCTGACGGAATCTCGGATATCTTCACGTATCAGGGATCCGGGATATATCAGGTCCCGAATATCATCATGCGTGAGGCGAGTGAGCAACTCGACGAGGTGGTGGTGACCAGCAGCCGGCCCCTGGTCGAAGTGCACCCCGACAAAACCGTATTTAATGTCGATGGGAGCATCAATGCCACCGGCAACACAGCCCTCGAGCTGCTGCGCAAATCCCCCGGCGTAGTCGTTGACAACAACGACAACATTATTCTCGCAGGGAAAAATGGTGTGCAGATCTATATCGACGGCAAACGGTCGCCTCTGAGTGCCGACGACCTCGCCAACTACCTGAAGACCATGCAATCTTCAGAGATCGACAACATCGAGATCATCACCAATCCGTCGGCCAAGTACGACGCCGAAGGCAACGCGGGGATCATCAACATCCGCCTCAAGAAAGACAAGAGCCTGGGGACCAACGGGTCCGTGAATCTCGGTTACCGGTATGGCGAAACAGCCAAGTACAATGCCTCCACCAACCTGAACTACCGCAACAAGAAGGTCAACGTATTTGGCAACTACGGGTTCTTTGACGGCGGCAATGACAATGGCTTTAAGCTGTACCGTGAACAAGGCGGTCGCGCTTTCGATCAGCGCAATTTTATGACGAACGAGAACACATCGCACAACTTCAAGCTCGGGACGGATATCTCACTGGATCAAAGGAGCACACTCGGGTTTCTGGTATCCGGCAATATCAATGACAACCAGAACGATGGCACCAGTGTGACGGATATTTTCAGTCTGCCCGATATGACCCCTGAGGAAATCCTTGATGCGTCCTCGATCCGCGACGGCGAGCGCAACAACCTCAATGCCAACATCAACTACATGTTCAGGTCTGACAATGGCAATACGTGGAATGTTGACCTCGACTACGGGCGGTTCCGCAACGACGGATCGACCTACCAGCCGAATACCTACTTCAATGCTGACCGGTCGGAAGTGCTTTCATCACTGATCTTCTCGATCCAGACGCCGACGGATATCAATATCTACACCGCCAAGTTTGATCGCGAAGCGACCATGCTCGGTGGCAAGGTGGGATTCGGTGCCAAAGTATCGTTTGTGGAAACGGACAATACCTTCAATTTCTTCGACATCGTTGATGATCAGCGGATCCTCAACACCGACCGGAGCAACAACTTCGTATTCGAAGAAAATATCAACGCGGCCTATGCCTCATACCAACGCCAGCTGGGTGAAAAGTGGAACATGATGCTGGGATTGCGTGTCGAAAACACGCATTCGACCGGTACGCTCACGGCGTTTGATCCTGCTAACAACAATGTGGTGGATCGCAACTACACAGACCTCTTCCCGAGCGGTGGCCTCACCTTCCAGATCAACGAGAAGAATAGTCTGCGTCTCAACTACAGTCGTCGGATCGATCGTCCGAGTTATCAGGATCTCAATCCGTTCGAATTCAAGCTTGACGAATTGACATTTCAGCAGGGCAATGCCTTTCTGAATCCGCAATACTCCAATTCGTACAGCCTGACGCACACATTCAATTATCGCCTCAATACTTCGCTGAGCTATACCAGGACCAACGATGTATTCACACAGATCACGCAGGCGCTCGATGAAAACACGTCGGTGCTGAAGTATGTCAATCTGGCCACGCAAAAGAACCTTGCCCTGACGGTCAGCTATCCATTCAGCGTAGCAAACTGGTGGAATGTCTACGCCAATGTCACCGGCTACCAGCTGCGCAACGAGGCAGTGATCGACGGCGATGAGATCGATCTGACAGCGAACGTCTTCAGCTTCTACGCCCAGAATACGTGGAACCTGCCCAAAGATTTCAAACTGGAGCTGTCGGGATGGTACAACTCGCCGGCACTTTGGCAGGGCAACTGGACCACCAACTCGATGTACTCGGTCGACGTGGGCGTTCAGAAGCGCCTCCTGAATGACCGCGCCAATCTGAAAGTGACGTTTACCGATGTCTTCGGTTCACAGCGCTGGAGTGGCGAGAGCACGTTTGGCGATCTGTATATCCGCGGCCGCGGATGGTGGGAAAGCCAGCAACTGCGTGTCAACTTCAGTTACAGTTTTGGCAACCAACAAGTAAAGGCTTCGCGCCGCCGGGCGACCGGGCTGGAAGACGAGCAAAGCCGGATCAAGACAGACAACGATTAAGACGAGACTTGCGAAGTCTCAGACTTTCGAAGTCTTTAAGACTTCGCAAGTCTTTTCCCACAAAGGCTCCCGCATCGCGGGGGCCTTTGTACTTTCAGGCTATGAGACACTTCATGATCGCCCTCCTTCTACTACCCGTTGTCGCCTGTGCACCCGAGGCCACAGACCTTGCAGAACAGGAAGCTGTGCAGCAGGCTATCAGGGACACATGGGATACGTTTATCACCACCTGGGAACAAAAAGATGCCGCTGCATGCGCTCAATTCTATACCCGGGATGCTCGGCATATCCCGCCAAACAGCGATATCAACAATGGCAGGGATGCGATCGCGGCATTCTATGAAACACTTTTCCTCGACAATGCGGGCAGCCGTTACAGCCACACCATCGAAGCCATCGACGCCGCGGGAGATCAGGCGATCGAACGAGGTCGCTTTGAGGTCGTGTGGACCGGATTGGACAGCACCACCTGGACTTTCACGGCACGCAGCCTTACCCATTGGGTACGTGAGGGGGATCAATGGCTGATCCGTCAATTCATGTTCAACCTGCCCGGAGACTAACGGTACCTAGCGGTCAATCGTATTGGCGATCACATCGAGCGCCTGTCGCAATTCCTGGTAGCGGTCTATCGCATCCCGTCCGGGTGCCTGATCGGCCCGGGTCAGGATCCCGTAGAGATAACTGATCTGGTCGATGAGCATCGGTTGCTGGTACCGCCCGCGCGGGGTCACCAACTTGTCAAGCGATGCCTGAATTGAAGCTGCCGCCTCGTCGTCGGCCTGCTTCAACTGTTTCTTCAGGTCGGACTCCAATCGCCGGGCATCGGACAACAGGTCGGTCACCTGCAGGCTCAATGCTTCGAGGTCAGCCAGATCCCCGGCCGTGACCCCCTCTGCCCTCACGTCCGGATCCATCCGGATCAGCACTGACTGCTCGTGGGTCTCGTCACCAGCAGTGAGACGGACGATGTACGTTCCGGGTGTTACCAACGGCCCGTTGCTGTACCTGCGACCGGAAGATGCATGCCAGGCGCCAGTATGCCGCATATCCCAGCGATAGCGATGCAAGCCCTGCCCATCCGCAAGAGCGGAGGCGACCGTGGGCGCCGGAATCCCGGTCGCCATATCGCGTTCGCCGGCATCTTCCGCCTCCTCAGCCATGTCGTCAGTACTCACCAGTGTGCGCACGATGCGGCCCTGGCCATCGACGATGTCCAACCTGATCCCATCCTTCATAGGGCGGGGCAGATAGTAGTCGATCTCTACTGCCGGACGCAGATAGCGCGGCCCGTCGCCGGTACTGCGTCCACCCCGGTAATGTGCTCGGGTCGTCTCCCGCGGCTGGTACAACACTACCTCGTCTCCTGCCGGAAGCCCCTGGTGCAGCAAGCTCACGTTGTCCATGATCCAGAACCCGCGGCCCATTGTTGACAACACCACATCCCGATTGACGACCTTGATGTCCGTGACCGGCGTGACGGGCAGATTTTGCTGGAACGGATGCCAATTCTTGCCATCATCCAGCGATACGAACATACCGCGTTCGGTGCCGGCATACAGGAGTCCCTCGCGCTCGGGATCTTCCCTGACCACACGCGTGGGACAGTCGGCCGGCAGGCCATTAGTGCCGGGCGTCAACAAGGTCCAGCTCTGCCCGAAGTTGTCGGTCCGGTAGATGTAGGGTTTGCTGTCACCCAACTGGTAGCGCAATACGGCCACATATGCCTTGCCGGCGCGGTGTGGCGAGGGCTCGACACAATCCACACGGCCGTTTGGGGGCAAGCCGCGTGGTGTCACACGCGCCCAGTTTGCGCCACCATCACGCGAGACATGGACAGGGCCATCGTTGGCTCCGACCCAGAGGACGCCCGCCTCTACAGGCGACTCGCGCATGGCATAAATGGTGCTGTAGAATTCCTCACCGGTAATGTCCCGGGTGATCGGGCTTCCCGAAATGACCTGCTTGTCAGGCTCAAATGCCGTCAGATCCGGGGAAATGATCTCCCAGGTGACACCGTCATCCGTGGTCTTGTGGACAAACTGTGAGCAGTGATATACGACATCCGGGTCATGCGGAGAAACGTGGATCGGTGATACGCGCTGAAAACGGAATTTCAGATCCCGCGGGTTGTGGCCATACATGTTTGCGGCACCGACATCATAGCGCTTCTCCTGCCCGGTGCGCTTGTTGTACACACTGAAACGCCCCTTGCAATTGGCATAGACGATGTCCGGATCGCCCGGTTTGGGCACGGCCGGGCCGGTCTCGCAGCCGCCCGTGTTCATGATCCAACCGAGGTGACCGGCTTGCATCCCATAGGGTGGTGCACTGGGCACAGCAATCGTTGTGTAATTGTCCTGTTGTCCAGCATACAACCAGTATGGATGCTGGTCATCCACTTCCACCTGGTACAGCTCGGCCGTTGGCTGATTGAACTGGGACGACCAGGTTTGTCCACCATTGATGGAAACATTGGCCCCACCGTCATTGGCCTGGATCATCACCTGAGAATTGTTCGGATTGATCCAGATGTCATGGTTGTCGCCATGGGGGACAGGCCGGGAGCGCCAGGTCCGTCCGCCGTCTTCCGATTTCCAGAATCGGGTGCTGTTGACATAGATGATGTCCG
>JAWWBX010000005.1:0-41521 GCA_033720735.1 Saprospiraceae bacterium
ATTGAAGAAAATACGCGTGCCGTATCCTATGAGCCTTTCGCCGAGGGCTGGCTGCAGGACGGCCGTGCCTGGGGCCGGCCGGTAGACCTCGAACATCTTCCCGATGGCTCAATGCTCGTGTCAGACGACTATGCGGATGTCATCTACCGCATCTACTACGCGGGAGAGTAACGCGTATTTGATCTGATACACACCTGCGGAGGTCGCTATTTTACAGGCAGGACTGTGCTACGAAGCCCTGCGATAACGATGGGGATGCGGGCGTGTTGCGCCTCGCTCTGGCCAGACACTTTTCGCCGATGCTACGCAACAATTGATTGGAACGAACACTAGCGATCCTCAGGCAGCACCACGACCCGGATCGTTTCAATCTTCTTTTCCGAAACCGATTCGAAGATAAAGCGGTATCCCCCCATCTGGATCTCAGCGCCCTGCTCGGGAATGTCTCCGGATGTCATGACGATGTACCCTGACAGGGTGTTGTAGTCACCTTCCGGGATCTCGATCTGCTCGTACTTCTCGTTCAGATAGCTGACTTCAAGCCGCCCCGAGAAGAGGAACTCTGTTTCAGACAATTGCTCCTCAACATAGTCCTCCTCGTCGTGCTCATCTTCGATCTCACCAAAGATCTCCTCCAGGATGTCTTCCAGGGTAATGATCCCTGCCGTGCCGCCAAACTCGTCCACGACACAGGCAATATTGTATTCGTCGTAGATCATGCGGATCATGAGGTCCTTGGCGCTCATCGTTTCCGGCACAAACGTGATCTCACGCATGGCTTTCTTGACCGACTTGGGGTTGGACAACAGCTCCTGGTGATGAACGTAGCCCAGCACATGGTCGACGTCACCATTGGTAACGATCAATCGGCTATGACGCGTCTCAATAAAGGCATCGGCAAGCTCCTTGACCGAAGACGAAATGTCGACATACGCAATTTCGGTGCGGGGGACCATACAGTCCTCGATCCGCACATTCTTGAGGTGTAGCGCATTCTTGAACATATCCGTCTCGATCTCGTCGTGCTCCGGTGAGACGGTCCCTTCGACAAAGTCCTGAAGGTCGAGCCGGGTGATGGCATCTTCCGCTTTGTCGATCGATGTGCGCAGAATGTACTTCAGAATGACATTGGAGAGCTTGGTCATGAGCCAGGTCGGCGCGCGCAGCAACCACTTGAAGAACGCCAGCGGGTAGATCATCGACGACATCATCTCATTGGCAAAGAGCCGCGACATCACTTTGGGCAGGAACTCACCGAAGATCAGCACAACGATGGTGATCAGTACCGTGCTGATCAGCAGAAATCCGTATCCGTCACCGAGGGAAGGCTCAAGGTAAGGCTTCAGCAGGCGGGTCATCAGCGTGGTGAAAACCACGAGGGCGATATTGTTGCCCACCAGCATGGTCCCCAGAAAATCCTTGGGACGGTCGTAAAAGCGTGCAAGGATCTTGCCTTTGCGCGACCCTTTATCCTTTTCAACCTCTACGCTGAGCTTGTTGGCCGAAATAAAGGCGATCTCCGAGCCCGAGAAAAACGCGGACAGGATCAGGAACAAGATGATGAAAATGATGAGTGACGACATCAGCCTATGACTCTCTACGAAGGTATTACTCTGGCGTCACTTTTTGCCACAGAAACTTCCGGCGTGGCGTTGGCCGGTGTCAGGCACATCTGCTTTACTGAATGGGCTTCTCGTTGTCGTCCCTGATCACCATCTGCCCTTCGACGGCAAACAATTCGTACTCGGTAAACGACTGGTTGGTGCGGAATCCGCGGCTCCAGATCACCTCATCGGGTGGTCGGGTGATCTTGACCAGGCGCTCGGTGGTGAGCGTCTGCTCTGACTCGCTCCAGGTGAGTTCGTGGGTCTCCAGGCGCTCGCCGGCTTCGTTCCACAGGATCACGTTGCCGCGGGCCACCACCACTTTCTCATTGGGACGTCGCATGGCGTAATCAGCCTCGAGCCAGGCGTTGGGCCTGCCGCTCCGGTCATAAAACTCTACCGAGACCCCGTCGGGAAACTCTTCTTCAATGCGGAAACGATACAGATAGCGCTTGAGCACCGGCCCCTCGATCCGCACCCGGAGTTGCGCTGAGTCGCTGTAGTGGATGAGCACATCAGAGGCGATCTCGGTCGAAAAATCCCGTTTGGCGCGCAGTGTTTCGAAATCGATCTCTTTCTCGATGCAGGCGGCCATGCTCAGCACGCCCATGATCCCAATGACGGTCAGCATGCGCATTGCCTAGCGTAACACAGTTATCGTGCCGGAATACACCACGCTCTCGTTGTCCTTGAACAGGATCTTCGCGAGATAGGTGTAAACACCCGGGTTGACCAATTCGCCATTGACGGTGCCGTCCCACCCGAGGAACTCTTCATTAAGTGGAATATCATTCTGCTCATACAAGATTCCGCCCCACCGATCGAAGATGGCCAACTCTTCGATTCTGACCGCTGCCGGTCCGCCCTGGACGAAAAAGTAGTCATTGAGCCCGTCCTGATTGGCCGAGATCACATTGGGGATGTAGACCGGTCGAATGATATTGACCACGACGGTGACGTCGTCCTCGGCGACGCATCCCGCCGGGCTGGTCACCCGTACGTTGTAGTTGATCGTGCGCGGGGGGCAAGCAGTCGGGCGGAGGCTGTCACCCTCAAAGACCAGCGACGCGCTGGGCGTCCACTGCACGCTGGAGATGATCGATGGAAATGGCACGGCCTCCAGCTGTACCTCTCCACCCAGGTCGATGAAGACAGTATCGCCGGCATCGACCGTAAAAGGTGGTGCGTTCATCACTTCGACTTCGATCTGGTGTTCGCAGCCCTTGGCATCCTGGATGATCAGATCGTAGGTACCGGCTCCGAGTTGTGGGAAGACGGGTGAAGGTTGAAAATTGATCCCGTCCAGACTGAACAGGTAGGTCGGCGCGCCATTGATCCCCACCGCCTGGATCTCGCCGGTCGGAATATCCGGGCACAGCAGGTCCTGGACAATGGCGTCCACGTCAAGCGTACTGGTATCTGCACAGCAGGGCTCCACGTACAGGTCGAGGATCTTGGTGATGCGGCACCCTCTCGACGTCTCCACGGTCAGCGCCGCACGTTTGTCGCCGAAGGAGGCATAGATCACGTTGTGCGGCCCGTCGCCCATGATCATCCCGGGATTGGCTCCGGCGCCAAAATTCCAGGTGAGGTCGACAATGGAGTCCGTCTGTGAATCCGACAGGTTCGTGAAAATGATGGTCTTGTCGCACTCAAATGCCTGCACGGCTTCGACGTCAAAGTCAGCCGTTGGCCCGAGAAACGTTCCGGTACCCCCGAATTCGATCTCGAAGCCGCGACCGGACTGGGTAAAGTTGTTCACCACCAGAGCATAGCTCTTGCCCGCTTCCATATCGATTGGTGCGATGAAGTTGTTGTCACCTGGAGAGCACCCCGGTTGTTCGGCAATGTCGACTTCCCCGTCGCGCAGGCCTGTTGGGCCGGTGCAGATCTGCCACTCACTGAAGGGCGCGCCGACATTCTCTCCGGACGCCATGCAGCGCAGCAGGATCTTGCCAGTACAATCATCCAGCCCGTTGGGCAGCTCGAATACGGCAAAATCCAGATCCTCCGTGATATCCAGCGCTGTGGGGGTAATGGTAAAGGTCAGTGTCCCGCTGGAATCGCAAGTCCATTTGTACCACACCGAACTCCGTTCGGAATTTCCGCGGTCAATCCCGGTAAAGGGATCCAGATCCAGGCAGGTATCGTCTGCTTCATCGTCAAGATCGCCCGTGCCCTGCAATTCCTGAACAGTAAATGGAGATTTGTCACACAAGACGACTGCTGTCGGGCAATCCGCTGAGGGTTCATTGGTCGGCACAAAGGCATCAATGCACAATTGGAAATCACCCAGATTTCCATTCCGCGCATCCACGCGCACGTAGTACAGCTCTCCAATCAACAGGTCTGTCACCACCCGTTCGACCGTATGGTTGCTCACCGCATCCGAACCACATACCACTTCGGTAAATCCCCCCTCACAAGAGCCTTGCAACACGGCGATCGACGGTTGCCGTAGTGTGCCGCCAGGGTTGGTACCGACCGCCCCGTTGACCTGGATCAGAATACCCGGCGTCGAAGCGAAAAAAGTAAACCAAACATCTGTCTCGGAGCTGGGCCAGCATGGCGGTGCTTCCTGCACGGATGGCGATGAGCCAACAATGGTGAATTCTCCGACCTCTGAACAATAGTTGTTGATATTCGGGATGTGCTGCGCACTCAGGCAATCGTCGTTGACCGGGGCCTGCAACTGCCCATTCACAGCGGACCAACTGGCCAGTGCAAGGATCATCGACAACAACCTGGTATTGGAACTACGCATAAAAAAGGCTCCGAAATATTAACGTTTGGCGGATTGCTAAAGTACTGTTTTACAGGCCCAAATGACGGTTAAGGTTACGTTAATTGCCACAACTGTCAATGGCTGGTCATCACCCGTTTAGACGGCCCGGTGATCTTGTTGCGTTGGGTCAGACCAGCCCTTGTCGCATGATCCCGATGCCTTGGTTATTTTGGCAGGGTGAAACGCTCCCTTCCCAACCTCCTCACCTTGCTGAATCTGTTCCTGGGCAGTTGTGCGATCCTGCTTCTGTTTTCTGATCAGACCCGCTGGGTCCTCGTCTTCGCTGCCTTGTGCTACGTCCTGGATGTCCTGGACGGCACGCTCGCGCGGGCCTGGAAGGTGACTTCACCCCTTGGCACCCAGCTCGATTCTCTGGCCGATCTGGTGTCGTTTGGTGTGTTGCCGGGGTGTGTACTCGCCTATTTGTGGTCGGCAGGTTGCCCGGATGCTTACCCACTGCCCCTGCTGTCCTTCATCTTCACAGCCGCAGTCGGATGGCGCCTCGCAAAATTCAATCTGGACACGCGCGATTACCAGTTCTTTTATGGCCTGCCATCACCTTCCGGTGCCCTCGTGATCTTCGGTTTACTGGCTATGCACTACACACGTCATCCGTGGCTCAGCGAAATCGGTTGCGAGCACGTGCTTTTCGCAGGCCTTATCGTACTTTTGTCCACGCTCATGCTCTCCAACCTCCGGTTGTGGAGCCTGAAGGGTCTGAACCGGCCCCGGGGAGCGGTCATTTTCGGCGGGTTTTGCACCGTGTTTATCGCCCTTCTTTTTTTGATGGGCGCCGCTGCCTTCCCGCTGATGGTCCTGATCTACATCCTCGTCGGCCTGATCAATTTGTTGACGAATCTTTATTAGAACATGAAATTCAAAGCTGCCATTGACGTGATGCCACATCAGGAACTCCTCGACCCGCAGGGCAAGACCGTCGCCAAGAACATGCGCAACCTGGAAATCGACGGCGTCGATTCCGTCCGCATCGGCAAGCATATCGAAATGACTCTCGAAGCGGCAGACGCGGACGAAGCCCGCAGCAAGGTTGAAACCGCCTGCCAGAAGCTGCTCGCAAACGTGATCATGGAGACCTACACCTACGATCTCACTGTGGCCTGACCCCCAGAGCCATGCTGTACATCGTCCCCACCCCGATCGGGAATCTCGAGGACATCACATTGCGCGCCGTCGAGGTCCTGCGCACTGTGGATTACATCCTGGCTGAAGATACCCGCACGACCAGAAAACTCCTGGATCACCTTGGCATTGCCAATGCCCTCACGGCCTACCACGCGCACAACGAGCACAAACTGACCCCACGCGTTGTTTACGAACTCCAGGAGGGTGCCGAGGTCGCCCTGGTCTCTGATGCCGGCACACCAGGCATTTCCGATCCTGCGTATTTACTGGTAAGGGCTTGCCAGGAAGCCGGCGTCACAGTGACCTGTCTCCCGGGCCCCACGGCAGTTGTTCCCGCGATCGTTCTGTCCGGGTTTCCCATGGACAGGTTTCACTTTGAGGGGTTCCTCCCGCACAAGAAAGGCCGGGCCACGCGATGGAAGGCTTTGTCGGGACTGGATTCAACCCTCGTTCTTTATGAATCACCGCACCGCATCGTCAAATGTCTCAGTGAGGCGCAGACGCACCTCGGACCGGAGCGGCCGGTTGCGGTCGTCCGTGAGATCAGCAAATTGCACGAGGAGGTGCACCGGGGAAGTGTCACAGAGGTACTGAAGTTCTTTCAGGATACACCGGCCAAAGCCAAGGGGGAAGTGGTGGTCATTTTCGGGCGCCCGGTGTAGATGCCTTGGTGAGATTCTCTGCCTGATCGGGAGCATGCAACATCTGTGTGATGATTGAGAGTATATCGTAGATATACGTTGACATTAAATGTTCTAATATCTGTAATTAACTCGATACCAGATATTTGCCAATCCATCTCTTCCGCCGCTTACCCGCTGATCCGCCCGGATCAACACCATGCGAACGGGCAAAGTATTTCGTATATCTGCCTAGCGACTCGTCGTTAGTTGACTCCCAAAGTGGGTCAGGTCAGCCCCGTCCCGGGGGTAGTGACGACTGAGTGCTCTTGACCGGCGCCAGCACCCGTCTTGCGACCGGCATGACCGCTGGATATGCTTGTCGAACGCCTCCGCCGCACGGCGACAGAGCAGGCGATGAATGATCATGGGGTGATGCGCATGACATACAACGCGCTAACACACTATTTCGTAGAAATACGACCACATTAAATCTTTGTAAGATATGTCCGGAAGCGTGACGATCCAAGACGATCACAGATGCAACGGGCGGTCGCCGGTGGCGCCCAGTGCGGCTTCCCTGACGGCCTCGGTGTAGGTGGGGTGCGGATGGCAGATCCGTGCAATGTCCTCGGCACTGGCCCTGAATTCCATGGCCGTGACCGCCTCCATGATCACATCAGCCACGCGCGCGCCGACCATGTGTACGCCCAACACCTCGTCGGTCTCGGCGTGCGCCAGAATTTTGACCATCCCCCCGAGGTCACCACTGGCGCGGGCCCGGCCCAGCGCCCGGAATGGAAACTTGCCTGCCTTGTACGGGGTGCCGGTCTCCTTGAGCTCCTCTTCGGTCTTGCCAACCGCCGCCACTTCCGGCCAGGTGTAAACGATCAGCGGGATCAGGTTGTAGTCGATGTGCGGTTTCTGACCGGCAATCGATTCTGCTACGAAGATCCCCTCATCCTCAGCCTTGTGCGCAAGCATTACGCCGCGCACCACGTCGCCGATGGCATAGACACCCTCCACGTTGGTTTGCATGGCATCGTTGACAATGATGCGGCCTTTGTCATCGGTCTTGATGCCCGCCTCATCCAGGCCGAGTCCATCTGTGTACGGCTTGCGACCGATCGCCACGAGGCAGTAGTCTGCGCTGACGTCGAAGGTCTCTTCGCCTTCCCGTTTTTGTACGGTGACGTTGACGCCATTGCGTTTGACCTCAACACCTGAGACCTGGTGGTTGAAATGAAAAGTGATGCCGATCTTTTTCAATGCACGTGCGATCTCCCGGCTGCAATCCTTGTCCATGGTCGCCAGGGCCCGGTCAAGATACTCGACGACCGTAACTTCGGTCCCCAACCTGGCAAACACCGATCCCAGCTCAAGGCCGATCACTCCGGCGCCGACCACGACCAGTTTCTTCGGCAGTTTCTCGATGTTGAGGGCTTCGGTCGACGTGATCACGCGCTTCTTGTCGTAATTGAATGCCTCCGGCACCACGGGTTTGGAGCCGGTGGCAATGATGATGTGGCTGCCTTCAAACCGCTCTTTCGATCCGTCGTCAGCGGTGACCTCCACGGTATGTGCATCGACAAAGGTTGCATGCCCCTGGTGTACCTCGATCTTGTTCTTTTTCATCAGAAAGGCGACGCCATCCGTCGTCTGCTTGACGACCTCATTTTTCCGCGCGATCATTTTCCTGAGATCCACCTGAAGTTCCTTGAGCTGAATGCCGTGCTCGTCAAACGCATGCAGCGCATTGTAGTAGTGCTCAGATGAGTCGAGTAGCGCCTTCGAGGGGATGCAACCCACATTTGAGCATGTCCCCCCCAGAGTGGGATAGCGCTCAATGATGGCCGTGTTCATGCCCAGCTGAGCAGCCCGGATCGCAGCGACGTACCCGCCGGGACCGGATCCGATCACGATAACGTCATACTTCTTCATCTAACCGTCTTTCTTCGTATTGTTGCCTTGCTGCGGATTGCCGGAACCACCACCCCCCGATCGTTTGTTCCGACGCCGTCCGCCACGCCGGCGTGATCTCTGGTTTCCTCCCGACGACTCACCTCCCTTCCCTTGCTTCTGCTCACCCCTGGACTTGTTGCCGCCCTGACCGGAGGGTGTATTCTGACTACCACCTCGTCCGCCCTTGCGCTTGCGTCCGCGGCGCTTGCTCCGGCGGCGGCGCTTCTCTTCGGGCAGCTCGATAAACCCGGTGACCTCGGCACCAAAGTCTGAAACGGCTTCACTGCCGTCGTCCGTGACCCCGTAATCATCCGGCACGAGTTTCAGCGGGAACTCTCCCTGTGCATTCATCGCTTTGATCTCCTTGACGCGGTCTACATGTACTGCGGTGATATTGCTCCTGCCGCGCTCGGTCTCATATGCGTAATACATCAGCCGCTTGAAAATATCGGTCTTGATGAGTGTCACCGTGCCCGTCTCCATCTTCAGTCTGTCGACGTTCTTCGGGAAATCGCGCAATGCGTCCATGTAGGTATCGAGCTCATAGTTGAGACAGCATTTGAGGCGACCACACTGACCGGAGAGTTTGGTTTGGTTGATCGAGAGATTCTGGTATCGTGCCGCCGCGGTCGTTACCGATTTGAAGTCTGTGAGCCAGGTAGAGCAACACAGCTCTCTGCCACAGGCTCCCAGTCCACCGATCCGCGACGACTCCTGTCGCGCCCCAATCTGCCGCATCTCGATCTTGACCCGGAATTCAGACGCATAGTGTCGTACCAGCTCACGGAAGTCTACCCGACCGTCGGCGGTGTAGTAAAACGTTGCCTTCCGTGAATCACCGCGGAACTCGACGTCGCCAATCTTCATATCGAGCCCCAGGGTACGCGCGATCGCCCGCGACTTGACCAACGCGGCTTTTTCTCGTCCGCGCGCCTCGGCCAGGCGCTCCAGGTCCCGCTCGTTTGCACGCCTGACAACGGTATGCAGCACGCGGTCCTCATCCACGCGCTTCTTTTTCATCTGTAGCCTGACGAGGTCTCCGCTCAGCCCGATGCGGCCCATATTGAAGCCGTTGCCTTCGTCGATGACCACCATGTCACCTGTGACAACATCCAGATGCGCCGGGCATCGACAAAAATCCTTACGGGCTCCTGACTTGAAACTGACCTCGACAATGTCAGAGGCTGACGGATCAGCAATGTCAAGCATGCTGAGCCAGTCAAATGTATTGAGTCTGTTACACCCGCCGGTGGCGCAATGGCCGTTGTTTTGACACCCTCCCGGTGCACCATTTCCAGAACCACAACTCGCACATCCCATATATCTCCATTTATGACCCGGTCCTGAGCTCGGCGTGGGGTTTACTCAAGGCATCGCGCAACCGGAATGTGGATTGCATCCAGATGATGCGCGGATTGCCGTTGCGCTCAATCGCCCTCAGGTTGTCTTCCGACAACTCCACCAGGAACTCGAGTTCGTTCAATTCAATCTTTGTATTCAAGAAGCTGATCAACTGCATCTCCGAGCCTTCCGCTTCGAAGGGCACACCCCACTTCAGCCAAAACAGCTTTTGCCAAATGTTCAAGATGTAACGCAGGATCTGCTTGTGCTCTTCCCGCGAACTGGATGCGACCTCCCCGGCCCAGGCACTGATCCGCGCCGGATCCCTGCTCCAGGCGGCCTTGATCCAGTTTTGCACCCATACCACCGGATTGTAGTAAGTGCCTCGCGCCAGCTGGATAGCCAGGTTCCAGTTGCCCTGACTGGCTGCCGCGATCCATTTTGCCCGCTCCGGTTCGATGCCCAGAATGGACTCCGCTTTGGCGGAGATCATAGCGGCGTCAACCGGTCCGAAAAACAACTGCTGGCAGCGCGAAAGGATGGTGGGCAAGATCTCGTTGCGGTCTTCCGCGACCAGGATGATCAGCGTGTTGTCCGGTGGTTCTTCGATCAGTTTGAGCAGCTTGTTGCCTTCCTTGCGCAGGTGCTCAGCCATCCACATGATGAGCACCTTGTGCTCCGCCTCAAATGGTTTGAGCATCAGTTGTTCGATGATGCGCTGGCAATCTGCTGCATTGATGTTGCCCTGTTTGTTTTCTCCGCTGATTTGCGCCATCCAGTCGTGCAGGCTGAGATACATGTTCTCCGCCAGTGCCTCGCGCCACTGCGGATAGAAATCCGTACTGCTGGCTTTGGCCCCCACGGTGGGAAAGACAAAGTGTACATCCGGATGGATCAGTTTCTCGGTCTTGACACAGCTTCTGCACGCGCCACAGGAGCCACCGGCATGCCGGTCCTCACACATCAGATATTGGGTAAGAGCAATCGCACTGGCGAGTTTGCCGGTGCCTTCAGGACCCCAAAAGAGCAGGGCATGGGGCAGCGCCTGCCGGTCCACTGCCTGCTGCAGGTAGTGGAGGTGATCACCCTGGGCAACGACTTGTGCGAATTGCATGTGCACCGGCTTTGTACCGGCCAGACGGAAGCATCGTCAAATCAAGGAGCATCATGCCATGCAGGCAGACGTACAGCGGATCACACGCCAGGAAGCGTACTTAGTGGTCAGTTACTACGGGATAATGAACTCATCCTCCCTTGTCCTGAAGCGCCCGCAATGCGGACCTTCCTGATTTATTGAAAGTGCGTGTTAATCACTGCTGACAAGCACTGCTGATCTGTTTTGCTGCTGTGCATTGTCTGTGCCCCTCTTTTTCATCCCACCTCCGGATGGCCTGGCCATCTTTTATCTCGTTCAAAAATAGGCAAATTTCTGCGCAATACGCCGCGGTTAAGGGACTGACCAAGAAGCGGTTATTGAAAAATGCGAATATCTTTGCGTCCCAAGATTGCAGAGCTATGGAGATTGCGATATTCAGGAAAGCCCACTTTAATGCAGCCCACAGGTTGTACGTGCCTTCCTGGAGTGATGAGAAGAACTTTGAGGTATTCGGCAAGTGCGCCAACCCGAATTTTCACGGACACAACTACGTGATCGAGGTCAAGGTGATCGGTGAGGTAGACCCGGTGACCGGCATGCTGATCGATCTCCTCGAACTCAAACACCTCATCAAACAACATATTGAGGACAAGTTTGATCACAAGAATCTCAACATCGAGATCGAGGAATTCCAGACCATGACACCGACGGTGGAAAACATCTGCTATCTCAGCTGGCAGATTCTGCGCGAACACCTCGACGACAGGTATGACCTGAAGGTCAGGCTTTACGAGACACCACGAAACTTTGCTGAGTACCCTCCCCGCTAGCGGAGTTTGACCTACCGTTTGCTCAGACGGACGGTCTTGATGACTGACTGATCGGCCGCGAGCATACGCACCAGATACATCCCCTGAGGGAGTCCTGAGATATTGTACTGCCCCCCGTCGACTGCCTTGATATCGAGCACCGGATTGCCCACCACGCTGTAGATCATGATCCTGTCGATCGCGTCATCGTTGAACACCCGGAAGTAGCTGGTGGCCGGATTCGGATAGATCTTGATCTCCGACGCACGGGCGTCGCGCACCGAGGTGGTGCCTGTTTCAAAGGTGCTTTCCACCACTGCGATCACTGTATTGGTGTCGGCCTGATCAAAGATATCGAAGTTGATCTGTGCCACACCGGGCACCTCAAAAGGCCTGATGTGCACTTCAAAATTCATGCTTTCATTGGGTTGCAGCACGTTTGGCTTATGGGAGGGCGTGACACTGGTGGTCGGCCCGTAGCATGCATTGATATCGCAGACCCAACTCCACCAGTCCTCGGGAGCCTCCACAACGTTGCGCTTCCACATCAGATTGATGACCTGGTCGGAGGTGTTGGTGATCACGGCGGTGGCCTTGATGTCCGTTTCCGATGCGCTCCCCGACCCATGTACCGGGTTGGGGTCAATGGTCACAGTCAACTGACCGATCGCAACCGTCCCTACCAACAACAAGAAAAGACAAAGTAGATGTCTGAGCATAGAGTATCGTTATCAGGTCTAAGATAGATCGTAATCCTCGCCCGTACAACAAGCGTTCTTGCGTTTAAGCGTTTTTTAACTTCCAGGGGGGGTTACAATAGATAAAGACGGTGAGCGCCTCGATAAGTTGCACATTTTTTTCGAGAATGACAATACGGTGCGCCCAAAGGACGACCCATGCGCGCTCACACAGTAAGGGTCATCTCAGTGCCCCCGCCCGGTGGACAAAACACGGTCAGCCTGCCACCGTGCAATTGTGCGATCTGCCGTGAAAGGCTCAGGCCGATGCCCGACCCTTGCTCTTTGGTCGTGAAGAACGGCACAAACACCTGGTCACGGAGCTCTTCCGGAATTCCGGGGCCATTGTCGGCCACCCGGAGCATCACCGCTTCTCCCTGCCGGCGCACCTCGGCACGGATGACCGGCGCGCTGATCCCTCCCAGGGCATCAACAGCATTGCGAAACAGGTTGATCAATGCGTGCTCGAGCATTTCACTATCGGCCTGCATCTCGACTGGTCCTCCGCTGAAATTACGTTCGAGACGAATGCCGGCTTCCTGCAGATCCGGCGTCATTAACGTAATGATGCGGTCCATCAGCGCCACGGCATCCACAGGCGCCAACCGCGGCTCGGGAAGCCGGGTCAGCTGCCGGTATGCTTCCGTAAAATGCATCAGCCCTTCACTCCGTGCTTTGATGGCACGGATGGCCGAGTGCAGTTCTTCGCGCACCTCTGCGTCAAGCTCTGCGGACGAAGCCAGCAGATCATCGGTGGCATGGGCCAGCGACACCACCGGCGATACCGAATTCATGATCTCATGGGTCAGGATACGGATGAGTTTTTGCCACGACTGTACCTCCTGTTCCTGCAGTTCATCGTGGATATCCTGAAAGGAATAGAACCTGAACGTACGGTTGTCCAGCCGGATCTGCGTACTCTGGATGGCCACGTGGATCGTCGTATTGATAAACTCGCGCTTGAAGAGCATATTCTCGCCCGGCTGCAAGTCCTTCATGCGTGTGTAAAGGTCTGCATCGTAGCGTTCGATGGAGGACAGGGTCGGGAAGTAGGATTTGTGCAAGAGGCTCTGGAGTGCAGGATTCATCAGGATGGTCTTGCCGGTATCATCGAACCCGATCAGCCCGGTGCGCACCTGGTTGACCAGGGCCTGGAAGTAGTGGAACTGCATTTCCTTCTCCAACCGGATGTTGCGAAACTTGCGGTTGATCAGATTGAAGGCGCCAAACAGCGCTCTCTCGGAGGTTTCGTCAGGCTGGGACGTGTAGGTCTGCTCAAAGTCGTCGTACTTGATACTCATCAGGAAATCCGCGACATGCTCATTCGTCCTGTTGACCAGTCTGAACAAACTCACGATCGTGGCTACGGCCAGTGCTACCAGCACGGCGGCCACCGGGATCATCTCCTCGCGGGTGACCAGGTAAAGGCTGAGCAACAGCAGCACGACGAGCAGTCCGATGTGCAACAGAACACGAAACTTGAATTGGGTAAGCATAAGGCCGACACCTCGCTAAACAGTCCAAATTAGCGAAAAATCAAGGCGTCCGCATGCGCGTGCCTGCGGCCCATTCAGAGCCCGAACTTTTCGATACGACGGTAGAGGGCCGCCCGGCTGATCCCCAACTCATCAGCGGCGCGGGAGATGTTGGCTCCGTGTTTCTGGAGAGCAGCTGCCACCATCCGCCGCTCCATTTCATCGAGTCGCAAGATATCAGCGGGGATTAACTCGGCCTGATGAAACGAAAGGTCCTCTTCGCCAATGACCGACTCACCACACATCAGTACTGCACGCTCGATCACGTGCCGCAGTTCGCGCACGTTGCCCGGCCATCCATACGCCTCAAGTGCCTGCATGGCCCGGTAGTGCAGTTTCAGACCCGGCTTGTCATAGCGACGGGCGTACATTTCGAGAAAATGTTCGGCGAGGAGCGCGATATCTCCCTTGCGCTGCCGGAGCGGGGGCAACATGATCTCCACGGTGTTGATGCGAAAGAGAAGATCCTGCCGGAAAACACCCTCTTCAACCATCTGATGCAGTGAGCGGCTGGCGGCACAGATCAACCTGAAATCCCGCGGCTCTCCACCAGGCGCCGGGCGCCGCGATTGCAACATCGCCAGCAACCTGGCCTGTGCGGCAAGCGACAGACTTTCGATCTCTTTCAGAAAGAGGGTCCCCCCGTGGGCAGCTGCGATGCGCCCCCGCCGACCGCTCTCACCGGTATGGTCTGTCAGATCTTCGTCCCCGACCAACTCCCGGGTGAGGGTTGCATCCGGTATGCCACTCAGATCGACGGGCAAGAACACCCCGTGTAGCATCCGCGACTTCCGGTGCAGTGCACGTGCCACCAGCTCTTTGCCGGTCCCGTTTTCCCCGCTTACCAGGATGTTGGCATCGGTCCGCGCTACTTTGTCGATCGTTCGATAGACAGCGATCATCGATGACGACTGCCCGATGATCTCCTGATACGGCAAGTCGATCGCTTGCGAAAGCTCCCGTTGTGCATCCCGCAGGTCCCGGACGGTGCGTTGCGCACGACTGAGGTCGAGCGCTGTCTGCACGGTGGCGATCAGTTTTTCATTGCGCCAGGGCTTCTCAATGAAATCCGTTGCACCGGCTTTCAGGGCTTCTACAGCGATCTCGACATCGCTGTAGGCGGTCATGGTAATGACCGGAACCTCCGGACGCCACCCGCGGATCCGGCGCAACCACATCAAGCCCTCTTTCCCGTCGTCACGGCCCGCGCCAAAGTTCATATCAAGCAAAATGACATCCGGCTCGTATTGGGGAAGAATGTGCTCGATCCGAAATGGATTGGACTCGGTAAACACCGACTTGAAGTGCTGCTTGAGCAGGAATTTCAGCGAAAACAGGATGTCCTCCTGATCGTCAACCACCAGGATCGTGCTTTTTGCTGCCATGGCCGGAAGGTACATAAATGTCCGAACCTGAACAGCTGCGTGTCCGAAATCGAACACTTTGTGCGGTTGCAGCTCACCATGCATATTTATATCGCGCTGATTATCAACGACATATAATTCTCGTGCAACTTCGGTTCTACATTTACGTCATATGCTCAGAACGCGTTAGTACAACTCATGGATCGTAGAATCGAGAAAAAGAAGTGGTCCTGGCAGCGCATCGCATTCATCGTGGTCATATTGGCCGCTGGTGCGTTCCTCGTCAGGATGTTGTTACAGATGGGTGGAGAAAGTCGCCTCAATGTAGATACCGAGCGTCTCCTGTTCGACACCGTTGAACACGCAGTGTTTCAGGAGTTCATTCCTGTGACCGGTGTGGCACTACCCAACAAGACCGTCCTGATCGGTGCGGTAGAGGGTGGGCGCGTGGAAGAGAAGTACGTCGAGGACGGTGCACTCGTTGCCGCCGGTGAGCCGATCCTGAGGCTGAGCAATCCCGACCTCCAGCTCAATTATCTGAATCAGGAGGCCAACATTGTTGCGCAGATCAATCAGATCCGCAACACCAGCCTGATGATGGAGCAACAGAGCCTGAACCTGCGTGAGACAGCACTGAACGTGGATTATCAGCTCGACCTGCTGGCCAAACGACTCGACCGGAATCGCCAGCTTCAGTCAGACGGCGTCATTCCACGCGTCGATCTGGAGGAACAGGAAGACGAATTCGCGCACCTCGAGCGGCGCAAAGACCTCCTGCAAAGGACCATTGTCAAAGACAGCATGTCGGCAGAGTTACAGCAGGCACAGATGCAGAATTCGCTCGACCTGATGCAGCGCAACCTGGTGATCGCCCGCCAGAGCCTGGACAACCTCACCGTCCGATCGCCCATCGAGGGTCAGATCTCGGGACTGACGGCTGAACTGGGAGAACTGATCGTAGAGGGAACCCAGATTGCCCAGGTCGATGACCTGCGCAATTTCAAGATCCGGGTGCGCATCGATGAGTTCTACATTTCACGCGTCTTTAATCAGCAGCCGGGATCCTTTGTTTTTGACCGCGACACACACCATCTGGTCATCAACAAGATCTACCCACAGGTCACCAACGGCTCGTTTGAAGCGGACATGCACTTTACGACTCCGCAACCTGAAGCATTAAAACGTGGGCAAACAGTCTCGGTGAAGCTTGAACTCAGCGCGCAGCAGGAAGCGCTTCTGGTCGCCCGCGGCGGATACTACCAAACGACCGGCGGCAACTGGGTATACGTGGTTTCTCCGGACGGTACCCGTGCTCGCAAGCGCGATATCCGCATCGGCCGGCAGAATCCGAATTATTACGAAGTGACCGGCGGGCTCGAACCGGGAGAGGTGGTCATCGTATCCGGTTACGACGGCTTCGGGGACAAGGACGAACTCATCTTAAAATGAATTTGAACTATGATACGCACAAAGAATCTCGTTAAGGTTTACCGTACCGAGGACATTGAGACGACCGCTCTCAACGAGGTCGACCTCGAAATCAACCCGGGCGAATTTGTCGCGGTAATGGGGCCATCCGGCTGCGGCAAATCAACCCTGCTCAACGTCCTGGGCATGATCGACAGCCCCACCAGTGGTGAATACTACTTTATGGATCAGGAAGTCGGTCACCTCTCAGAACGCAAGCGTTCTGACATCCGCAAGCACAATTTGGGTTTCGTGTTCCAGAGCTTCAATCTCATTGACGAACTCACCGTGTTTGAGAATGTCGAACTGCCCATGCTCTACACCCGCACACCTGCGTCAGAGCGCAAAGAGCGCGTGGAGGAGTTGCTCGAGAGTATGAAGATGATGCATCGGCGCAATCACTTCCCGCAGCAGCTGTCTGGCGGACAGCAACAACGGGTGGCAGTTGCCCGGGCAATTGTCAACAAACCCAAGCTGATCCTGGCCGATGAGCCAACGGGAAATCTGGACAGCTCGAACGGGGACGAGGTCATGCGGCTGCTGGGGGACCTGAACGAAGCTGGCACCACCATTGTCATGGTGACCCACTCTCAATACTGTGCGGAATTTGCCAATCGCATTGTGCGGATGCTGGATGGTCAGATCGCGGCCGAGAACCTGGTACGCCAATATCTCTGATCATGATCTCGCTCAGGCATCTCGAACGCTACTACAAAGCCGGGGGCCGTACCACCTGGGTGCTCAGGGATATTCATCTGGAGATCGCCCGGGGTGAGTTTGTCACGATCATGGGGCCCAGCGGTGCTGGCAAGACCACGCTTCTCAATATCATCGGCATGCTCGATCAGCCCGATGGCGGGGAGTACTATTTTGAGGAGGAGCCCGTGCATATGATGTCGGAAAAAAGGCGCACGGCACTGCACCGGACTACCATCGGCTTCGTCTTCCAGGCCTACCACCTGATCGACGAGCTTACGGTCGCCGAGAATATCGAGACGCCCCTCATCTACCAGAAAGTCAAGCGCAGATCACGTGCGGCGATCGTGGCGGACTTGCTGGACAAATTCAACATCGTGGCCAAGAAGGACCTGTTCCCTCACCAGCTTTCTGGGGGGCAGCAGCAACTCGTCGGAGTCGCACGCGCGATGGCAGGACGCCCGAAACTCCTGCTCGCCGACGAGCCCACCGGCAATCTGCACTCGGCGCAAGGTGAGATGATCATGGGCCTGCTGTCTGAACTGCATGACGAGGGCACCACGATCATCCAGGTGACCCACTCTGAAAAGAACGCTACCTACGGTACACGGACCATTCAGCTCGTGGACGGGTTTATCCAGTCGGATACCCAGCTTCCATCCGGGCGCGTGGCAGGGCCGGTCGCGAACGGCTGACCGGCGACGCATTGGCAATTAACACAACGTACAGACCATGCTACGTAACTATTTCAAGGTGGCCTGGCGCAACATCATGGCGCACCGAGCATACGCCACCATCAATATCCTGGGTCTATCGCTGGGACTGGCGGTGGTCATTCTCATCGCTCTGTACATCCGCCATGAAACGCGCTACGACAAATGGTTACCTGACAAAGAGCAGGTCTATCGGGTCTACCGGCACTGGAATGACGGCTCCAATACGGTATGGACGCCGTCACTTCTGGCGCAAACGCTGGTCACGGAGTTCCCGGAAGTCGAGGCGGCGACCGGTCTCGGCCCCTACGGCGAAGCACTCGTGGACTTCGCGGGAAAGAAACTGTACGTTGAACAGGTTGCCCACGTCGACACCACGTTCTTTGACGTGCTGCAGGTACCCTTTTGGCGGGGTGATCCGGCCACTGCACTCAATGGTCCCAATGACCTGGTCATCTCCCGCACCCTTGCGCAGCAGCTTTTTGGCGATGAAGATCCCATTGGCAAAGTCATCAGATATGACAATGAGGACGGCTTCGTGATCCGCGGGGTATTTGACCTCACCGACCGGCTCACCCACCTGCACTATGACCTGTACACGCGCTTTACATGGTACGCGCCATCCTTTACCGGCAACAACCGGGCAACCTATATCAAGACCAACCCGCAGGCAGACATCGCTGCGCTGGAAAAGAAGATCACCAGCAGGTTGCAGCAAATGATCAAGCAGGAGTATGCTGATATGCAATATACCCCTACTGCCGATGATCTGGCGCGTTGGCAACTGCAAAGGGTCGACGAGGTGCACTTGCGTGCTTCAGATTACGGTTGGCTTGAAGGCTCCGGCGGCAATGTGCGACATATCGCGACCATGGCCGTCATCGCCCTGATGGTATTGCTCGTCGCCATTGTCAACTACATCAATCTTGCAACCAGCAAGGCGATCCAGCGCCGGCGGGAAGTTGGCATCCGCAAGGTGTCCGGTGCCTATCGCAGCCAACTCATCACGCAATTTGTAAGTGAAGCTGTTCTGCAGGCGATGCTGGCATTGATCCTGGCCCTGACCCTCGCACAACTGCTCCTGCCCGTCTTCGCCCAGATCACGGCCCGGGATCTGAGTCTGTTTGCGCATGGAAATGCCGTATTGATCTTCCCGGTGATCGCCCTGACCATCCTGACCGGTGTCATCGCCGGCTACTACCCGGCTATTACTGTTTCGTCGTATTCGCCGGTCAAGGCCCTGAAGACACGCGCGCAACCCCGACGCCGTTTTGTGACCCTCCGGACCTTTCTGGTCTCGGCCCAACTGGTGGTGAGCATCGCGTTGCTCGTGGTCATGGCCACGGTATTCCGGCAAGTCCGCTATATGGAACAACATGACCTGCAGTTTTCGCCGGATCAGGTTTTGGTCATCCCTTGCAATGCATCACAATCGCATCGGACCGTCGAGCGCCTTCGTCCGTCATTTGAACAAATTCCCGGCGTGCAGACCGTTTCGACGGCTTCGCGACTCCCGGGCATGCAATTTCCGGACTGGGGGATGGTCTTTGAAGGGCGGACAGACCGGGGCAATCCGCACGTACTGTTTGCGGATCACACCCTGATGGAAACGCTCGATCTTGAGCTGGTGGCCGGCAGGTTCCTCTCATCCAACATCGCTGGTGACACAATCGACCACTATGTGGTCAATGAACAATATGCGCAGCAGTTCGGGTTGGAAGACCCCGTCGGTGCCAAGGTGAAGTTTACTTCCGACACGACATATGGAGAGATCGTCGGAGTCGTGCGTGACTTTCATTACCGCGGGCTGAGCCGCGAAATTCAACCCCTGGTGATCGGCGGCCGTCATACCAACCGCTGGTATGCCGCAATGAAGCTCTCAACTTCGGATCTGCCCCGTACGATTGGTGAGATCCGCAACTTGTGGGCTTCCGTAGAGCCAGAGCATCCGATGCGCTATTCGTTCCTTGACGAAGATTTCAACGCGCAATATGCCGAGCAGGAGCGCTTCGGCCGGACACTGCTGTACACCTCGTTAATGACCATCTTCATCGCGCTGCTCGGCATGATCGGTCTCACGGCCTTCACCGTGCAGCGACGGACCAAAGAGATCGGGATCCGCAAGGTACTCGGAGCCTCCGTTGCCGGTATTGTGCGCATGCTCTCGCGCGAATTTGTCGTACTGGTGCTGGCGGCTTTTGTCGTGGCAGCACCTCTGGCCTGGTACCTCAGCACCTTGTGGTTGCAGGATTTCGCCTTCCGCTCGGGCATCCCGTGGTGGGTCCTGGCTGGGGCGGGGCTCAGCGTACTGTTTATCGTCGTACTGACCGTTTCGATCCAAAGCCTTTCGGCAGCAATTGCACATCCCGTTGACGCACTGCGCAACGAATAATTCAATACCAAACCATGCTTCACAACTATCTCAAAATCGCCTGGCGCAATCTGGTCCGCAACCGGAGCTACGCCATCATCAACATCGTTGGCCTGGCCATCGGCCTGGCCTGTTTCATGTTTATCATGATGTATGTTCAGGATGAGACCGGTTATGACCGTTTTCATCAGGACGGTGACAGGATCTACCGGGTGGGACTGGAGCGCAATTATCCGGGGCGGTCCAGAAACTATGCGATCATCCCGCCCTCGTATGCCGAAGCCATGCGCAAGGAGTTTCCCGAGGTGGTGTCGACCTGCCGCCTGTTCTTCTTCCAGGGCAACAACTTCATGATGAAGGTAGACGACCAGTTGTACGAAGAAGACCAGTACATGTGGGCAGACTCGACGTTCTTCGACTTCTTCGGCATCCCGCTGCTGGCCGGCGATCGCGCCACTGCCCTGACCAAGCCCGATCATGTGGTCCTTACTGAAAGTCTCGCGCGCAAGCTCTTTGGCGAGCGAGACCCGGTCGGCGAGGTCATTGATATTCCGAACAACGATGACGATCTCGTCGTCAGCGGCGTATGTGCGGACGTTCCGAGAAAATCACATCTCCGGTTCAACATGCTTGGATCGTCGGTGAGTCTGGGATTCCTTGAACAGCCCAACTACATCAACTTCTCCGCTTACACGTATCTCAAACTCGCACCATCGGCTGACCCCGGGGTTCTGGAGGACAAGTTTCCCGACATGGTCGTCAAATACGCCTCCGGCCCGATCCAGCGCCATTTTGGCATCAACTATGAGGAGTATCAACGGCAGGGCAACGGGTACCGCTATTTTCTCCAGCCGCTGCACGATATCTACCTCAAATCCAATCTGGAATCTGAGATCAAACCGCCCGGATCAGCGGAAAGAGTGCGTTTCTTCCTGCTCATTGCCCTTCTGATCATCGGCATTGCCAGCATCAACTTTATGAACCTGGCAACCGCACGGTCCAGCGGCAGGGCGCGGGAAGTCGGTATCCGCAAGACCCTCGGATCGGACCGCGCACAGATCGCGGCCCAGTTTCTGACCGAGGCTGTGATCATCAGCCTGGTTGCGGGGTTGATCGCGATGGGCATCAATTATCTGGCGCTTCCGTTCTTCAACGCAGTGACGGGCAAGGCATTTACCGCCTCCCATCTGCTCAGTGGCAGTTATGTCGGGCTATTGCTGCTCGCAGCGCTGATCACCGGGTTGCTGTCAGGTGCTTATCCTGCCTTTGCCCTGTCGGCATTCCGGCCGGTCCAGGTGCTGCGCAGCAAGGTCATGCAAACCACAAAAGGGGCCGGTTTACGCAATGCGCTGGTCGTTTTCCAGTTTGGCATTTCCGTGTTCCTGATCATCAGCACGATCCTTGTTTACAAACAGTGGCGCTTCACACAGAACAAGGATCTCGGTTTCAACAAGGAATACCTGGTAACCCTGGAAGGGGCCGGCGGGATGACCCCGCAGGAGTCCGAGACTTTCAAGCAGGAGATCCGCCAGCTGGCGGGTGTCACGGCCGTAAGCGGCTGCAGCACACAGCCCGGCCAGCAGTTTTTCGGCATGTCGTTCCGTCCGCAAGGCACCAATGAGGCCATCATCGGGAGCGGGATCCTCGTCGATGACGGCTACATCGAGTGCATGGACATGCAGCTGGTCTCCGGCCGCAGCTTTTCGGAGGATTTCTCCGACACCCTTTCGATCCTGGTCAATGAGGCGGCCGTGCGTGAAATGGAAATCGATGACCCGATCGGCGTCCAGGTGGCCAGCCCGGACAATTTCCTCAACCCCAACCCTGACGAGCCGTCCTGGTACACGATCGTCGGTGTGGTGCAGGACTACCATTTCCAGTCGCTGCATCACGAGATCTCGCCGCTCTTCTTCATCCACAACCAGCGCGGATTCAATCCGGGCGTTGACAACCTGATCACGGTACGGATGCAATCAGGAGCGATCACGAGCACCTTGCAGGACATTGAGGGGATCTGGAAGCGGTTTGAACCTGAACAGCCATTTCACTACGCGTTTCTCGACGAGGAATGGGCCAGTTTATACGCTAATGAGCTGACCACGCGCAGGCTATCCAGTCTGTTCAGTATGATCGCCATCTTCATCGCCTGCCTTGGCTTGCTGGCTCTGGCGGCCTTTACCGCCGAACGGCGTACGAAGGAGATCGGCATACGCAAGGTGCTGGGTGCATCGGTGGGCAACATCGTCAGCCTGCTCTCCCTGGATTTCCTCAAGCTCGTGCTGCTCGGTATTGTCATTGCCACCCCGGTCGCGTGGTACGTGATGAGCAACTGGCTCGAGAATTTTGCCTACCGTGTCGACATGGGTTGGGGCATCTTTCTCCTCGCCGCCTCCCTGGCGATCGCCATCGCCTTCCTGACCGTTAGCTATCAGAGTATCCGGGCCGCACTGACCAACCCGGTCAAGTCTCTCCGAAGTGAATAATTAAAACGCGATGCCATGATCCGCAACTATTTCAAAGTCGCCTGGCGCAGTCTTCTCAAAGGCCGCCTGTACTCACTCATCAACATCCTGGGGCTGAGCGTTGGCGTGGCCGTTTGCCTGCTCATCCTGCTCTTCGTCAAGAACGAGACGTCGTTCGACAAGTTTCACAGCGACTCTGACCGCATTTACCGGGCATGGGTCAAGGAGCAATTCAAAGATCAGCTATTGTTCAACTCCGTGACACCGGTCGTGCTTGGACCAGAATTGCGTGACAATTTTCCGGGTATCGAAAGTGTCGCACGGTACGTGACCAATACGACTTCGGCACGCGTTGGAGCATTCATGGAACAGGAGTCCGTCATGATGGCCGATCCGGATTTCCTGGAAGTGTTTGACTTTGCCATGCTCGCCGGCACGCGGGTCAATGCGTTCTCCGAGCTCCACAACGTCGTGATCACCCCGTCGCTGGCACGCAAATACTTTGGCGATGACAAGCCGATCGGCAACATCCTGGAGCTGCAATTTGCCGGAGAGTGGCAGCCGTTCAAGGTCAGTGGCATCCTGGAAGAACCACCGTCCAACTCGAGCATCCAGTACAGTGCGATTATTCCGTTTGAGAATGCCAAGGTGTTTTTGTCACCTCAGGCGATGCTCAGCTGGACCATCATTTATGTCGAGACCTACGTAAAGCTCAAACAGGGTGTCGCGGTCCAGGACGTGATGGCCGATATTGCCCCGTTTATTGACGAGAAGGTGTCGCAGATCTATGCGCCCGGCGAATACGTGGTAGGGCTCCAACCCATCACCGATATCCACCTCAATGCCGACGTGCCCCCAGGCCTGGTCCCGGTGGGGGATCGCAGGTATATCTACATCCTTTCAGGGGTGGCCCTGTTGATCCTGCTGCTGGCCTGCATCAACTTTACGACCATTGCGGTGGGGCGGTCGGTGACCCGCTCGCGTGAGGTGGGGATTCGCAAGGTGTCCGGCGCCACGCGCACACAGATCATGGGGCAGTTTTGGGGTGAGGCCTTGCTCACCACGTTCCTGGCGGTGAGCATCGGCGTCTGTCTGGCCATGGCGGCCCTGCCTCTCTTCAACAGCTTGTCGGGGAAGGCCTTGTCCATGGCGTTGAGCTGGGAGTCACTCGTTTGGCTTGTGGCCATCCTGCTCCTGACCGGGCTGATCGCCGGCACGTATCCAGCACTCGTCCTGTCGCGCTTCCAGCCCATGCAGGTCATACGTGGCGTGCTCGGGCGCAAATCGGGAGACCGCCATGTCGTGCTCCGCTGGTTGGTCGGGCTCCAGTATGTGATCTCCCTTGTCCTCATCATGTGCACGCTCGTCGTCAAAGATCAGATCCGCTATCTGCAGCAGAAGGACCTGGGGTATCAGGATGAGCATGTCGTGGCAGTTCCCTACCTCGTCAGTGGCCAGAGGCTGCCGCAGACCTGGGACGATGCACATCGCATAACAGGCGTCTTGCGCAATGACCTCATTGGCCGCAGCGGTGTCGTTGACATCACCGCAGCCTCCCACACCTTTGGCACCCCGGGTTGGTTCCAGGTGGGATACGTGGAACAGAGCACAGACCGGTTTCGTCAGTTCGTGGTCCAACACGTCCAACACAACTACCTGGATGTCATGCAATTGCGTCTGACAGCAGGGCGTGGATTCTACGAGCAGCCGGAAAGTGATATGCGGTCAGTGATCATCAACGAAGCCATGGCACGGGCCTACGGCTGGGACGAACCCATCGGGCAATTCCTGCCGGGCCCTTTTGCGGAATACGAAGTGGTTGGCGTCGTGCGTGATTTTCATTTCGCTCCGCTCTACGAGCCGGTAGAGCCGATCGCCCTTTCCAAAGATGCTCTTTCGCTGATCTCGCTGGCACCCGATCATAGTTTTATCGATCTGCCAAACCCAAAGCTCCTCTTCAAACTGCAGGCCGGCGATATGCAGGCGACACTCGCCGAGATCCGCGACAGTTGGCAACGTGCCGCTCCCGAACAGCCGTTCAACTTTCACTTTATCGACGAACGGACCGCCCTCCAATACGAGTCCGAGGTCCGGCTGTCGCGCATCCTTGCCATCGCTACGGGACTGGCCATCTTTATCGCATGCCTCGGTTTGTTCGGCATCGGAATACTCACAGCGGCACGTCGTGCCAAGGAAGTCGGTGTGAGGCGCGTGTTGGGGGCCTCTACGATCAGCATTGTCTTGCTGCTCAACCGCCCGTTTTCCATGCTGGTGCTGATCGGGGCGGTCATCGCGGTGCCTGTAGCCTGGCTCGTGATGCAGGAGTGGTTGCAGGGATTTGCCTATCGCGTCAATATCTCACCGCTGATCTTCATTTTGTCCATCGTCATTGCTTTTGTGTTGGCCTGGTTGTCTGTCGGGTATCAGACGGTGCGGAGTGCACTGGCCAATCCGGTGCAATCGTTACGTGATGATTAGACCGGGTTTCGGGATTCGGGTTTGGTGTTCCGCACATCAACCTATGCCTGGTGCTATCTGGCTGCCGGCACACTTGTCTAACGTCTAATTTCTAACGTCTAATCTCTCATCCTCAGGCATCCCGTTTCCTGATCAGCTGGTAGGTCAGGAAGATCCACAGCACCATCCAGAAGGTCGCCACACCGATCTCGCGCAGTGACACGAAGTCCTGGACTTCGCGGAAAATGTATTTGCCGAAAGGAATGTGAATGAGGTTGTTGATCGACTTGACCGGGAAATACCAGACTTCCAACTCGTAGTTGAACTCCATGATGGCGGTGATGATCGGCTCGATCGCCAGGGAATACAGGACAAACAGAACGATCGCGAATCCGGTGCGCCGGAGGAGCGTCGCGACAAACATCGCCAGGGCGAGGAAGCAAAATACCTCAAACATATAGGCGAGGACAAACTCCATGTTGAGCACGACGAAGTCGAGAGATTTGACCGGTGAGTACATGAGCCCAAGGGCCAGGCCCAGCAGGGTCAGCAGGGCACCTGCGATAAGGCTCAGCAGCACCATCAAACTCAATTTCGAGAAGAGGTATTCGCGATGCGACAGCCCGTCGATCATGTTTTGCCGGATCGTTTTGTTGGAGTACTCCAGGCAAATCGAAATGACGACCACAAAGGCCAGGATATACTTGAAGAGGAAGGTGATGTAGGCCAGGTTTTGCCAGATATCGACAAAGTCGAAGAGAGGCAGGCCATTCTCCAGATACTTGCCCAGGTCATTGGCGTTTTCCCTTACAAAGAAGTCCACCAATGCCTTCATGGAAAAGCCCACGGCGAAAAATGCCAGCACAAACAACCCCAGGATGATCCAGAACGGCCGGTAGCGCCTGAACTTCAGATATTCGAGTTTGGCTGACTTAGCGAGCATCTTCTCTCAGAATTTCCAGGAATGTTTCCTCCAGGTTGGAGCGCACGGTAGCGAGGTGTGAAAGGAGCAAGCCCCTTTCGAACATCGCCTTGTTAAGAATGCCTGTGGTCAGGTCGTCGCTCACCTCGATCACAAACACGCCATTCTGCTTTTCCAGCCGCAATACGCGGTTGTCGTTTTCCAGTTCCTGCAGCAGACGCTCGTGATCTTCAGCGTACACCTCGATACGCTGTTTTTGATTGAGCACATGATCGACGCTCCCCTGAAAGATCTTCTCGCCGGTGCGGAGTACCGCAAAGTCCGTGCAGACTTTTTGTACTTCATCAAGCAGGTGGCTTGCCAGAACGATCGTTTTGCCCATCCCGGCGATATCCAGGATGAGCTGTCGGATATCCGCAATGCCCTGCGGGTCGAGACCATTGGTGGGCTCGTCAAAGATGAGCACTTCCGGGTCGGACACCAGAGCTGTCGCGATCGCCAGCCGCTGTTTCATCCCGAGCGAGTAAGTCTTGAAGGCGTCATTGCGCCGGTCGTAGAGGCCGACCATCTGCAATAATCCGTCGAAATCGGGGTTGGCTACGTCCTTGATATGTGCCGAGATGCGCAGATTTTCGACCGCGCTCAGAAACGGGTAAAACACGGGGTGCTCCAGGATGGCTCCGATCCGTTTGCGCAGGTGATGACTGTCACCCTTCCCAAACCAGTTGTAAGAGCCTGATGTCGGCTTGACCACTCCCAGGATCATCCCCAGAGTCGTTGTCTTGCCACTGCCGTTAGGCCCCAGGATGCCAAATACCTGGCCTGCCGAGATCTCCAGGTCGAGCTGTTGCACGGCCTTGATCTTGCCAAACGTTTTTGAGAGTTGTTCTGTCCTGAGTACCGCTTCCATGTGTGTGCGCATAGGGCCTTGCCCCGGTGATGCAGATGGCTACTTCTGGTCCATCACGATCTTCTGCAACTTGCTGAAGTCCATGTTTTCGAGCGCCTTAAGATAGCGAAGATCAAGGCTCCCGTCCATCTCCATCAAGCCGAAGTTGTCGGTATCGCGTACGGCCAGTACATAGTACGAGCGGCTCCCCGCGTCCTTCGACATCATGTTGATCAGGGTGGCTTCGTATTTGGCGTCGATCAGCACTTCAAATCCCTCCCGAAACAAATCATCCAGCATGCTGCGGTAGCTCTCCTCGGTCACATCGGTGCTGCCTTCTGAGATATAGATGTTGATCTTGCGGATATCCTTGATCAGACGGTTAAAATCAGGATCCCCTTCCTGATTGATCATCCGCAGCGTACTCTGGTAGACATAGTATTCATCCAGGTTGGGGTGATTTTCGATAAATGTTTCTACAGCTTTGATTTGGGCCTGCCCGGCGGCGAAGGTGACGCAAAGCAGTGCCAGACTCATGATCCACTTCATATTGCGTATGTTGAATGCGTGAATAAACGGTGAATGGCAGGAATGTCCAGATATACTCGATCATTCCCCTCCCTTCATCTACAAATACGTTTGTTTCAGTTATCCCAGATCGATCTCGGTGTTGTCCCCAATGTTCAGGCTTTGCCGCAATCCGCGAATCGCGGCGTCCTGCCCCACGATCGAGTGATGCAGCACCACTTCGCGGATCCGTGCATAGCTGCCGATGATCGAATCACGGATGATCGAGGAATCGATATTTGATCCATTGCCAATAGAGACGTGCGGGCCAATGATTGAGTTACGGATGGTGCAGTCTTTTCCGATAGACACCGGCGGAATCACGATAGAATTATCAACCTGCGGCATCGCCGACACATCCGGCGGATTGCGTTTGAGCAGTGTGGCATTGGTCTCGAGCAGGATCTCCTTCTGACCACAATCGAACCAATTGTCGACTTCATGCGGCACAAACTGCGCCCCTTTCTCGATCATGCACATAATGCCATCTGTCAACTGGTACTCGCCATGGGTGCGACGCTCATCCCGAATGTTGCGATCAAGACAGTCCATCAGCATGGCCACTTCCCTGATCTTGTACAATCCCACCATGGCCAGATTCGACTTGGGGATCCTCGGTTTCTCGATCACCTTGCGCACCCAGCCGTTGTCGTCCAGTTCGACCACTCCAAACTGACGCGGATCGCTGACTTTCTTGATGCCCAGGCATGAATGCTCATTGCCGATCACCTGCAGCAAATCCACATCGAGGATGGTGTCACCCAGCACGATCATCAAGGCGTCATCAGGGGTGAGCAGTTCTCGCGTGCTCCAGATCGCGTGTCCCAGTCCCATGCGGGTTTCCTGATGCACGTACTCCGCATGCACGTCAGGGTAGTGCTCATCGACATACGCCTTGATCTTCTGACCCAGGTAGCCGATCACGAAAATGAACTCCTCGACACCGGCCTCGCGCAATTGATCGATGATGAACGCAATGATCGCCTTTCCGGCCACCGGGATCAGCGGTTTCGGCTGGGTAAAGGTGTGCGGACGCAGATTGGTCCCCACTCCGGCTACTGGAATGATGGCTTTCATCTAAGAGAATAAGTCAGCAAGATAAGAAACTCCCTTTCGGGGGGTGTTCACGTGTTCATGTGTTCATGTGTTCAAGTGTTCAGGTGCTCAGAACGGACGGGGGGGAGGGAGAGACGAGGGAAAGCTAAAGGAGAGATTGCAAAAGATGATCACAGATGTCGGAAAGATGGGAATGCTTGCCGGACAGCCGCGAATATCGATTCGCGTGACCAGTAAAACTGCCGATTGCCAACTGCCCCTACCCCTCGAGCGCGGCAGCACCACCCACGATCTCGGAAAGCTCCTTGGTGATTGCTTCCTGGCGGGCTTTGTTGTACCCGATGCGCAGCTCACGGAGCAGTTCTTCAGCGTTTTCCGTCGCTTTGTCCATCGCGGTCATGCGCGCACCGTGCTCGGAAGCACTGGTGTCGAGCAGGAACTTGTGGAACTGGACTTCGAGGATACTCGGGATGAGCTCCTTCAACAGCTTTTCCTCGTCGGGTTCGAAGATGTAGTCGGCGCGACGGGAACGGATCTTTTTGCTCTCGATCGGTACCGGGAGATACGACACCATTTCGGCATACTGGGTCGCCGGGTTCTTGAAGCGGCCATAGGACACGTCGATGGCGTCATATTCGAGATCAATAAAGGCCTGCATCATGGCATCGGCGACTTTCGCAGCATTGTTGAACGACAGGTCGCTAAAGAGCTGGACATGATCCTTGATGATCGTGCAGTCCTTATAGCGCTTCCTGAAGAAGTCGTACCCGCGTTTGCCGATGCACAGGATCGAAAGGCCGCCGTTTTTGCGCACCTGTTCGTACCTGTCATCGATGCGCTTGACCGCTGCCTTGATGATATTGGAGTTGAAAGCGCCGCAAAGCCCGCGATCACTGGTGATGACGACCACCAGCGCCTTTTCGGGACGGCGGCGACGTGAATACACATTGCTGATATCGGTATCCACGTTGGACAGAATGTGCTTGAGCATTTCCTCAAGCTTGTTGGCGTAAGGGCGCATCTGCACAATGGCGTCCTGTGCCCGCCGCAGTTTGGCAGCCGACACCATCTTCATCGCCTTGGTGATCTGTTGCGTCGAGCGCACAGACTTCATGCGGTCCCTGACTTCCTTTAACTGTCCACTCATGGTCCCTGATTAAGCGTATTGCGCGGAAAGGTCTGCAGCCACCTGTTTGAGAACGTCGGTTGCCTCGTCTGTCAGTTTACCCGCGCGGAATGTCTCAAGCACATCTGCATGCTTTTGTTCAAGGGTTGTCAGGAACAACTCTTCAAACTCTTTCACCTTTTCGACTGGTACATTTTTCAACAGCCCCTGCGTTCCGAGGTAGATAATCGCCACCTGCTTTTCGACGGGCACTGGCGAATATTGCGCCTGTTTCAAGACCTCGACGTTGCGCTCACCCTTGGCCAAAACGGCAGTCGTCGCTGCATCCAGGTCTGAGCCGAATTTGGAAAAGGCCTCTAACTCACGGAACTGAGCCTGATCCAGCTTCAGGGTGCCGGCGACCTTCTTCATCGACTTGATCTGTGCCGAACCCCCTACGCGTGATACCGAGATACCGACGTTGATCGCCGGGCGGATCCCTGCGTTAAACAGGTTTGACTCCAGGAAGATCTGACCATCGGTAATCGAGATCACGTTGGTTGGGATATACGCCGATACGTCACCCGCCTGCGTCTCAATGATCGGAAGGGCCGTGAGGGAGCCTCCACCCTTGACGAGGGGATTGCCCTGACTGTCCTTCGCATTCTTGAGTGACTCAGGGAGGTCGTTCATGTTACGTGCGATCTCATCGTTGTTGATGATCTTGGCGGCCCGCTCGAGCAGTCTCGAGTGCAGGTAAAAGACGTCTCCCGGATAGGCCTCACGACCCGGAGGGCGACGGAGCAGCAAGGATACTTCACGATATGCTACTGCCTGTTTGGAAAGGTCATCATAAACGATCAAGGCCGGGCGACCGGTATCGCGGAAAAACTCCCCGATGGCCGCTCCTGCAAACGGAGCGAAGAACTGCAATGGAGCCGGGTCAGAGGCAGAAGCAGAAACGATCACTGTATAAGACAGTGCGCCGGCCTCTTCCAGGGTCTTGGCGACCTTGGCCACGGTTGAGGCTTTCTGGCCCGAGGCAACATAGATGCAATAAACCGGTTCTCCCCTTTCGTAAAATTCTTTCTGATTGATGATCGTATCGATGGCGATAGCGGTCTTCCCGGTCTGACGGTCACCGATGATCAGCTCCCGCTGGCCACGGCCGATCGGGATCATCGAGTCAATGGCCTTGATCCCGGTTTGCAGTGGTTCGTTGACTGGCTGACGGAAGATCACACCTGGCGCCTTGCGCTCGATGGGCATCTCATACTTGGTCCCTTCGATCGGTCCTTTGCCATCAATGGGCTGTCCCAGCGGGTTCACGACGCGGCCAACATATCCTTCACCCACTTCGATCGAGGCGATCTTGCCGGTACGGCGCACCGTTGAACCTTCCTTGATCCCATCGCCCGGGCCCATCAATACGACACCCACGTTGTCTTCTTCCAGGTTCAGAACGATCGCCTGCACGCCGGTCTCAAACTCAACCAGCTCACCGGCCTGCGCCTTCGTCAGGCCGTAAAGACGTGCGATCCCGTCCCCCACCTGGAGCACGGTACCTACTTCCTCCAGTTCTGCTTCCGTCTTGAATCCGGAGAGTTGTTCTTTCAGGATCGCTGATATTTCGTCAGGTTTAACTTGAATCATTGACTTGAGATTTGTCCTTGTTGTTTAATTGGCGTGTTCGGGATTGCCATTGGCAAATTCCTTGCGCAACTCTTCGAGTTGACGCGCGACGCTGGCATCATAGAGTTTGTCCTGAAATTCCAGGATCAGTCCTCCCATGATGGCCGGATCCACATGTGTTTCCAGTTCGATGTTGGGATAGGTCACGCCGCTGGCGCGGATCCTGTCCTTGATCTCCTCGACCTGCTCCCCGGTCAGGGGTACAGCCGTAATGACGCGTACGGCAGAGATCTCACGGATCTCGCGGTACTGCTCGACAAACGATTCGGCGATTTCCACCAGCATCGGCTCACGCCCCTTGCGCAGGATAATGTCCAGAAATGACATGGTCAGGACATCAAACTTGTCGCGAAAGAGGCGGTTGAGGATCTGGCCTTTCTTGTGAGCGTTGACGATCGGGCTGCGCAAGAGCAACCGGAGGTCGCGCACCTGGCTGGCTTCCAGAAAATACTGGATATCCTCCATGACGCGTTCGAGCTTGTTCTCGTCGACAGCGAGGTCGATGAGCGACTTGGCGTAGCGTGATGCGATGCGGAATGCGGACATACCGAAATTAATTCAACTCGATTTCCTTCACCAGTTTATCGACAAATTCCTGTTGCGCTGCATCTCCCTGCAATTCGCGCCGCAGTACCTTGCCGGCAATGTCGAGCGCCATGTTGCCCACCTGGTTCTTGACCTCGATCAATGCCTGCTGCTTCTGGTTCTCGATCTCGGTCTTGGCGCTGGTCACGATCTTCTGCGCCTCATCCTTGGCTTTTTCCTTGGCTTCGCTGACCAGGCGATTGCTGGCATCTTTGGCGTCACGCAGGATGCGGGCGCGCTCTTCACGCGCCTGAGCAAGCAGCTTCTCATTCTCCGCTTGCAGATTGGACATCTCCTCACGGGCACGTTTTGCCTCGTCGAGCGAGTTCTGAATGTCCGTTTCGCGCTTGCGCAGTGCTTCAGCGATCGGGCGGAAGGCAAACCTTCCGACGATCAACCAAAACAAGCCGAAGATCACGGTCGTCCAGAGGATGAGACCGATATCCGGTTTGATCGGGCTGAAATCTAACAGATAAAACATGCGTACAGCTGTTTACCCACCGGGCCGGCGCACAGGCGCAGGCCGCGGGACGGATTAGGAAATGTATGCAAGGATGATTGCGATGAGGCCGATACCCTCAACAAGCGCCGCCATGATCAGCATGTTGGCACGAATGTCGCCAATGGCCTCCGGCTGACGTGCGATCGCTTCCATTGCCTTACCACCGATGTAACCTACACCGATACCTGCGCCGATAACCGCAAGTCCGAATGCCAATGTTGTGATACTACCACCCATAATTCGTTCAGTTTGTTTCTTTAAAAAGTTTAGTTCTAATGATGATCATCCGCCACAGCCATACCGATGTATGACGCCGACAGAATTGCAAAAATGAATGCCTGGATGAACGCAACCAGCAATTCGATCGCAGACATGAATAATGTCAAGAGTATGGAAATCACGGCACCACCCCAGCCACCGGCCGGCACGGTACCCATTTGTCCGAAAATGAAGATCAGCCCCACAAAACTCAGGACGACAATGTGCCCTGCGGTGATGTTGGCAAACAGACGCACCATCAGGGTGATCGGCTTGAGGAACAGACCCAGGATCTCGATGGGGGTCATGATCAGCTTGACAGCGAAGGGGATGCCGGGCATCCAGAAAATATGCTGCCAGTAGTGACCGTTGCCGTTGATATTGGTCACGATAAACGTGAAGATGGCCAGCACCAGCGTGACAGCCAGATTGCCTGTCACATTGGGATTGCCCAAAAAGGGCACCTGACCGATCAGGTTGAGCGCCAGAATGAAGAAGAAGAGGGCCATGATGAACGGCATGAACCGCTCATACTTCGGACCGATCATCGCCTTCGCCACATCGTCCTTGATAAAGTTGTAGATCGGCTCCATGAACGACTGCACGCCCCTGGGTGCCATGCCCGAGCGCTTGCGATACCGCCGGGCGATCGAGATGAACATCCACCCCAGCAGGATCGCCACGATCAACATGGTCAGCACATTCTTGGTGATCGAGAAGTCGTAAAATGAGGTGATGCCTCCGCCAAAGAGCCCGCCGTCGGCCGTGCTGCTCTGGTCAAGCTTATAGAGCTGATCATGGTAACACACGTAGTACACCTCTTTCTCCTTGCCGTTGACCATCTCCTTCTGCCCGGTGAATCCGGACACCTCCACCTCTCCCATCGGAAAGCTCTCGTCCTGCACGCGCATGACGACACCCGAGTGGATCACATAGCGGTCGACCGCCATGGTGCCATCACCGTGGTGATCGGCGACATGGAACTTACCTGATGAAAAGACCGACAAGCCCGTTTCCGGGGCGTAAAGGATGCAAGGGAGGTGAAACCAGACCGGCCCGATCGTAAAGATGTTCTGATCCGCGATATGGTGGAAGGCCACCGGGCCTGGTTCGTACTCGGTCACCTCGTGATGCTCAATCCCGCAGCCGAGATCATGGTGGCCATGGTCAGCATGACTTTCGGTGTGCTGCTGGTCCTCATGGCCAGCCTGCTGGTCGTCATGCTGCCCGACCGCGGCAAGCGCCAGAAAGAGACTGAAAATGCTGGTGAAAAGTACCTTCAAAGTGGTCGATTTTTAAACGTCTGATACCCCGTTTTCAAATCAGCTGCAAAGGTATCAATTCTGCTTATAAATAGGAATGCAGCACCCACTTTTTGGTTCACGAATCCAGGCTAATACGGGCTGATAATCAATGAACTACATATGTGCTCCACAGCATCATGCCAAATAATATTTGGCAATTGAACTGACTGGCCATACAAGCCGCCTGAGGGTCTGCACAGCGGCGGAGGAAGACCCGCGTCAGGCCCGGAATGGCAAATCAAAACGGCCTGCCGGAAATCCCGACAGGCCGCATGATTTTCTTGTGGCAGCAGGTCGTCCCTACCTGGCGAACGCTGTTGCCCGTTTCTCACGGATCACTGTGACCTTGATCTGGCCGGGATACTGCATCTCGTCCTGGATCTTCTGGGAGATCATAAACGACAGGTCGTCGGCGTAGTCGTCCGTGACCTTTTCGCTCTCCACGATCACGCGGAGCTCGCGACCGGCCTGGATGGCATACGCCTTTTGCACGCCGTCGTAGGACATAGCCAATTCTTCGAGTTCGCCGATGCGCTTGAGGTAGCTCTCCAGGATCTCCCTGCGTGCGCCGGGCCGTGCGCCGCTGATCGCGTCGCATGCCTGTACGATCGGCGAGATGATGTTATTCATCTCGATCTCATCGTGGTGCGCTCCTACGGCGTTACAGACGGCATTGTGCTCCTTGTACTTCTCACACATCTTCATTCCGAGGATGGCGTGCGAGAGTTCGGACTCTTCATCTGCGACTTTACCGATATCGTGCAGAAGACCCGCACGCTTGGCCAGTTTGATCTGCTTGGGACTCAGGCCGAGTTCTGCACCCATGGTGGCGCACAGGTGCGCCGTTTCGATGCTATGTTTGAGCAGGTTTTGGCCATAGGACGATCTGAAGCGCATCCGCCCCACCATCCTGACCAGATAGGCGTCCAGCCCATGGATATCCAGATCGATGACGGTGCGCTCACCGATCTCGACGATCTGTTCATCCAGTTGTTTCTTCACCTTGGCAACGACCTCTTCGATGCGTGCCGGATGGATCCTGCCGTCTGCCACCAGCCGCTTGAGTGATAAACGGCAGATCTCGCGGCGGATCGGGTCGAAGCTCGAGATGATGATGGCTTCGGGAGTATCGTCGACGACGATCTCGGCGCCGGTGGCAGCTTCGAGTGCGCGGATGTTGCGGCCTTCGCGGCCGATGATCTGACCTTTGACGTCGTCGCTGTCGAGGTTGAAGACTGACACCGTATTCTCGATCGTGTACTCTGCGCACATCCGCTGGATGGTCTGGATGACGATCTTCTTGGCTTCCTTGTTGGCATTGGCCCGCGCCGCGTTGACTGCCTGCTTTTCGATCGCCATGGCGTCTGTCTCCGCTTTGGCTTTCACAGCCTCCAGTAGTTGCTCCTTGGCCTCTGATTGCGACAGCTTGGAGATGTTCTCCAGCTCCTTAATAAACTTCTCGTTGGCGGTGTCAAGCTCCTCCCGTTTTTTGGCCACGATGCGCAACTGCTTGTCGAGGTTTTCCCGGATGGTCTTGATCTCGGCCTCGCGCGATTCGAAGGATTCGACTTCGGCATCGAGGGCTTCCCGCTTTTTGGCGAGGTCCTTTTCCAGTTGGCGTACTTCCATTTCGCGCTCCTTCAGCTCCACGCGTTGCTGGGCTTTCTGGCTTTCGTAGTCGGCCTTGAGCTTGTTAAACTTGTCTTTCGCCTCCTGGATCTTCTTTTGCTTGGTGCGTTCGTTGTGGCGCTCGGCCTGGACCTTCATCTTGTCGACCTTGGCCTCTGCCTCGGTGATCAGGCGCTGCGCCGTGATGCGGGCTTCCTGGATGGCCAGGTCTGCCTTCTTGTTGCTTTCTTCGATCGACGATTTCCGCACCCTGCGCACGACGACAAAGGCGATCAGAAAACCGATCAATGCGCCGATACCCAGTCCGATGAATGCATTGACTCCTAAATCCATGTCTTCCTGTTTTATCAGTGAATAATGGATCCGGATCTGAGGGAAGGATCAGGAGACCTGTTCGAGTACTGCCTGGATACTGGCAGATTTCGCTTTGATCTCCGCGAGGACATTGTCTTGTCCTTTCACTTTGTTGTATTCGATTGCGTATGTGAGCAAGGCCATCGATAAGCAGTCCTGCCTGTCCTTGTTCCGGTATGTCTTTTGGAAATCCCGGACTTTCTGGTTGATCTCATCCACGACCTGCATGACGAGTGTCTCCTCATTTTCCTCGACTTTCAACGGAAATGGCCTGCCGGCGATCGTCACCTCAATGCGTTTCATGGATATCCAATCGTATTACGTTTCCTGCATTAGGGCAATGCACTTATCGATCTCTTTGATGTATTGACCCAGCTCTTTCTGCATTCTCGCCTGCTGTGCCTTGCGATCTTTCACCGCTTTGGCGTCTGACAGCGCCGACGAGAGCGCCTGCTCCAATCTCACTTTCTCTTCCCTGATTTGATCCAGATCGTTCTGTAATTCTGAATTTAAACGTTTGAGTTGTTCTTTTTCTTCCTTCAAAGCTGCATACTTCGAAGCTAAATCTTTGATTTTTAGTTCAATAACTTCAAGTTGTTGCAATACACTTTGCATCTACCAAAGATAGTAAAATTGCTGTGTGAGGGCATCAGGGGAGGCTACCGCTGCCTGGCATCCAACTCTCGCCCGGCAGCTGCAACGATGCGGCCGATCGCCGCATCGACATCGGCGTCTGTCAATGTTCGCTCCTGGTCCTCAAACATGAGTTGCACCGCATACGACTTGCGTCCCTTGCCAAGTTGTTCTTCATTGACGTAGATATCAAACAATGCAACTGACCTGAGATATGGCTGGCCGTTTTTGCGGATCAGGCGCTCGAGGTCGGCATAGCGTACCGATCCGGGCAGTGTAAAGGCCAGATCGCGTACCACGCCGGGATAGCGCGATATCGTATCGACCCGGATCTCCTGGTTGCCATAGGCCTGATAGAGGGCTTCCGCATCCAACTCGGCATAGAAGACATCGCCACGGAGATCGAATTGCGCACACAGCGCCCCGGATACCAACCCCATCTTCGCAATGGAGAGGCCATCGAGATCGTAGCGCAGGCCGTAGGAGTACCTGGTGTCATCGATCTCCCGCACCTGGTACCGCCGGAGTCCCACTCTGTCGAGGACTGCGTGTACGCATTTCTTGATGGTGTAGAAGTCGGTTGGCGTGCCGTCACCGGAGCGCCAGTTGCGGGGATACAGGTCACCTGTGATCATCAGGGTCAGGTACTCTCTTTCTGTGATATCCGCGCCATCCCGACGGTATGAGTGGCCAAATTCATAGGTGCTGACGTGCTCTTGCTGCCGGTTCTGATTGTACTGCGCGGTTTCCAGCGCGCTGATGAGCAGGTCGGGGCGCATCAGCGAAAGCGAAACGTTGGAGGTGTTGTTGATCAATACGCGATGCCCGTCCGCAAGCTGCAAGGGCCCGTCGTCCACGTACTCCGCATTGACCATCGACAAGCCCATCATTTCGCAAAACCCAAGTGAAGACAGCATTCCACCAAGCGTGTGGCGCATCTGGTAGCGGGTTGGATACTCAACCGAGATCATGGGCACCTCGATCATTGGGCTCAGCGGCACATTGTTGAACCCATAGATGCGCAGGATCTCCTCAATCACATCAGCCTCGCGCGTGACATCCGCTTTGTTTGTAGGCACTGCAACCACGAAGTGTCCGGCAGTCTCTTCGACGATCTCCATTTTGAGTGCACCGAGGATACTCCGCAGTGTTTCGCGAGCCACCGCCACGCCGATCAGATGATCGATGCGTGCCCAGCGCACCGTGACCTGCGCCTTGGTGACGGGCTCCGGATAGACATCGATCAACCCTGGTGCGGCCTTGCCACCGGCAATCCGCAGGATAACGTCGGCTGCACGTCGCAAAGCCGTCACACACACGTTTGGATCTGTGGATTTTTCGAATGTCCGTGCGGCGTCTGTGCGGAGCAAATGATGCATACTGGTGCGTCGGACCCATTCCGGGTTGAAATGTGCCGATTCGAGAAAGACACGCGTTGTTGATTCGGTGACGCCGGTGCCGATCCCCCCGAACACACCGGCAATACACATGCCTTTGCTGTTGCCGTCACAGATCATCAGATCATGAGATGTCAGCTTCCGTTCTGCCTCATCTAGGGTTGTAAACGGCGTCCCATCATCCAGTGTGCGCACAATGACCTGATTTCCTGCGATCCGGTCGGCATCGAAGGCATGGAGTGGCTGGCCCATCTCATGCAGTACGTAGTTGGTCACATCGACCACATTGTTAATAGGCCGTACGCCGACCGCCTGGAGACGGTGCTTGAGCCAATCGGGTGATTCGCCGATGCGGACACCCTCCAGCACCAGTCCCGCGTAGCGCGGGCAGGCCTCGCTGTTCCGTACTTCGACGGTGATCGGCGACACCCCTTCGGCAGTGAACTCTGGAACCTGGGGCCAGTCTACGGCCACCGCCGTATCGGTGTTAATGGTGAGATATGCTGCCACATCTTCAGCAACCCCCAGATGCGATGTCGCATCGGAACGGTTGGGCGTCAGGTCGATATCAAAGACGACGTCTTCCGTCACCTGATAGTAGTTCCTGGCTTCAGTTCCGACCGCGACCTCCCCGGGTAAGACCATGATCCCGCTGTGATCTTCCCCCAGACCCAGTTCGTCCTCGGCACAGATCATCCCTTCTGAAAACTCGCCCCGCACTTTCACTTTGTTGATGGTGAGGCCTTCGTCATTGCCCCCGGGATAGAGGATGGTACCCACGGTTGCGACCCAAACTTTCTGACCAGGTGCCACATTGGGCGCACCACAGACAATTTGCAGGGGTGCTGCGCCACCTACGTCTACGGTACAAAGCGTCAAACGATCTGCATTGGGGTGTTTATCACAGGTCATGACCTGGCCGGCCACTACTCCCAACAGCCCACCTTTGATACTCTGCACCGGTTCAACCCCGCCTACTTCCAGGCCGATACCGGTGAGCAGGTCGCTCATCTCATCAGCAGGCAGTTCAACAGGAACATACTCTTTCAGCCAGTTGTACGAAATCTTCATGGCTCCTCCATTTCTGTCCTGATCAGGATGCGGTGGACGCATCACAAACAGGAATCAGCCGGCAAAGATATGAATTTGCGAGGCGGATAGTCACCCGGATACGGATGCGTGCCCCGCCTGCAGGACTTCGAATTTCCCTCCCTTAAGCAGAGTCACAAACACCACGATATCGCACATGGCGGCATCCCAGTCCTCATCAATTTGTATGGCATATTCACCGGAAAAGGTTGCGCCGGTTGCCGGATCTTGTGCGATCACATCCCCGTCGAAGACCGTCGCCATTCCGCGCAATACGTGTTGATGTACATAGTCCTCGACAATGCCACCGGCCTCCGAATCGTCCTGAGCATCGATGATGCCGCTTTCCACGATCATCACATTCAAGCGCAATTCCCCGTCAAGATCAGCTTTGGAGCGACCGCTGATCCCGATAGTCAGGCTGCGTGAAGCCGGATCAAAGTCACGGTCGATGGTGAATTCAACCTGTGGCGCCAGTGCGATTTCCTCGGCGATAAACGCCGCCCAGGAGGTATGCCCGTGCTGCAAAAAGCCGTTAAACTCCTTCCGATTGACGATTCCCGCCGGATAGCCAAAGTTGGGTCCGAGATAGTCAAACAGGGCCTCCCCCTCCTCGGTGCGAAGGTCATATTGTCCGAGCGGAAAGAAGTCGGGGTCAGCAAAGAATCCTGCGTGGATGGAAACGACGACCAGATTGTCGCCGTAGAGCGCAAGCAGGTTCTCGATCTCACGGCTGCCCTTCGGACAATTGGTACAGCCCTTTCCGGTAAACTCCTCCAGGAGGATCACCCGGTCCCCGGTGGGGATCAGGGGTTGGATCATCCGGTCTTCCTTGCAACCGGCAAGGGCCAACATGATCGCGAACAGTATTCCTGTTGGTCTCATATCAAAACTGCGTTGAAACCAGGATACGCAATCCGCTAAAGGCGGGCTCGAGCCGGCAAATGCCCCCGCTGCACACGACGCCCTCGACTTGCTTGACATATCGCATGCTGATCCGTTGCCCCCCGTGACTATAAGTAACACCGACGGTAGGAAAGTGCAGCGGATCATTGCGCCGCACGCCTGACCGGTCTACATATGGCGTGATGTTCCACATATCCGAAAGCTCGAAGACCCAGTGGGGTGCAATGCCAAACTCGGCAAGAATGAACAGCCAGCTCCCCCAATCCTGGTCAGTGTGCATATACTGCACTTCGGTACGCAGCGATGTGGTGCGACTGAATCGGTACAGGTAGTCCACATACGGCGTGACTGTCTTGACGAAGGGTACATCAGTCTTGCCTTCGTAGCGCTCCTGATTGTACCACTGAAACTGCAGCCCGCCGATTACCGTATGCTTCCGGGGCTTTTTGAAGGTCAGTTCCGTAAAGATCTCCCGGTAAAGACTGGTTCCGCTCAGGTCGTTGATCCAGGACCCGTTGATCAGATAGCTCTGTTTCAGATTCGGCCGAAAACTGGCTTCCAGCTGTCCTGCAATCTCGCCCAGGTCCTGTGTTGCCGGCGTATATCGTGAAGTCAACCGATAGGTATTGAAGCGTGCCATGGGAGGCAGAAAATTGATCATACCCCGGTTGAGCACAGCCAGCGGATCTGCGCGGTAGTTAAAGTCGGAGGTGACCTTGCTCTCCAGGGTAATGCCCACTTTACCCCGGGCATAAGAGATCGCGTTGTAGATCACATAGCCTGACTCCAGCACGTATTTCCCCAGCGTCTGCTCGCCAGTCCACAGTGAACGGGTCGCGTACAGGTCGAGAAAGACATCTTTGCTCTTGTAGGCGCCTTCGAAATACCAGGTGACCGGGCCGTACTGCAATGTATTATAAAGGCTCAGGGCGAAGTTGTGAAAGGGCGCCTTGTCGATAAAGTCTTCAGGTGTATACGTACTCAGGACATTTGCCAGGTCATCCATCTGCCCGTCAGACAGCGTCTTGGTGATCAGCCCAATCCCTGGCGCCAGGGACAGGGCACCTTCTTTCAGGCCTGCAAAGCCTTCCAGTTTGCCTCCTGCCAGAGTCGATGCGTACAGATCGAACAGATGCTTCTGCCTGCCCCCGAAAGCGGTAAGTTGCCAGTCGGAAGAGAGCTGATAGCGTGCCCGCGCACCGAGCAGGGCGTTGTCGAGCAGCAGGGCGCGTTCCTCATACGCCTTGAAGATGATCCCGCTGCCGATCTGTTCGTACATATGTCCAACGGTGACGTGCAGGTCCCCGAATTCCTTGCTGAGATAGGCGATGCCCAGGCCTTTGTCGCTGTACGCGTCCGTCGGATTGAGCAAGTTGGAGTTTTTGAAATAGTCGAGCCTCAGTCCGACATCAAAGCCACTTTTGCGGTAGTTGAGTTTGAGCCAGGCCTCGACGCCGACCAGGCCGCGGTC
>JAWWBX010000006.1:0-39463 GCA_033720735.1 Saprospiraceae bacterium
AAGCGCAATTTAGCTTATGGCAACAAGACAACTCATCGAATGCGTCCCCAATTTCAGTGAAGGTCGTGACATGTCAGTGATCGGTCAGATCACTGATGCCATCAAGGCAGTGGAGGGGGTGCGCCTGCTCGACGTCGACCCCGGCAAGGCGACCAACCGGACGGTCGTGACCTTTGTCGGAGAGCCCGAGCCGGTCATCGAGGCGGCCTACCATGCCATGCGTGTGGCAGCACAGGTGATCGACATGCGTACCCACACAGGCGAGCATCCACGCATGGGCGCAACCGACGTTTGTCCGCTCATCCCGGTATCAGGGATCACGATGGACGAAACTGCCGAGTGGGCACGCAAGCTGGGAGCACGGGTAGGTGGCGAGCTCGGCTTTCCGGTGTACTTGTATGAACACGCCGCCTCCTCCCCGGAGCGCCGCAACCTGGCATCGATCCGTGCCGGTGAGTATGAAGGGCTCGCAGACAAATTGCAAGACCCGCAGTGGAAGCCGGATTTCGGCGAAGCAAAATTCAATCCCCAGGCCGGGGCGACAGTGATCGGCGCCCGCGACTTTTTGGTGGCCTACAATGTCAATCTGAATACAACGTCAGTGCGGCGGGCCAATTCCGTGGCATTCGATGTGCGCGAGAAAGGCCGGGTCAAACGGTCCGGCCATCCCATCACCGGAGAGATCGTCCGCGACGAGCATGGCGAGGCCGTGCGCGAGCCGGGGATGTGCAAGGCGGTCAAGGCCATTGGCTGGTACATCGGGGAATACGGGATCGCCCAGATCTCAATGAACCTCACCGACCTGAGTCAAACCTCCCTCCACGAAGCCTTTGAGGCGTGCCGGACCAGCGCAAGACAGCGGGGCCTGCGCGTCACCGGATCCGAACTGGTGGGACTGGTGCCATTGCGGGTGATGCTGGATGCAGGGAAATATTATTTGAAACAACAGCAGCGGTCAACCGGCATCCCGGAACGCGAGATCATCCATGTTGCGGTCAAATCCCTGGGCCTGGACGAGCTGTCACCGTTTGATCCCGACAAGAAGGTCATCGAATACCTGCTTGACGAGAACGAGGGAGATCGACTTGTGGCACGGACCCTGACCAATTTTGCGCATGTCACGGCTTCTGAAAGCCCTACCCCGGGCGGTGGCTCTGTGTCGGCGTATGTTGGTGCCCTGGGAGCGTCCCTGGGAACCATGGTTGCCAACCTGTCCTCGCACAAACGGGGCTGGGATGAGCGCTGGGCGGAGTTCTCGGACTGGGCGGAGCAGGGACAGGGCCTGGTCAGCGAGTTGCTTGCACTTGTCGATGCAGACACCGACGCGTTTAACGCCGTCATGGCAGCTTTCCGCCTGCCCAAAGGGACGGAAGAAGAGAAAGCGGTGCGACAGGATCAGATCCAACAGGCCACCAGGCAGGCCATCGAGGTGCCGTTGCAGGTGATGCGTGCAGCAGAGCGTTCATTCACGCTTTTGTCGCAAATGGTGGATGAAGGGAATCCGAACTCGATCTCCGACGCCGGTGTGGGTGCCCTCTGTGCCCGGGCTGCCGTACATGGCGCCTGGCTCAATGTGCAGATCAATCTGCCGGGACTGAAGGATGACGCTTACCGCGATGCCTGCCTGCGGGAAGGGCGTGAGATCATCCAGCGCGTGGATGAATACGAGCGGGACATCATCGCCCGGGTGACCCAGAGCGTGCAGGCTTAATCCGGCAGCAGGACACCGGCCATTGTGATCAGTTTGACATAGAGCAACTGTCCGCCCGGCTCGGTAACAAAATCTAGGTCCTCGTCGACCTCAAGTGCGTCGAGGATAAAGTTGGGAACGACTGCTTCAAATGGGGTGCGCTCCCTGAGCCGGTCAAGAGGACGGGCTCCGCACGCATTCAGAGCCTCCCAGGCAGCCTCCTCCCTGGTTTCCAGTTCGGCCGGGTCTGCATCTTCCTCCGCGGCACCCACGGCGCTTCCGGCCCTGAGGAGCACCATGGCCAGATAGAGCAGATAATCGTGCTCACGGTCGGTGAGCAGCTCCGTGTCCTGATCCGTCAAATAGCTGGTGAGCACAGGCATGGTGCGCGCCATGTTGGTGTAGAAGGCCACCATGTCAATTTCCTCTTCAGTCAGATCATCGATCACCTGGTCCAGCAATGCCTCAGAAATCATATGACTTCATTATTTAATATGTAAATTTACGAGATACGGCTGGATATGCGCGCGTTCCTTCATGCAACATGGTTTGAGATTGCCGGCCAGGCCTTCAGCTATGGCCAGGTCCTGTTCAGCATGGCCTTCATCTGTGTCAGCATCCTCATCTACTGGTATCTCACCCGGCGACTGCTCCCTCCCTATTTCAAGCGTTCCGAGATCGACGAAAAGCAGTCGAAGACGGTGCATCGCATCCTCATTTACATTTTTTATTTGTGCCTGCTGCTCGGACTCATCCTCATCCTCGACCTCGACCGGCCGCTTTTCACGCTGTCGGGCGTGGACATTCAACTCTCCATCTTGCTGCAGGCGCTCCTCATCCTGCAGCTGGCGAGGTTTGCCGACTGGTTGATCTCACGCGTCTTCATTCATGGATTCTATGAGCGACGCGATCGTCCCCGCAAGGGCCCGGAGACGCGTAAACCAGTCACGGAGCGGAGTGCCAACCGGACGGTGCAATGGGCAGTGTACATTCTGGCAGTGATCCTCATCCTCACCACCTTTCAGATCGACTACGTTTTGGCCGAATACCGGGGCAAGGACGATGAGGTCGACTTTGTCCTGAGAGTGTCAAACATCTTCAAAGCGATCCTGATCATTTTGATCGCCAGGGTGGTGATCTGGGTCATGACCCAACTTGTACTCTACAACTATTACAAGCGCCGCAATATTGACAAGGGGTCACAGTTTGCCTTCAACCAATTGCTCAGCTATGTGGTCTATGTCCTGGCAATCCTCATTGCCATCACCGAGCTGGGTGTCAACTCGACCCTGATCTGGGGTGGGTTGGCGGCACTGGCGGTGGGTATCGGATTGGGGTTGCAACAGACCTTCAATGATTTCTTTTCCGGCATTATCCTGCTTTTCGAACGGTCGGTTGAGATTGGCGATGTCCTGCAGTTGCAGGGAGGACTCGTTGGCACCGTATCCAAGATCGGGATCCGGGCCTCGATCATCAATACCCGTGACAACGTCACCGTGGTCGTCCCCAACTCAAAGCTGGTCACGGACAATGTGATCAACTGGTCGCACTTTGATGACAAGGTCCGCTTCAAGATCGATGTTTCGGTCGCCTATGGCACGGATACGTCAAAAGTCAAGGAAGCGTTGCTCCGGGTCACCAAGGACAACCCGCATATCATCGATTTCCCGGCACCGTTCGTCCGCCTGATCCAGTTTGCAGATTCCGGGATCATCTTCGAACTCCACTTCTGGTCCAGGGAGATGATCTTTATCGAGGACATCAAGAGCGAACTGCGCCTGAAGATCGATCGGGAGTTCCACAATCAGGGGATTGTTATTCCATTCCCACAGCGCGATGTTTGGTTCCGCAACATGCCGTCGCCTGCCCCCGGCAATTAACCTGATTCGTGTAAATTTACCGGCCACCGCAATCCATCTATGCGCACGCGTTGCATACTGCTCATCTGGCTGCTCTATCTCCTGCCCGGGACCGCACAGACCGACCGGTTTTCACACACGATCGTCACGATTGGTAACACTGCCGATATCAGGAATGTCACCGAGTTTGCCAGCGATCTGCGTGACGTGCTCAACACACTGGGCCATCGCCAGACCGTACTGTTCAACGGTGATATCATCCATGATGCCATCACCTTCGAGCAGGCTGTCTATCGCGTTGACACGCTCATCCGCATTCTGCGCGACCCGGGCCGTCGCAAACTGGTCTTTTTACCCGGGGATCGGGACTGGGGGCACTCCGGAGAAGGGGGATGGCAACGGGCCGTGCGACTGGAAAGCCTGATCCGCAACAGGCAGTTTGATGATGTACTCTGGCCGGTCAGGCATGGCTGCCCCGGACCCGAAAAGATCACCCTGGATCTGACGCTCAATCTCATTGCTGTCAATACCCAGTGGTGGAACCACCCGTACGACAAACCATCGCCGGCTACCGCCGATTGTGATATCGCGACGAGCGAAGCGGCCTTTGAGGAAATGAAAAGCCTCATTGACGATACCGGTTTTGGAAACATTGTGATCGCCGGTCATTTCCCCATCCGGTCAAACGGTGAGTACGGGGGGCGCTTCCCCTGGCATCGCTGGCTGTTCCCGGTGCCGATCGTCAGTTCCATGGTCACGTCATACAGGCAGAACGTCGGATCGCCGGAGGAGACCAGCAACGCCAGGTTCCGTGGCTTCAGGGAGGAGATGGAAGACCTGCTGAGGGAATACGCCTCCATTGTGTACTTGTCTGGCCATGAGCGCAACCGCGAAGTCCTCCGCTTTGATGACAACGTAATGATCAACAGCGGCGCACCGGTCAGCGGGCGCTTTGTGGCGCGCTCGCATGAAACGCTTTTTGCCAGCAGTGAACCGGGCATCATCCTCACCCAGTTTGACGGGAATGGCAATGTGTGGGGCTCGGTATTCGCATATCGTGACCGTTCGTTTCGCCAGGAGTCCAGCCTGCTGCTGCTTCAGGCTCCCTGCACGGAACCTGACAAAGAGGTACCCATCAATGAGCGGTTGGTGCCATGTCTTGAAGAAGAATACGTGCTTCCGGAAATGTCGGGCAACTATGCCGCGGACACCGTTTTGGCGGCCAATCCGGCATACTCTGCAAAAGGCTTCAAGAAGGCCATTTTGGGCGAGCACTACCGCGCGACCTGGACCCGTCCCGTGCGTGTACCATTTCTGAACCTGGACACCGCTTACGGTGGCCTGATCCCCTATCAGGTCGGAGGCGGAAGACAAACGCAGTCACTCAAGTTTGTGTCGGAAAACAGCGAGGAATACGTCTTCCGGTCCGTTGATAAAGACCCGTCAAAGGCACTGTCGTATGACCTGCGTGAGACCATCGTTTCGCTGACCGTGCAGGATCAGACCACGACACAACATCCCTACGGAGCTCTGGTGGCAAGTGCCCTGCTCGACCATCTTGACCTCCTGCACGCCCGCCCATCCTTGTTCGTCATGCCGGACGACGAGAAGCTCGGGCCGTTTCGCAACCAGTTTGGCAACATGATGGGGATGATCGAAGAGCGGCCTACCGGGCGCAAAGAGATCCAGGAGACGTTTGCGGATGCCGATGAGATCAAGCAGAGCATCAGCATGTTCAGGATGCTCTACAAGGACCGGGACAACTTCATTGACCAGCAGGAATTTGTCCGGGCCAGAATGTTCGACGTGCTGGTCGGGGATTGGGGAAAGCACGAGGACAACTGGAAATGGGCAGGGTATCAGACGGGCAAGGGCTTGCGGTTCAGGCCGATACCCCGCGACCGCGATCATGTGTTCTCACGCTGGGACGGGTTTTTGCCCTGGCTGGCTGACCGTGAGTGGGCCAAGCCATCCGGAGAAAACTTCGACTATGAGATCAAGGGGCTCCGGAGCCTGATGTGGCAGGCCCGCCATCTCGATCGCTTTGCCGCCAATGCTGCCACCGAGACAGACTGGATTGCTGCCGCCGCGGAGATCAAGTCCAGGCTCCCTGATCACGTCATCGACGCTGCGGTACAGACGCTGCCAGAAGAGGTGTATGCGATCGACGGACCCGAGATTGCTGCCAAACTCAAACAGCGCCGTGACGATCTCGACAAGTATGCGCGAGAGTATTATGCGATGCTGGCCCGTGAGGTGGATGTCGTCGGATCGGTCAAGAATGAACGGTTTGAGGTAACGCGCCAGCCAGATGGCCAGGTGCTGGTGGAGATGTTCAAGATCCGGCAAGGTGAAAAGGATATCCGGTTTTATACGCGGCAGTTTGATCCGGAGGTTACCCGTGAGATCCGCCTCTTTGGCCTGCAGGGAGATGACGAATTCATCATTGCCGGGGAAGCGCGGGAGTCAATATTGATCAGGGTGCTGCCCGGCCAGGGAGAGGACCGCATTGTCGACGAGTCTGAAGTGGCGCGGGGTGGAAAGCAGACGCACATCTACGACCTGGATGGCACCGATTCCATCCGTCTGGGCGGTGAAGGCAAGATGGTCCATATCCCGTACCCGGAGGCGTACAATTACCGGCGCACCGGATTTCAATACAATACATACCTGCCTTACGCTTTCGTCGTCTTCAGCAGTGCGAATGGTGTACAGATGGGAGGGGGGACGATCTTCAGCAATCGGGCCTACAACAAGCCGGGCTTCAGTTCGGAACACGCGCTGCTGGGCAAAGTGTCTACCCTGGGCAACCTGCACTTCTCTTACGGCGGCACCTGGCGACACATGGTGGGTAAATGGGATCTGACCGCCGGGATCAGCCTTGATGACAACCGGCGGTTCAACTACTTCTTTGGGTTGGGCAACGAGACGACAATTGACAAGGACCTCTTTCGTGATGACTTCTACAGCCTGCAGTATTCACGCGTGTCGGCCGATGTGGGTCTGGCGCGTGATTTCTGGGACAAGAGTAAGTTTTCACTCGGCATCCAGATGTCAAGCAACAGCCGCGAATCACTGGAGGACAACATTTACAATGGAGAGACGACGGATGTACCAGGTGCCGATCCGCTGCGGGTGGGAAAACTGCGCATGATCACCGAGCTCGACTTCCGGGACCGGATTCACCTGCCCACCAGGGGGATGCGCCTCTACCTGGAAGGCTATTTTGCCCAGGTGCTCAACAAGTCGATCGATTACTCCCTCGCCAAGGCGACCCTGGAATCCTTCACGACCTACCGCATCCTGACCCTCGGGCTGAAGGGCGGAGCCACCGTGCACGGTGGTGAACCGCCTTACTATGACCTGCACTATCTCGGCCAAATGACGCACTTGCGCGGTTACCGGGAAAACCGGTTTGCCGGAAAGAAATCGCTGTTCCTGAATTCCGATCTGCGCATCCAGTTGGTGGACAAACCAAGCGCGCTGGTTCCGCACAAGATCGGGCTTATCCTCTTTTACGACGTGGGACGTGTATACGTCAATGGCGAATCATCCAACAAATGGCACAGCGGTTACGGGGTCGGGATCTACTATGTGCCATTGCGGGAGCGCTTTGCGCTTCGCCTCAGCGCTGCCTTTTCCGAAGAGGAATCGGGCTTGTTCAAGATCAGCTTTGGTCAGTCGTTTTGAGATCCAGATCAAGCAGAAAGGTCTCGGTCCTGACCAGGTGGGCATGGAGCACCTCATCAGAGGCAATGAAAGGCACGCAATCGCGGTACGCCTGCCGGATCTCCTCAAGAGAGGGTGAGGTACGCGCCGGCAGCCTGAACTCCAACGCCTGCATGGCGGTCATCAATTCGATCGCCAGTACCGACCAGCAATTATTGCACACATCATAGAGTTTCGTGGCCGCATTGGCGGACATGCTGACATGATCCTCCTGCCCCTTGCTCGACACGATCGAATCGACCGACGCCGGTGTGCACAGCTGCTTATTCTTGCTCACGATCGATGCCGCCGTGTATTGCAGGATCATCAATCCCGACTGAACACCTGCCTGGCGGGTCAGGTAGGTCGGGAGGTCGCGGTCACCGGACAATAACTGATAAGTACGCCGTTCGGAAATATTGGCGAGTTCAGCCAATGCGATCGCCAGGAAATCCATGATCAGGGCCAGCGGCTGGGCGTGGAAATTGCCGCCCGACAAGATGGCTCCCGAATCAGGAAAAACCAGAGGGTTGTCGGTGACGGCATTGATCTCGGTTTCGACGACAGACACCGCGTGATACAGGGTATCCAGAGATGCCCCATGCACCTGCGGAACGCAGCGGAAGGCATAAGGATCCTGCAATTCCTTATCCCCTTCATTGGCGATTTCACTTCCTTCAAGCCAGATCCGCAAGCTGCGGGCGACGGCCTGTTGGCCCCGAAACGGACGCACGGCATGGATGCGCTGATCGAAGGGACTGATGTTGCAGTCAAAGGCGTCACAAGAAAGGGCAGCGCACAGGTTGGCGATGGCCATCAGCTTTTCGGCCTTCAGGACTGACCAGACCGCATATGCCAGCGAATACTGGGTGCCGTTGATCAGTGCCAACCCTTCCTTGGCCCCCAGATCAATGGGGTCGATCTTATGTTGTGCAAGGATCGGGGCAGCATCTGCAATACCGTTGCCGTCATAGAACGCCCCCTGTCCAATCAGTGTCAGTGCGAGATGGGCCAGGGGTGCCAGATCACCGGAGGCGCCCAGTGAGCCAAATTCGTACATGACCGGGACCAGGCCACGGTTGTAGTAGAGAATGAGCTGATCGACGAGCTTGCGCCGCACACCCGAATGCCCCTTGCTGAGTGTCAGGATCTTGAGCAGTAGGACCAGCCGTGCCACGTCCACCGGAATGGGGCGTCCGGCTCCGGCGGCATGCGACCGGATCAGGTTGATCTGCAGTGCCTCGATCTGGTCATCGGGAATGCGCAAGCGGTACATCGAACCAAAACCGGTATTGATCCCGTAATAGGGGTTGTCGTCCTGTGCAATGACCGATTCGAGGTATTGACGGAATCTGTCAATCTCCCGGGCACACTGGTCCGTGAGCTCCAAATGGGTTCCGGGGGCCAGGGCGCGCTGCAGGTCGGCAAGACGGATCTGTGCTCCGGCCTCGATCGGAAACATCTTGTTCATGTACAATTCGGTTGGCGGCGGTCAAATTTACGTGCTTGACGGCACATCGTCAGAATCTTCTCGTCTGTCGTACGGCGGCGCATCAACCTGGCGTTAATTCCGTTAAGGGCCGGGTTAAACATACGTTAAACTCAGGGGTCGCATGGCGGGTGGTGTGATATGTATCACGTTGGAAATGTGAAGGATATTGGGAAAACCGCATGCAAACCAGGAGGAAACCGGGAAACTATTCGCGCTTCCCATACGTCATACATCCCGAGTGCGGAAGTGAAAACCGTAACTTTGACATTGGATTCATTTGAATAAATCATCTCGATTATGCAACGTATCAAAACCTTGTGTTTGACCCTGTTTTTCGGATTGTTGACGATCGGCGCGCTGCAGGCGCAGCGTATCGCGATTGTCGATATTGATGAAGTCCTGGAAAGCATGGACGAATACCAGCAGGCACAGCAAGAGCTCGACCGGATCGCCGCAGAATGGCGTCAGGAGATCCAGAAGGAGTACGACAAGATCCGCTCGATGTACAACAAGTACCAGGCCGAGCAGGTCCTGCTCAGCGACCAGGCGCGGGCCGATCGCGAAGATGAGATCATGGAAATGGAGCAGCAGGTCAGAGAACTGCAAAAACAGCGCTTCGGTCCGGAAGGTGGCTTGTTTCAGAAGCGGCAGGATCTGATCCGCCCGATCCAGGATCAGGTGTTTGGGGCCATTCAGCAGTATGCCGAAGACCGCGGGTACGACTTCATCTTCGACAAAGGCGGCTCCTCAGGTCTCATTTTTTCCAACGAAGAATACGACAAAACTGACGATATCAAGCGCAAGCTCGGTGTCAACTAGAGCGTGTAATTTCACATCGCGTTTTCTATTTTTGCAAACCTTTGCGCAACCAGTATAACTCGGAACGATGAAATTCATGCTGAAATACACTCTGGTTCTGGCTGGCATGCTGACACTGTCGTCAGTGGCTTCCGGCCAAAAATTCGGATATCTCAACTCCGCCGCGCTGCTGCAGGAAATGCCCGAAGTCAAAGAGGCTGAGTCTAACCTGGAAGTGCTGCAAAAGCAGCTGCAGGCCAAGGGGCAGCAGATGCTGCAGTCCTTCCAGCAGAAATACCTCGAACTCGAACGCAAGAACAGCCAGGGCGAGATCTCACCCAAAGAGTTGGAAGCCGAATCGGCCAAGCTCAAGGAGGAAGAGACCAAGATTGCCCAGTTTGAACAGGATATGCAAAACCAGATCTTCGAAAAGCGCAACACGCTGCTGGAGCCGATCCTGAACAAGGTCAACGATGCGATCAAGGCGGTCGCCGAAGAAGAAGGCTATGCCTATATCTTTGACGCCAGTCCGGGTTCAGGCATCCTCCTGTATGCCGACGAATCGACCGACGTCTATGACAAGGTGAAGGCAAAACTGGGACTGTAGAAGAGCATCCGTATTCAAGCTCGTGAAGCTGATGACGTGAAGAAACCACGGACCTGTTGGTCCGTGGTTTTTTATGGGCACTGAATTGGTATGTATCATTGCAGCGGCAATAGCACACCGATGCACCTTTCAGTGATCATACCTGTCTACAATGCGGCACCTTACCTTGAGGCAGCTGTGGCATCAGCCCTGACCCAGCCAGAGACGCGAGAGGTGATCCTCGTTGAAGACGGCTCTTCTGACAATTCTCGGGCGATATGTGAGCAACTCGCCGCGCGTCATCAGATCGTGCATTTGCTGCGTCACCCTGATAGCGCAAACCTGGGCGCCAGCGTATCACGCAACGCCGGAATGAGCCGGGCGACCCAGGACTACATTGCATTCCTCGACGCCGATGACACCTTTCTGCCGGGGCGATTCCATGAGACCGCTCAAATCTTCTCGGCGTATCCTGACACCGATGGCGTGTATGAAACGGTGGGCACGAGATATCATGACGCGTCGATGCGCGCGCGGCATCAGGCCCGCGAAAAGGAACACATCGGACTCAGCGTTACGCCGGAGCCGGACCAGCTGTTCAGGGCCCTCGCATTGGGCCGTTATGGATTTATCCACCTCGACGGACTTGTTCTCAGACGGGCGGCCCTGACACCGGATCTTCAATTCGATCCGGAACTGATCCAATGCCAGGATTCGGATTTTATTTTGCGCGCATCGCGACGTCTCCAACTGCGCGGAGGCAACCCTTCCCGGATTGTAGCCATGCGGGGCATCCACAGCTCCAACCGCATCTTTGACCACCAGCAGGCGATGCACTACCGGCGGCGGTTTCTGCAGAAATGCATTGATCACCATTTTTATGGCTCGCAGGACATGATCGCGAATCTCTACATCGTGAGCCGCAGGGTGGGGGCCGGCCGCGCCTACCGTCCGTTCAGGCATCCGCGCATCCTTGGCCTGCCGGTCAAACTGTTGTTCGTCGCTTGCTATTTGCTTGGACATCCGGCGATTTTGGTAAGATTATTGAGCCGCTCGTCAGGGAGTGTATAGTCCCGGACGATTATGAAGGGCACAGTGTGATTATAGATCGTGAAGGTTTCCGTCATCATACCGGTTTACAATGCGGAGCAGTTTCTGACCGATGCCATTGCGTCTGCATTGAATCAGGAGGAGACCGCCGAGATCATCCTCGTTGAGGACGGTTCACCGGACGATTCCCTCGCCATCTGCGAGCATTTTGCGGAGCGTCATCCCCATATCCGCCTGCTCCGCCATCCCGACGGCCGCAACCATGGAGCGAGTGCTTCCCGCAACCTCGGCATCCGGCACGCGCGCTATCCGTACCTGGCGTTTCTGGATGCTGACGACATGTACGTTGAAAACCGGTTTAAGGGCGCAGCCCACGTTTTTGCGCACTATGCGGATGCCGATGGTGTCCACGAATCAATCGGCGTTCAGTACTACGATGAGGAAATGCGCGAGATGCATATTTCCAGGATCGGCCGGGAGATCACCGGCGTCGTCAAGTTCATTCATCCTGGCCAGTTGTTCCGAACACTGGCCACCGGCAAATTCGGGCATGTCAGTCTTGACGGTGTTGTCCTCAAGCGTGAAGCACTTGATGAAACCCTGATGTTCGATCCCGACCTCACTCAATGTGAAGACACGGACCTGATGCTGCGACTGGCCGCGTCAAGAACACTGTATTCGGGCGATCTCACCCGGGTTGTGGCCCTGCGTGGGGTGCATCGCGACAATCGCGTTTTTGATAGCGAAGAATCAAACGAGTTCAAACGCAGATATCTGCGCAAGTGCATTGAGCATCGGTTCTACGGATCCCGCGACGCTGCTGCCAATTTCTACATTGTGGCACGGTACGTCGCATCAACGCATTTCTTCCGACCCTTTGCGCGTATCGGAGGCCTGGCGCAGATTGCCCGGTTACTCCTGGTATCAGGGTTTCTGATCTTGCATCCGGGGGTACTTGTCCACCTGCTCCGTGGCGCCTTGCGCGGACCGCCCCGGTTGGCCCCAATCGAAATGGCGCCGCTCCATCTCGAGCAAACGGCACGCTAGACACGGCCACAATCGGTAATGAAGTCATTACATTACCGTCAAATCGTGCATGATGGCGGCAGATACTCAATCCCTGCATATCGATCAGGATACCTTCCGTGAACTCGGCCACTGGTTGGTTGACAAGATCGCTGATTACTACGCATCGCTGGATGCACGTCCTGTCAGCCCGGGGCTTACACCGGCAGAAACCCGCACCCGATTGCCGGCATCGGCATTTCCTGAACAGGGCTTGTCGCCCGATGAGATCATCAGGTCGACGGTTGATGTGTTGATGGAGACGTCCATGTTGTCAGGTCACCCGCGGTTTTGGGGCTACATCATTGGGGCCGGTACGCAGATCGGTGCGCTGGCTGACCTGCTGGCTGCCACGATCAACCCGAACGTCGGGGGCTGGCACATCGCCCCAATGGCCAGTGAGATCGAACAACAAACGGTCAATTGGATCGCCGAATGGGTCAACTTTCCGCCTGATCACGGAGGACTGCTGGTGAGCGGTGGAGCGATGGCCAACTACGTGGGCTTCCTGGCAGCCAGGACCAATCAGGCCGAATGGAACATTCGATCTGAGGGCTTGCGCGCAGGGGGGCAGCTCAAGGTCTATTGCTCCGTAGAGACGCACACCTGGATCCAGAAGGCCACGGACCTGTTCGGGATGGGGACTGATGCGATCGAGTGGATACCAACAGATCAGCATCTGAGAATGGACCTCCAGATCCTGAAGGCGCGCATTGCCCGGGACAAGCGGGACGGATACGTGCCGTTCCTGGTCGTTGCGACGGCCGGATCGGTCAGCACGGGCGCGGTAGACGATCTGCGCGGGGTTGCCGAGATCTGCCGGAAGGAGGGCCTCTGGTTTCATGTCGACGGAGCCTATGGCGCGCCGGCGGCACATTTGCCGGAGTGCCAGGCAGTATTTGATGGGCTTCAGGAAGCCGACTCCATCGCACTCGATCCGCACAAGTGGTTTTATTGTCCTCAGGAGGCAGGATGTGCACTGGTTCGGAACCGGCAACATCTGTTGGATACGTTCAGCTACCGTCCGCCATATTATCATTTTGAGGAGTATGACGAGGAGCCCGGTATCAACTACTATGAGTACGGGATGCAAAATTCGAGGGGGTTTAGGGCGCTGAAGGTCTGGATGACCCTGCGTCAGGCGGGTAAGGAAGGATTGCGCGCGATGATCCGCCATGACATTGCAATGGCACAGCTGCTCTATGATCTGGTCGATCAGGCACCAGACTTCCAGGCCTTCAAGACCAGCCTGAGTATCACCACCTTTCAGTACGTTCCAGACGCAACAGCCTCCCGGGAGACGATCAACGCCCTGAATGAAGAGGTGATGGTACGGCTGCAGAATGGTGGTCATGCCTACGTGACCAATGCCGTGATCGATGACAGGTATCTGTTGAGAGCGTGCATTGTGAATTTCAGAACGCGCCATCGTGATATCGCATCACTACCAGATGCAATTCGCGCCATTGCGGCCGACATGGCCAATGCGTGACGGCTTCGCACATTCCCTTTAGCGTGATGAACGGGTGCGTCTTGCAAAAGGGCTATCTTGATTGTATTCAACCACAGACAAATTGCACTACATGCGTCTCCATTGGCTTCCGACACTTCTGTTCTTGATTTTGGGGTGGGCGCTGACAGCCCAGAATACCCATCTGAACGTGCCCGGCCTTGATGCGCCGGTAGAGATCCTGACCGACCAATGGGGAGTTGCCCATATCTATGCGACGACCGAACATGATCTGTTTTTTGCGCAAGGGTTTTACGCCGCACGCGACCGGTTATTCCAATTTGAGATCTGGCGGAGACAAGCTACTGGAACCGTTGCCGAGATCCTGGGGCCCCGTGAGGTGAAACGGGATCTTGGCACACGGCTGTTCATGTTCAGGGGTGACATCGAAGCAGAGATGCAGCACTATCATCCGCGCGGTGCGCAGATTATCCGGGCGTTTGTCGACGGCGTGAATGCCTGTGTACGGCAAATGCGTGCCAACCCTGCCAACCTGCCCATCGAGTTCGAATTACTGGGCATTCTGCCCGGGTTCTGGACACCAGAGGTCGTTATTTCAAGACATCAGGGTCTGCTCGGTAACATCAACCAGGAATTGAACACGGGCCGACTTGTCGCTATGCTCGGACCGGAGAAAGTGCAGCAGATCCACTGGTTTCATCCCCGGAAACCTGAGCTCGCCCTGGACCCTGCCATCAACGCCGAGCGGTTGCACGATGATATCCTGGAACTCTATAATGCGTTCCGCAGGCCAGTCCGTTTCCGGCCGGAAGACCTGGTGGCAGGAGCGACCGACGCTCACCTGGATGTCCGCGATCTGGCCGATGAGGATGCGGCATGGAAGCGATCAATGCAGGAGTCGGCAGACTGGCTCGGGAGCAATAACTGGGTGGTGGATGGACGGCATACCTCCAGCGGGTATCCGGTCATGGCCAATGATCCGCATCGCACCCTGGCCGCTCCGTCGTTGCGCTATATGACCCATCTGATCGGTCCGGGCTGGAATGTCATAGGCGGCGGTGAGCCGGAGATCCCGGGGATTTCGATCGGACACAATGCGCATGGTGCCTGGGGGCTGACCGTATTCCGCACCGATGCTGAAGACCTGTATGTGTATCAGACCAACCCCGATGACCCTGACCAATACCGTTACCGGGATGGTTGGCGGAAAATGGTCGTGAGGGAGGAGACAATCCAGGTCAAAAATGCTGACGAGGTTACCGCGACCCTCAAATACACGCATCACGGACCGGTGGTATACGAAGATCCGGAGCATCACCTGGCCTACGCCGTACGCTGCGGATGGCTGGAGATCGGTGGATCGCCGTATCTGGCAAGCCTGCGCATGAACCAGGCCGAAAACTTCGCCGCCTTCAGGGATGCATGCAACTACAGCAACATTCCGGGAGAGAACATGATCTGGGCCGACCGGGCGGGGAACATTGGTTGGCAAGCTGTTGGCATTGCACCCCTCCGCCGCAGCTGGAGTGGCCTGGTACCCGTGCCGGGCGATGGTCGTTACGAATGGGATGGCTACTTGCCGATCATTGAAAAACCACACGTCTTTAACCCACCAGGAGGGATCTTCATTACCGCAAACGAGAATGTGACGCCACCAGGTTATCAGCATTGGGATGCGATCGGCTATAGCTGGTCCGATCCGTTCCGCGGTGACCGGCTTGCGGAATTGCTGGACAACGGCCGCAAACATACGCTGGCTGACATGGCCCGCTATCAAACCGATTATCTGTCGGTCCCGGCAAGACACCTGATACCACTGTTGGAGCATGTCACATTGGACGAGCATCAGACAGATAGCCTGCGGCGTGCACTCCTGGGATGGGACGGCGTGCTGGATCGATCCTCCGTGGAAGCCAGCGTGTATGTAGGGTGGGAGGCAGAGCTGCGGAGACGGACCGAGGAGCTCTATGTGCCGGTCGAAGCGCGTGACCTGTTCAGTCCGCAGATGAGCAAAGTCATTGAATGGCTGACATTTCCGGATGGCGCCTTTGGCCCGGACCCATTGGAGGGCAGGGATCGCCTGTTGGGTGAAGCATTGGTTACCGCTGTTGACTGGCTGCGCGAGCGCCTGGGCAGTAATCCGCGCTCCTGGCAATACGGACAGGAGCGGCTCAAACATGTGGTGATCAGGCATCCGCTGTCGCGTGCAGTCAACGATTCAGTCCGGGCGCTCCTGGATGTCGGGATCGCACCAAGAGGTGGCAACGCATATACTGTAGGGAATACGTCCAACAATCTCAATCAGAGCTCGGGTGCGTCCTTCAGGATCATCGTTGATACGGGCGACTGGGACCAGTGCCTGGCAATGAACAGCCCCGGACAGGCAGGTGATCCGCACCATCCGCATTATCGGAATCTGTTCGACCTGTGGGCGGCCGACCGTTTTTTCCCGTTGTTCTTTTCGCGCGAGAAAGTTGAATCCGTAACATCCCAGCGGATCCTGCTGCGTCCGCGCTGACCTTTCAATACTTGCGATGGGCTCATCGAAATCCGTAATTTTGGAGTAACCGGATTATCCGGCTTCTTTTCAATTGCGGTGCGTCCCGAAACCAATGAAGTACCTGGCACTCGGTGGTGTAGCTGGCCCGATTGTTTTTGCGATCGCGGTGATCGTATGTGCCGGGTTGCGCGAAGGGTACAGCCATTCAACAGAGTTCATCAGTCATCTCGGCGCTACGGGTACGGACCATGCAGGGTTGTTCAATCTCATCGGATTCGGCCTTGGGGGCATTCTGATCACGCTATTTGCCGTCTCGTTATTTGGCTTGCTGCCGCGCGGTTTTACGACACGGGCGGGATCTATGCTCATCCTGCTGTTCGGACTGGGGATGATCCTGGTTGGTATTTATTCCTGTGAGCCAGGGTGCCAGAATCAGGGTTCCGTTGAAGGCACGATTCACGACAATATTTCAGTGCTGATGTTCAACGGCGTGATCCTGGGGATTGCACTGCAAGGCCTGGCCATGCGTAGACGGGGAGGTTGGCAGCAATTCAGGATCTATACCTTTGCGACTGTAATTGCCCTCGTGGCTTTGTTGATCGTGATGATCCACTCAGTAGGAACCTCCGAACTCACGGGCCTGTGGCAACGCCTGTTTTTGTTCACATTGTTTGCCTGGATAGCTGCCATGGGGTGGCGGCTTGCAAAGTCAACATGATGTGACTGCCCGTTTTTCGGCATGTCGCCATTTTCTCATAAGTGTCTGATAATCAAAGATAGTAGGCGTTTACAAACGTTTACAAACGCTTAGAAACGCAAGTAAACGTCTATTTAACGACTATGGCTTGACACTACCCACATCTTTGCTCCGACAAGCATCGCAACGGATTGCAATAAAGCTTTGAGATGCGAGCAAATTTTTAACCACTTAAACAATTGTATCATGAGAGAAATGAAAAACAGTGTCACGCTGATGGGCAACCTCGGTTCGGATGTTCAGCTGACCACCCTGAGTTCAGGGACGAAAGTCGCCCGCGTTGCCGTTGCAACCAATGAGTATCGCCGCGACCAGGAGGGCAATGTGCAGCGGCACACCCAATGGCACAACCTGGTCGGGTGGGGCAGCCGTGCAGAAAGTATGGCCGAGTACCTGACGAAAGGCATGTATGTGCTGATCCAGGGCAAGCTCACGCACCGCTCGTATGAAGACAAGGAAGGCAACACGCGGTACTTGTCCGAGGTCGTTGTCAACAACTTCAATCGCCTGCAGAAAAAGGCATCCTGATTATCACGATTTCATCACCACAAAAACTTATGATCATGGCAAACCTGAGAAATTCAGTCCAACTGATCGGCCACCTCGGCCGTGACCCCGAAATTCACGAAACGTCTACCGGCAAGACCGTTGCCCGTGTCTCCATCGCTACCAACGAATCCTACAAGAACAAGGATGGCGAGCGCGTGCAGAAGACAGAATGGCACAATCTGGTCGCCTGGGGCAATCAGGCCGCCTACTTCGACAAGTATCTCCAGAAGGGCAGCTTTGTCGGTATCCGCGGCAAGATTGCACATCGCAAGTACGAGGGCAAGGACGGTATCACCAAGAACTTCACGGAGGTCGTCGTTGACGAGATCCTCAACCTGACGCCCAGGGAAGTGGCGGTTTAAACCCGACAGCTGCCCGGCCACCGTGCCGGGCAGCTTATTATCCGTCCTGCCTCACCCAGCACGCAGCCAGGTGATCATTGACCATTCCACAGGCTTGCATGAACGCATAGCAAATCGTTGATCCGACAAACTTGAAACCACGCCCCTTGAGTGCCTTGCTCATCCGATCCGATTCTGGCGTAGTGGCCTGGTATTCGGCCATGGATGCCAACGGGTTGTCGATCACACGGTGGTCGGTAAACTGCCAAATGAATTCGTCAAAGCTGCCGTGCTCTTCCTGCACTTCGAGAAACTTACGCGCATTGATCACAAAGGCTTCCACCTTCAGGCGGTTGCGAATAATGCCCGGGTCCTGTAGCAGGACTGCCTTCCGGCGAGCATCATACCGTGCGATCTTGCGGGCATCGAATTGATCGAACGCGGCGCGATAAGTCTCACGACGCTTCAGGATCGTATGCCACGACAAGCCGGCTTGCGCGCCTTCGAGCAGAAGCATTTCAAACAGCTTCTCGTCATCGTGGACCGGCCGGCCCCATTCGTGATCGTGGTAATCGATGTACAACTGATCTTTGAGACACCAGGGACATCTGAACTTTTCCATGTCAACATCATGCATTACGGGATCACCGGTACGGCTTGCGCGCGCACCCGCTCAAAGTCTGCCCTGCGCTCATCGATCGACCACAGGTATTTATGCCCCCATTTGTTGGCCACGTCCTTTGGCCGGAGACCGGTGCGCAGGAACAAGTGGCGTTCGTTGAGGTAGTCGAAGCCGAGGTATTTGTAATGGAGCAATTTCATTTTGCGCTCAATGGGGTAGATGGCAGGGCCGGTTGGAACGCAGGTGTGGCGTCCCAATTCGTAATTAATATCGTAAATGGCGTTTGGATTGAAGATGAGCACTTTGTCCATTCGGTCCCAGCGCACGCCGGTTTTGACCACATCACAGAGACGCGCCGGCGTCTCCGGAAAAGTGTCGCTGACCATTTCATAGCCCAGGCAGGGGATCACAGATATGCCATTGCGCCTGCAATCGTCCAGATATGCTGCGACCGACATCCCCGGTACGACCACCTGTTCGTCGAGGTTGAGGATGATCACCCAGTCTGCCACACCTTTACTCCGCTTCCAGACCGTGTTGTAGAGGACGGTTTCTTCCTCCACAAAAGAGTCTGAGTGAAAGGTCACATGCTCAACGGATGCACGCGGGTGCTCGCCGAGGATTTGAAGCGTCCGGTCTGTGGAGCCATTGTCAAAGAGAAAATACTGGTCGACGAAGCCGTCATAATGCCGGAAGAAATACGGCAGCATCTTCTCTTCATTGAGTACCAGTGAGTAGAGGTGTACGATCATGGTCAACGAGGCTCGGGTTGTGACCTGCCCAGCAGCCGGTCGATGCTGCGCAGGAGTTTCCAGGTGCGGCTGTTACGGATTGCGGTCAGAGATTCTTGCAGGTTGGCAATATGTTGATGCAGCGCTTCAATATTGTTCTTGTCTTCAAGATAGTTGATATAGGCCTGTTGCTGCTGGATCAGTTCCTGGGCTTTGTCCTGATCGTGCACGTTCCTGAAAAAAAGAGCTTGCTCTTCCATTTGCAGCAGAAGCTGATGGCTGATATCGCTGAGACGCCCGGCCGAAGGTGGTGGAAGTTTGAGTTGCACCTCCCGATTGCGCTGCGACCGTGCCTTCAGATCGGCATGTAACGCAGCAACATCCTGGCTCAATGCATCGTCGCGGTACGCCTTGATCAATGCCGGCTTGTACCACCGGGCGATGCCGGTATACGGCAGATGCAATTGACGACAGATCCACGATAATTCGTCCGACAGGCGGTCAGCAGGCCAGTCGAAGTCCAGCAGAAACCCATTCGCTTGTTCGACCAGCGACAACAGCTTGCGATTGTGTGCCAACCACAGCGCAACAGCTTTTTCACGTTCAAATCCGTCGCGTTTTGCCAGACTGCGTTCTACGCCTTCGGGATGACGAAAGATCCCGATGACCACCGATTCTTCTGGCAGGTATGGCCGCCAGGCCTCCCAGACCAGGAGGGTCCTGGGATCTTTGAAGCCGCTGGCAAAGGCGGCTGGTGCGCGCAGACGAGCGATCTCCTCTGCTACGGCGGCGGCGATCTCTGGCGTGACCGTGATTGACAGCGGGGGCTGATCCCAGCTTCCGTCGGTGAGGGCCAACGTCTGATCAGCCAGGGATTGCAAGCGCTGATGTTCCCAATGGCCGAAGGCATTGGTGGGATGGGGATTGATGTCGGTATGCGTCAATTGTGCGGGGGTGCCCAGATAGACGCCCGACAGGTTGAGCGCACGCGCCAAAAAGGAGGTGCCGCTGCGGTGCATGCCGGAGATGATCAGGAAGGGACTTAACTCACTCATGTGGACATCGGGATGCTTGGACGCAGACCGAATGTAGGCAGCCCATCGGAAACATCATAGGACTGGGTCATTCACCGCTGTACTCCGACCAGTACCAGGTATAGGGGCACTGGAAGTTGTTGGCCATCGCGATCTGTAACTGTTCCGACAAATGGGGCAACAGATTTTGCCGGACTTGTCCCCACAACAGGGGCCGCCGGGTCGGCGTCTCGAAGTCCTGCCCGCGGATTGCGATATACTGCTTGCGCCACTTGCGCAAGTTGGTCAGCAGATCATCGTGAGTACTGTTGGAGGCAATGCCGCCGTGGATCTGGTGAAAAGTGGCGTCATCGAGCAGCATCACAAAGGTGGATCCCTTCAGTTCGACGGCCTCCTTGTACATGTCAAAGCTCAGCAATCCCCCACCCGGAAAATCAAATCGCTCATCGGCATATCCTATTCGCGCCCAATCCGCCGTGCGCAGCGCCAGGTAATTGGTCTCCATCATGCGGCCAAACCACGCCCCTGCGTTGCTGCCCATCACCACCGAAATATCGTAGAGGCGGTACCCGTCTTCGGGCCAGCGGATACTTGCGAGCAGTTGATCCTCAACCTGTTCATCGTAAACACCCTTGGCGATGGCGCGCGACTGGATCTCATGCCCGAGCAGCCATCCTACCGTTGTAACTACCGGAGAGGTGTAGGCGCGTCCCGCTGAGATGGTGGCGGCGACGATGCCTGGTGTCACCATGCGCGCACCATCGATCATGACCGCGACCATGTCGCCCCGGGCAAGATCAAAACCGCGATTGATCGCTTTCACCGGCGACGGCGGGGCATCGGCCAGGTATTCGTACCGGAAGTTGCCGGCCAGATGAGCAAAGAACCCTTCATCCATCGGTACATCGGATCCATTGTCCATGACGATCACTTCGTAATCGGCGGCCTGGACGTCACGCTGGTAATCGGTACACAGGGAGTACAGGGTGCGCTTGGCAGCACGCTCCATGTTGTAAATGATGACGATGACTGACAGCTGTGGCCGAATATGCTCTGGCGCCATGGCGGCGTTTGGTTGTAAGCGGCTCAAACTAACAAATTGAAGGCAATGTCGGACGGAATTCGTTTTGGCAGGAATGATTAGATTGATGCCATGACCGGTCTGCCTTACAGTGATCCAGCGGATCTGACTGAGATGTATCTCGAGTTGCTCAAGCAAGCCCTGACGGCCTCCTTGTACCCCCAGAGTGCGTGGCGGATTGAAGGCATGCATGAGGGGCGCGTCCTGATCACCCCGCACCCCTACCGGGAGGCGTACCGGGTCAAAGGGCATGACTGGCCCATGTTTGGATATTCGATGGTTGGACACTACCGGCTGGACAATGTCCGGGCATGTGTGGAGAGCGCAATCCGTGACGAGGTGCCCGGCGACCTGGTGGAAGCGGGCGTCTGGCAGGGCGGTACCACGATCTTCATGCGGGGGATCCTCAAGGCATACGGCATCACAGATCGCACGGTCTGGGCGGCCGACTCTTTTGAGGGCATGCCTGCACCGGCGGATGCGAATGACGGCGCTGACCTCAGCCATCTGGCCTACCTCAGTGTGTCGCTTGAGGACGTTCAGGCCAATTTCGCCCGGTTTGGGTTACTCGACGCTCAGGTGCGATTTGTCAAAGGCTGGTTTGCTGACGCATTACCGCAGGCGCCGATCAAGGAGATTGCAGTCCTGCGGCTCGACGGTGACATGTACTCGTCAACCATGGATGCCCTCAACGCCTTGTACGACAAAGTTAGTCCGGGGGGGTACGTGATCGCGGATGACTACCATTCCTGGCCATCATGTCGGCGCGCTGTCGATGAGTTCCTTGCCGCAAGAGGCCTGTCGCCCCACATCCGCCAGGTAGACTGGGCCGGGGCTTACTGGAGAGTGGGATATGCGTGACCCCACTCTACTGTCACGCTTTATAAGCTGGCTGCAGCAACGGCCGCTGATCAATGCAGCCCTCGTTGTCGTCTACTTTCTGGTAGTTGTGCTCCCGCATGAAGCCGTGGGCTCTCTGATCCATCGCCTGCTGTTTCGCGGGTCCGTTGCGGATTACAATCTCACCTTCATGCTGATCTTTGCTGCGGTGGTCGGTATCGCGATGGCGCCGGTGGTGCGATGCGCATGGATCAGGCGACCACCCGCGCGGCTGCTGGCGGGTACCTTGCTGGTAGTGGGGCTGATGATCGTGGCGTATCGTACGATCATGGTGCTGTCAACGGAAGCCATCCACTATGTGCAGTATGCAGTCATGGCCATCCTGCTGTATCCGCTGCTGCGCCACCATCTGGAAACCGTTGTAGCCGCGACACTTCTGGGGGTACTGGATGAGCTGTATCAATATCTCTGGCTGAAGCCCGCCGATCCGGGTTATTATGACTTTAATGATGTCGTACTCAATGTTTTGGGCGCGATGTTCGGGTTATGTATCGTCGGCATCTGCGACGGCACCACCCGAGCGCGAGGTACGCGCCCTGTGTGGCGGTCCCCCTTTTGGCTGACGGTCGGGTCATCGATGGTCATCCTGGGCATCCTCTGGGCGTGCCGGGTTTGGTCTGTGTTTCCGCCGGAAGCGTCGACTTCACCACCGGTGGTCCTGATGCCACAAGTGCCGGATGCCTTCTGGTCAGTGTTTTACGACAAGGCGTTTCACATCATGACGCCCATGGAAGGCCTCGTAGCGGTCATTTGTCTCATCTGGCTGTCTGCCTGGATGCTACCGGTCATCGGCCAGCGGGTTGCAAGGTGATTGTATATTTGGAGTGAAGAGCAGCAATCCATGGCCGTCGCAACCAAGCAAGTAAGAAGAAGTATCTACCGACTATTGCCGGAAAATAACCGCCTGGAGCGTATCTGGTTGTTGGCGAAGACCGATTTCCGCAAACGGTATTACGGGTCGTTCCTGGGCCTGGTGTGGGCATTTATCAACCCGTTGTCCCAGCTCATTATTTACTACTACGTCTTTACGGTGGTCTTCAAGATCGATACCGAACACTATGCCCTCTTTCTGTTTCTGGGTTTGGTGTTCTGGATGTTCTTCAACGAAGCGACAACCAAGAGCATTCAGCTGGTGAAGCAAAAGCGGTACCTGTTGGAGAATATCCAGATCAACAAACTGGACGTGTACTATGCCCAGATCCTGAGCACGGGAATGGGATTTCTGTTCAACTTTTCGGCCTATTTCCTGGCCAGCCTGTTGTTCGATATCAGGTTGCACTGGGAGCTGGTATTCCTTCCGTTGATCATCATCAATCTGATCCTTTTCATTCTGGCAACCCAGATCATCCTGTCGGTGATCCATGTGTTCATTCGTGACATCAAGCACCTCTGGGCGATTGTATCCCTGGTGCTCTTTTGGTTGAGCGGCATCGTGTTCGCCATCGATCCGACAGCAACGTGGAAGACCCTGATCATGGCTTACCTCACCCCGCTGTTCGGCATCTTCGACAACGCCAGGGCGGTATTGATCTATGGTGACGGCATCGACTGGAGCATGTTCCTGTATGACTACGCCTATGCGTTGATACTACTCGGATTCGGACTGTTCCTGATGCGTCGCTATTTCGGCAAAGCGCTGGAAATGCTCTGACCGTCGAATGCCAATCTGATTTGCCTGCAGCTTTTATCTTCGCCGTAGAAACCGGACACCAATCTTGCGCAGGAGCAAAAAGAAATCAGAAGTCAAAGGCTTTCTCGAGGCGGTACGCCCCTTGTGGGTGAGCGGCTGGGCCTATACCGTGGACGAGAGTCAGCCGGTCACGGTACGACTCTGGATTGACGATACGTTGCGCGCTGAGATGAAGGCTGACCAGCTCCGGGAGAAAATGCGCGACCTCGCCATCCATCCTACCGGGCGCTGCGGGTTTATCTTTCAGCTGGACCAATTGGCGATCCAGCTGCCTGACAAATGTGTGGTGCGCGTCACGGCAGGTGATTCCGATCATGAGATCTGGCAGAGCCCATGGCCATATTGGTCAGAGGATGCGCGCCCCAAAGGACGCTCGGACGACCAGGAAGAGCCGCGCTCGCCACTCGGGGATCAGTTCTTCTTCATCCATATCCCCAAGACCGCCGGAACATCGTTTGGGGATATGCTGCTCAACGTCTTTCCCGAAGATCAGATCTTCGCCAACCGGCACGACAAAAAAGACAACAACACGTTCTTTCCGTCGCACAATGACTACCTGCTGCTCCCTCAGGAAAAGCTCGAGTCGGTCAGGCTCCTGGTGGGACATGTTCCCTTTGCGATCGGTGAAATCCTGCCGCGCACATTCCACCGCCTGACATTCTTGCGCAACCCCCGTGACCGGGTCATTTCACACCTGGCCTTTGCCCATGAACACTTCCCGGTAGTGAAAGGACAGAGCATCGAGCAACTCTTCCACCAGGTCAAACGCGGTCAGCTGACCAATGCCCAGGTGGTGTATTTTGCCGACAGCGATCCGTACGACCTGCAGTATTTCAAACGACAAGCTCCGATCGACGAGCAAGCTGTCCGTCAGGCCGTGCTCAACATCCACAAGTGTGAGTTTGTCGGAATCGTCGAGGAGTTTGAGACGGCGGTCCGGGTCATCGAAGCGATGTTTGGCTGGAAGCTGGGACAGATCCCTTTCAAGAACAAGTCATCAACCCGCGCCAAGGTCAATATTCCGCAGCACATCCTGGATGAGATCGATGAGATCACCCGCCTCGACCAGATCGTCTACGAAGCTGCCAGACAGCGGTTTCAGCATCTGAAGGAGACCTTCCTCAAATGAGCCTGGCGCGTCTGCTCCGGTATAGCCTGCATGTCTTTCTGCGCCCGCGCAATTATGCCCGTGCCTGGCGTGTTTTGCGTCAACGCGGTATTGCCGGATTTTCGCGGACCGTGCTCGACCACCTTTGGATGCTCTGGTCGTGGCGCAATACTGCCCGGGAGCCGCCGGAGGTGTATCAATACTGGATAAAGCGACACGATACCCTGACCTCCTCTGATCTCGAGGCCTTGCGCGCGCTGACAGAGCAGATGGAGCGGCGGCCAACCCACCTTATCCTGATCATCAATGAGTCGGAAGATACCGATGCGGTGCATGCAACACTTGACAGCCTGGAAGACCAGGTCTACCCACATTGGTCGGCTGTGGTCATTGCCGTGTCATCACCATCAGAAGTTCCTTTGTCACCATATCTGCAGGACCAAAGGGTTGCCCAGAACTTCGCCCGGGACTGGGTGGAAGCGTGGAATGCCATTATTGACCAAAGTGAGGATGATCTCATCCTGACCTTGCGGGCAGGTGACCGCCTTGCTCCGGATGCACTGTATTGCGTATCCCGGCGATTGGTGACGGACGCCGGGCTCCGTGTTGTCTACACAGATCACGACCTTGTGGAGCCCGATGGCAATCGGCACAGTCACAATTTCAAGCCTCACTGGAACCGCGACTGGCTCTACACCCGTGATGATATTTCAATGTCTTGCTGGCTCGAAAGATCGCTGGTAACAGGCGCGCAGGGGATGCGGCAATGTTCCGGAGCTGAGCGATTTGATCTTCTTCTGCGCTGTGTCATGCGGATCAGCGATGAAGCCGTTGCACACATTCCTCAGATACTGACGCACTGTGCCGCCCGACCGGCAGGCTTGCATGCAGATGAAGACACCGAAGTGCAGGTACTCCGGGCGGCGTTCGACAACATGTCACCGGCCCCCGCCATCTGCCGACAGGAGATATCGCACTGCAGACATTTGAAATGGCCATTGCCAGCCAGCCCGCCATTGGTATCTATCATTATCCCCACGCGCAACCGGCATGACCTTCTCAAGGTGACGATCGACAGCATCCGGGAGAAGACAAGATATCAGCCGTATGAGATCCTGATTGTGGACAACCAGAGCGATGATCCGGAGACGCAGGCGTATCTGAGAGCGCTGGCCAACGATGCTGTTGTGCGCATCCAGCCCTATGATCAGCCATTCAACTATTCGGCGATCTGCAACGCGGCAGTACAAGCGGCGAGAGGGGAGGTCGTCGCTTTCTTGAACAACGACATCGAGATCATTACAGCTGGATGGCTCGAAGAGATGGCTGCGCATGCCTTGCGACCGGCAGTGGGTGCGGTAGGCGCCAAAATGTACTATCCCGATGATCGGATCCAGCATGCGGGGGTCATGATGGGATTTGGGGAGGCAGTCGACCCGGTGGCCGGTCATGCCTTTCACTTGCTGCATGGACAGCAACACGGATACCATTGCCGGGCAAGTCTGACCCAGCGCATGACCGCAGTTACTGCAGCGTGCATGGTGATCCGCAAGGAGGTGTATCTCTCGGCCGGTGGTCTCAACGAGGAGCACCTGCCGGTCAACTACAATGATGTGGACCTCTGTCTCAAGCTGGAAGACCAGGGACTCATGAATATCTATACCCCACACGCCCAACTCTATCACCACCAATCGGCAACCCGCGGTGCCGACCACGGGCCGGAACAACAGCGTCGTTTTCGAGCTGAAGTCACTTATATGCATCGTACCTGGGGTGAGCGGCTGCACAGCGACCGATCATTGAATCCGAACCTGACCTGGGTACATGGCGACTGCCGCCTGTGTTTGCCTCCCCGCTTGCGGTTGCGACCATGGCGAGACAAAAGTGGCACAGCGGATTGTTGAATTTTCTTTGCAACTTGTGCTGCCCAGAAATAGGAGCGTTAGGCAACCATCATCTCACCCCGCCTCGCTTTAGGATATCCGTGTGTGGTCAGGGTGGGTGCAAGTGTCATTCGCTGAGAGACCCAGGAAACCATGAGCGACAAACGCAGACCCGACAAACCGCGCAAGCGCAAAACCCGACCCGACAAGGCGACCGCCAAGGGTAGTGCCAATCCTCAATCTTCCTCTCAGAATGGTGCCTCCGCGCAAAGCAAGGAAGAGCGGATCAAGTGGCTTGAGAACCACATACAGCAACTGGAACAGGCCAAACAAAAGAAGCAGGACAAAATTGACGAGTTGTCCCAGGTGATCCGTGAGAAAGAGGCCGAGACCAGAGCGCTCAAAGCTTCCTGGAGCTACCGGCTCGGGCACTATACCACCCTTCCATTCCGGCGGACATGGAGCATCATGCAACGCTTGCTCTTCGGCAGGGCCATGCGCAAACGGGAGGAACGCGCGCACTACGACCTGCTGAGTCAGAGCACTTACTTCGACCAGGACTACTATCTCAACGAAAACCCGGACGTGCGGGATCAGGGCCTGGATCCCGTCTGGCACTACCTCCTGTTTGGAGAGGCAGAAGGCCGCAGTCCGTCCAGGTTGTTTGACGTGGCATTTTATCGGAAAGCGTATCCGGATGTAGATCTGAGTAATATGAATGCGCTGCTCCACTTCCTGAAATACGGACGGCGCGAAGGACGTTTGCCACGACCGGATGAGAACAAGAAGAATATTGCCAGGCCGTTTGAGGTGATCACGCCGTCCGACGCACTGATCCTTGATGTCGACCCCCCGGGCCCGTATGACAAATGGGTCGAAAACAACGCGATCGGTGATGCTCTCCGCAAGGATCTCGAGACACTGCAGGCGAGGCTTGCCTACCGTCCGCTGATCAGCGTGGTGATGCCCGTGTACAACGTCCGAAAAAAATGGCTGCGCAAGGCTGTCAAGTCGGTGCAGTCACAGATCTATGCCAAGTGGGAACTGTGCATTGCAGACGACGCATCCACCGCCTCACATGTCAGGCCTTATCTCGAAAAACTCTCGGGCAAGGACAGGATCCGGGTGACATTTCTTGAACAGAACGCCGGTATCAGCGCTGCTACCAACGCTGCTCTCCAGGACGTCCAGGGTGAATTCGTCGTCTTCCTGGACAATGATGACGAACTGACGGAGGACGCACTGCTTGAGATTGCTCTGGCCCTGAATCAGGATCAGGAGATTGATGTCTTGTACTCCGATGAAGACAAGATCGATCAGCATGGTCACCAGTTTGGTGCATTCTTCAAGCCTGACTGGTCACCAGAACTGTTGATATCGTACAACTACTTCAACAAGTTGCTCTGCGTCAGGACCGAACTGATCACGCAGGTTGGGGGGCTGCGCAGCGCGTTCGACGGGGCACAGGACTACGACCTCATCCTGCGGGTGACAGATCGGGCCAGAAAAGTGCATCATATTCCCCGCGTTCTTTATCATTGGAGAGCCCTGCCGGGATCGATCGCCGGCGATGGTGACGCAAAAAGTGATTCACACCATTTCTTCGACAAATGCCGGGCTGCTCTCCAGGACTTTCTTGATACCAAGGGCATTCCGGCCAGGGCGTTTCATCCTGACTTTGCCAGGGAGCATCAGCTGGGATTACTTCATGTTGAATGGCCGCACGAAGGACCGCTGGTATCGATCATCATCCCCAGCAAGGATCATCACGAGTTGCTTGAAAGGTGTATCACCAGCCTGGCCGGGACCAACTACCCGAACTACGAGATCATTATTGCCGATAATGCTTCGGAAGATGCGGATACGCTGGCGTATCTCGACGACCTGCGCCAACGTGACGGCATCAGGGTCGTGGTGATCCCCAACAAGGGTGAAAGCTTTTCTTATGCCGCGATCAACAATGAAGCCGTCGGCTATGCTGAAGGAGATCTGATCTGTTTCCTGAATGATGACACCGAGGTGATCAATCCCGACTGGCTCTCACAGATGGTGGGCTATCTGAGTCTTGAGAGTGTGGGAGTGGTGGGAGCCAAGCTGCGGTACCCTGATGGCTCGATACAGCATGCCGGGATTCTCAATGGGATGTACCAGCACAGCCATAGTATGTTGCCGGTTCACGCCTGGCGCAACCTCCCGGAGGATGAGCTGGGTTACGGCTATTTTGTCAAGGTGTCCCGGAATTATACTGCGGTGACAGCGGCATGCATGCTGATCGAAAAATCGTTATTTGAGGAATGTGGGGGGTTCGACGAGGAGTTGTTCCCCATCAGCTACAACGATATAGACCTTTGTCTGAAAGTCTGCGAGCGCGGCCAGCGTATTGCCTTCGTGCAGGAAGCGGAACTCACCCATTACGAAAGCCAGAGCCGCAGCCGCATCATCACGACCTACCAGGATGTGGTCAATTTCAAACGCAAGTACCGGTCTATCCGCGATCCTTACTATAACCCGAATCATTCGAAGCACATTCAGTATCAGCTGTGTTCTGCCAATACCCGCGACTACGATTTGCCGCTCGACCGCAAGCCGATGTTGATGGCAGTCACGCACAATCTTAACCTCGAGGGAGCGCCACTGGTCCTGTACGAAGTGTGCGCCGGGCTTGCCGACCGGGGTGACTGCGACATTGAGGTGTATGCGCCGGAGGAAGGACCACTGAGAGAGTATTACGAACAGCACGGTATCACGGTTCACGTTTTTCCGAGCCCGGTCACAGAGATCGAGTCTTATGAAAACGGCCTCCTTGAGTTGAGCAAATGGTTAAAAGAGCGGAAGGCCGATGTGGTGATCGCCAATACCCTCAACACGTTTTACGCTCATGAGGCGAGTCACCAGGCGGGGATCCCGTCGATATGGAGTATTCACGAGAGTGTTGACGTCGCAGAGTACTTTAACGCCTATCCGCCGGCAGTCAGGAAGCGTGCGATAGGCAGCTTTGTGCTGCCCTACGCGTTGGTGTTTGCCGCTAAAGCAACCCGCATCCTGTATCACAAGGTGCGCGTGGGGCAGTACTTCCCGGTCATCAACTACGGTCTCAAGCGTGACAAGATCGATGCTTACTGTGCAAAGCACTCACGCGCAGCGGCACGCAGGAAACTGAACCTTCGCGACGATCAGGTGATGATCCTCAATCTGGGCACCATCTGTGAGCGCAAAGGACAGCTTGATTTCGTTCGCGCAGCGATCAAAGCGATCGAGCAGGGGAACACAGATTGCTACTACGTTCTCGTGGGCGCGCGGCGGAGCCATAACTATACCGCCGAATACCTCATGCGGATCGAACACCTGATCGAACAATACAAGGTCTCGCAATACTTCCTGATCATCGACGAAACCAGCGATGTGCATCCGTTTTACCGGGCGGCCGACATCTTTGTCTGTTCGTCCCACAATGAATCTTATCCGCGCGTAGTGCTCGAGGCCATGATCTATGGACTCCCGATCATCTCCACCGATGCCTATGGGATCAAGGAGCAGGTGGCCGAATTCTACAATGCCTGGTTGTATCCGCCTGGTGAATCAGACAAACTTTGCACATTTATGATGGACCTGAGTGCCGATCCTGCCAAGCGTAAAGAAATGGGCACCAATTCACGCGAATGTTTTGAGCTGATCAACACCTACGACGAAATGGTCGACCAATATCTTGAAGTGATCCGGGGCGGCATGTTCAGCAAGTACAACGGGTAGTATGTCGAGAGTGCTGTTTGTAGTGACCTCCTCGGAGAATATGGGAGATCTGGCGCTTTGCCAGGAATGGATCAACGACCTCGGCCGGGTCCATCACACCTTCGGTTTCGTTGTGCATCGCGACGTGGCACCGTATATCGATCCGGCAGATGAGTTGTTCTTGTACGAGTACTATATCCATGTCAAGGACACCATTCTTGAGGCCTGCGAGGCCTTTGCGGCCGACGCCCTGATCTTTGCCAGCAATTCATTTTGGAATTTACCCGGCCACTTTGGGGCCAGTTTTGGAGAGTTCATTCTTGAGCCGGGGGACGTGGAGATCCCGGTGATGTCGTTCGATCCCTTCGAAGTGGAGGTCCGCTACCAGATGCACCAGTCCCCGGATGAAGTGCGCTTTTCGGGGATACCTCCCTGGGTGTGGGCGTTGCGGTACATGTCGATCGAACCGCAGACACCCAATGCGGTACATTTTACCCTCAAACCAAGGGCGTTTTCAGAAAGTGAGGCGTTGAGAGAGGAGATGATCTCCCGGTGGGGCGGTGACCCGCAGCGCAAGACCATCATGTTTCCGGTTTCTCAAAACAGATGGGCCTTTATCAAGGAGCATTATCCGCGCTATTATGAACATCTTGCGGGCATCTTCGAGCAGCTGCCGCCTTCGGTCCAGGTGCTGGCACTGTCACCCAGAGAGGTCGTCGAATTCAGTCACCTGCCGCAGGTTGTGCAACTCCCGCTGCTCAAGTACCAGGACTTCCACGACCTGGTGGCTGCGGCCGACCTGTATCTCACGGACTCCTACATCTCCTGCATCTTCAACGCCTTTATGCTGGCTACGCCGGCAGTGGTACTGCATAATACCGAGCGCAGCAGGCCACTGGCACCCGGAAGTTTTCTGGAGCACGACTTCTTCCCGTTCAAAGTGTTTCCGTATGGCCTCACCGATGCCTGCGCCCAGCTGGAAGCGGCCTGGGGCACCGCAGGATGCTACCATCAGCTCGAAGTCCTCGACACCGCGGCAGTCGTCGAAGGCCTGATGGAGATGCTGACGGAAGGTCCTGTGTACCAGAAGGTGGTGCAGCAGATGCGGGTATGGCAGGACGCACACAAAGCAGTGTACACGCCGACCGAGGCGATGCAAGCCATCATGAGCGGGCATCCAAGACCCGAACAAGCAGCAGTCATGCCATCGAGGAATTAGGGCACATGCTGGACATCGTCATTCCGTCATATAACAACTCAATCGTCTTGTCGCGGTGTCTCGCCGCGCTGGCAATGACGGTGCCCGGACGACACCGGCTGGTGATCGTGGATGATGGTAGTGCCTCTCCACATAAAGAACAGCTAGCCCGCACACTGGCGCAGTTCGACCGCGAAGTATTGCTGCTTGAACACCCGCACAACAGGGGCTTCAAGGAGGCCGTCCTGACGGCAATGCAGCATTGCCATGACCGCTACGTCTTGTTGCTCAACGATGATACCGTACCCACGCGGGATTTCGATCTGAAGCTCCTCCATGCGATCGAGTCAGACGACAGGGTCAAAGGTGTGGGCCCGGTTTCCAACCATCCGACCGACCTGTTTCAGTACCGCAGCCCGCTGCGGCAGATCAGGTTTGATGACTTTGACGGGCCGGATGCGATGCTGCAGCACTTTGAGCGAGTGAGGCCAGCCGGCGGTCTGACCGAGGTGCCCTTTCTGACGGGGATGTGTCTACTGCTCGACCGGGCCGTGTTTGAGCAGGTCGGATATTTTGACGGTGAGTATGAACACGGTTATTTCGAGGACCTCGAGTTGTGCTGCCGGATCCGTGAGCTGGGATATCGCCTCCTGGTCCATGAGGAATGCTTTGTCTATCACGTTGGACACGAGACCTACAAGCATAAGGCGAAGGATGAAAAGCACCGGATCATCCTGCGCAACTTCGCGATCTATGAACGCAATTGGGCTCATTTACCTGAGCATCAGGAATTGTTGGATAAAATGGCGTATGCCGGCAAAGAACACCCGATATGACCTTCGATGTCTTTATCCGCCTGAAGCTCAATTCGCCCGACCCGCTGTTTGACACCCAACCGGGCCAGCAGGCGCCCATTGAGTCCATTACCGCATGGCATGGGACGCCGGCAGCACTGTTTGCGGAGATGGCGCGGGGGACGGCCTCCCACGTGGTCTTCCTCGATGCACCCCTGCAGGAGAAACCCTTCATCTGGGACCTGATCCCCAGGATCAACACCGCGCTGGGTGGTGAGGTCCCATTTACGATCAACTGCCCGGCATTGGAGGCAGTCTATGGCGTAGAGCCCGGTGCGACAGAAACCAGTCGTTGGCCGGTCTGGCTGCTGGTGCTGCCGCGCACCCTATTTGCACAATTGCCGTCCGACAAGTGTGATTACCACACCCTGGAATTTGCCTTGCTTGAATTTGCCTCTCTCTCAGCAATACCTGTCCGCATTGTGGGGGAGGCCATCGATTTGTTCGATCCCATGGAGTGGGCGTCAAAACTCGTCCTTCAGCACAAGGAGACGTTGGCTGGTGACTATCAGAAATACCGGGAGAGGAACCGGGCCGCGGAGCTGGTGCCGCCACAATTCAGAGTGGAAACCCATTACCGGACGGTCTCGCTTGAAGCATTTCCACCCGCTACTGCAACGCCCAGGTTGAGTGTGATCTGTCCGGTCTTCAAATCGTCCTTTATCCGGCAACTGGTCGATTCAGTGTGTCGCCAGACCTATGCTCACTGGGAGTTACGCCTGGGTATCGACGGACCTCCACCCGAAGAACTTGACAGGATCACAGACCAACTTGCGACTTTCAATGATCCGCGGATCGTCACATTCATTCAGGAAAACCGGGGAACGGGGCCCACGCGTCAGCGCCTGGCCCAGGAGGCGACGGGGGATTTCGTAGTGACCATCGATGACGATGATATGCTCATGCCGGATGCCCTGATGCTGTTTGCACGCGCAATTGCCGGCACTCCAGGCGGACAGGTCTTCCGTGGTGGTGCCCGGTTGGTGGGATTGACAGATCTGCGCATGCCGCAAAACAAGCGATTCCTGATCAACGGTATCGCTAACGATCCATTTGAAGCCACACAACCATATGCCATCGACAGACAGCTGCTGTTATCGATGGGGGGCTACGAATGGGATGCTTCGATCTACAATGCGGGAGAGGACACCATGCTGTTTCACCGGCTTGATCAGCGGGGGATTCCGGTGTACCTGATCCCCGAGGTGATCTATTTGCGTCGACTCTCTACGCAAAACCTGACACTTTTCTTTCAGCCCGAAGACGCGCTGGGTCATTTCAGGAATCTGGATGCACACTTCTGTCCTGCAGGCTGGGAAAACCGGAAGCGCCGCTTCGACCTGGATCAACCGGGGACCAAGGGCCAGCTTAAAGGAGTACAGCTGTCCGGCCATTTTCAACGTGCAATCGCAGAATATCGCCACCACTCGGCAGCAGGAGCAGTGGTGACTGCGACCAGGTTCTATCAATACCAGACACTGGGAGACCTGAAGGACTTTGTCATTGACCTGGCGCTCATTGACCAAGCGTCTCCGCCGTATCGTAAGCATGATCCCGTGGGAACAAGTGAAGACAGCAAAGGCCTTTCCATCACCACGGTCCATGAAATTGCCGCTGCTCTTGCTGATGGACCTCGCCGCACGATTGTGCTGTGTGGGTCTGTCGATTCTGGTCTGCCGCACGATCTGATCGGGATGATCGGGATCCTGCAGGGTGCCGGGCAGCGTGTCGTCCTGCATCTGGACGGGACGCCGGATCCTGAAATACGAGAGGCACTGTCAGGCGTGCATATCAGACATTATCAAGTCCAGTCGATCTCACCTGGCCAGGTTGCCGCACCGGCCGAGGAGGCCAATGTGTGCCCCATTGCCAAATCTCGTATCTATGTGGCCCACAACGGCGAAATGTTGTTGTGTGGCATGAGCCGGGCAAGTGATGCCAGCAGGGGCCGCATCGCAGGGAAAGACCTTGAACAGATGCATTTTGATACACTGCTGGATTACGTGCGTGGCCAGTACCGTACAGTTTGTGCCGGGTGCGCGTTTTGCCCGGAATTGTAATTGAGACCAGAGCATGAAGGATACATCGACACTTTTTTACCAGTGGCATTTTCCACAAGCGGATGTGAATGCCATGACGGATGCGGACCGCATGAAGGCCCTGCACGGCTTTGTTGAGCGGGTCCGGCATTGGTCCGACCATGTAGCCAAAGAGGCCAATCCGGATGAGCCGATGATCTCGATCGAGATACCCGTGTTCAAAGGGAGCTGGCTCATGCCCTGTGTCGAATCGGTCTTACATCAGTCCTCGAGCCAATGGCGACTGTATCTGTGGTGGGATGGCGGGGATCATCTGTCGCGCACGATCCTGGAGATCCTGGACGCGCTCAACAGCCCCAAGATCAAAGTGTTTTTTGCTGAAAACCAGGGGATCGCCAAGGCACGGCAGGCACTGAGTGAAGCGTCGCAGGAAGACTATATCATGCCGGTCGATGATGATGATCTGCTCCATCCGGGAGCCGTCGAGTCCATGCTCGAAATGGCCGTCAGCAAACCCTGGTTTGGCGTCATCCGGGCCAGGCGGAAATACATCGATGGCAACGGCAACTTTCTTGACATGGAGGATTGGTTCCCGTTTGAGAAACGCCATTACCAGTACGGCATGGTCCAGGATCTGAACAACCATTGCCAGCCATATCTGCTGTCACGACGCGCCTACACCCAGACCACAGGCTGGGAAGGGTTCGATGATTTTCAGCAGGCGGGGGAAGATTGTGATATCTACCTCAAACTGGAAGAGAAGGGATCAGTGGAGTTGCTTGACCTCCCGCTCTACTTCTACCGGCTCAACGATTATCGTCACAGCCTCAAGCTGACTGCCAGGGGTGGGTACGAGATGTGGCGTCGGCTCGCTGACAAGACCATTGAACGGATCGGCCTGCCGTTGCGACGGATCAATGAGAAACCTCCGTTTGAATACGAAAGGCTGCCAGTAGCACCTCCGGACATCAGTCAGATGGATGTTGTCATTGCCTTTTACGAATCGGATGAACAGGAGCTTGACTATGTGCATCGCAGGGTGATTGCATCCAAAGAATTCCGGTTTATCGAACTCGATGAACAACGCTCATTCAGCCAGACCATGCCGGCAGCGATGGCCCCGTGTTCGCGCATTGAATTGATGTGTGTATTGCACAAGCCGTTCGATGGCACACTGCACATCCGGTTTGCCGACCCTCAGACAAACGAGGTCGTGATGGAAGGCAAGCGCACGCTGAAGCACAAGGAAGGCGGAAAGACCGGCCTGACCACGATCAACGTTCCAATGGAAAACCACCGTGCACCGGCGGCCGGGATGCTGAGCTGCACGATCAGCTGCCAGCCCGACAATCCTGCGGATGCACACTTCAGCATTGTCGTACAGGAGGATGACCAGGGAAATGAACTTGCCTCCATGCGGCTGTTCCGCAATAGCCCGGGGTATTCGCGGAGTATGCTCGACCGTTGCGTTGCCTCGATCAAGGCCTGCGGGGTGACTGACGACGCCATTCATATCGTCAATAAGAAGCAGTCTGCTGCTGCCAATCGCAACGAAGGCTACTACCGGACCACCAGACCGTATGTCTGTTTTGCCGATGACGACATTGAGGTGGCCGACCTGCAAGCCCTGGAAAAACTGTTGCAAATCATGCACGAAACCGATGCAGCAGTGATCGGACCGCGGCTCACGACAGACATCGGCACGATCTTTTGTGCTGACCCCTATTTCGCAGAGAACATGACGCCCAAGCCCCGTGGACTGGGAGAGCCGGTGGGGGACCAGTACCGCTATATTCGCGAGGTGCCCTGGCTTCCGTCAACATTGATCATTTGCCGCACGGAGGCCATCCGGGCGGTCGGTGCATTTGATGAGGGCTATGTCGGCAGCCAGATGGAAGACACCGACTTCTGTCTCAAGGTGCGCCAGCGCGACCTGAAGTGCGTCTATGCGGGGACGGTGGATATCGTCCACTACAATCATCAGAGGAATGACCACTTTGCCCTCAATTTTGAGCGCTTTGCAGGGCGATGGGGAGACTATCCTGAACTGTTTACGTCGATCGGCGATGATGCCGATTTCTTTGACGCGGAGGAGTAATCACCGCGCAAGGAATTCGAGCAGCCGCTCACCCATCACCTGGAGTACAACGTCCGGCTGCTCGGCACGGGTGATCTCTTCGTTTTCCACCGCTGACCACACGTAAACGGATTCGCCAAAGGACTTCTTGAGGTAGTGCAGCAGGATCGCTGAAAATGAATCGCGATAGACCAGGAGCTTTTTCCCACCGGGATTGCACTGGTAGCGGATCTCCCACAGATTGGAGGCGAGTGGAAAGTGTGACGGCACTTCGAGCCGCCGGGGCAGTTCGGTACACGTTTCGGTGATCGCCAGGACCGTGTCGGGTTCAACAAAGTCCATGTTGATCATCTGGGTCAGATCACCCCAGCGGTCAACCGGCACGCGCTCCAGGTCCCGGAGTTGAAGCATATCCAGTGCGGGGTCATCCATCCTGAGCCGTTGCATCAGGTAGAGGTAGCCGATAAACGCGCCCTTGTAGTTCCAGTGTGAGTCGGTCTGATAGTAGATTTGAAACTGCTCCTTGGCCTCTTCGAATATGGCACGCAGATCGATGATCTCAAGATTGATCCGCTCCTTGAGATAGCGCTGCACCTGGTCGAGCTTGGTGACTCCGGTCTCGTTGTGAACGTAATCCGGAAGGTGCTCGGGGTAGATCGTGTGCTTGTTGGGAACCACCATGAGGTAGTACGACGCGCCTTGTTGCTGTAGACGTTGCCTGGTCTGCTGTACTTGGATCGCCACCTTTTCCAGCTCCGCGCGTGTAAACGTATCCAGGCCCATCGTCTCCCTGACCACGCCATTGAGATCGTTTCCTCCGAAGAGCCAGTCGTCCTTGCCAACCACCACTTTATGCGGTAACGGTGAGACACCCAGGGCATGATACTTGAATCGGCTGTACCCGGAAAACAACAGGTTGCGCAGCCCGAAATTGTCCTGATAGTAGGCGTCGTACTGATCGACGAACCGCTCGAATTGCGGAAACTCGTAAGCAGGCAAACTGGCCAGTTCCCGTTTTTCACTCACCGTCCAGTTCTTACTGAATCCTGTAAACTGGTCAATGGTCGGCAGGATCAGGATGATCAGGAATCCGAAGAGCAGGAATGTGTGACGCGGGTTCATGGGTCAGAATCTGAAGTAAATGAATGGGTTATAGGCATCCGCCGCGATATAGGAGGCCGACACGACCAGCAGGGTGAGTAGCACCACCTGGAAACCCAGGCGCAAAGCACCACGGCCCCAATGAGTGATCAGGGCTGACTCTGTGACCCACCGTTTGACGGTGTGGTAGACCGGCATGCTAAACACGATCCCGGCGATGCCGATGATCAGCATTTCCACATTCATGAATGCATGCACCCCTTCGACGCCAAACCCGTTGGCGCCGTAAAGAACACCGTAGTACTTGACCGCATGGCCAAGTCCTTCGATGCCGAAGAGCACCAGGCTCATGCTGAAGAACCAGAGCAGGTAGAAATGCGAAAGCGGCCGCCACTGACGCATCAGCCACTTTTCCAATCCCAGGCGCTCAACCACCAGAAACACACCGTGGAAAATACCGAAGAGGATGAAGTTCCACGATGCGCCGTGCCAGAAGCCGCAGAGGACGAAGACGATGAACAGGTTGATGTATACCCGCCGTGCACTGACGCGGCTCCCGCCCAGCGGGATGTACAGGTAGTCGCGCAGCCACGTCGAGAGCGAGATATGCCACCGACGCCAGAAGTCACGGACCGAGCGTGCGATGTACGGGTAGTTGAAGTTTTCGAGGATGTCGAAGCCGAGCATCTTGCCCAGGCCGATCGCCATGTCGGAGTATCCGGCAAAATCGAAGTAAGCATGCAGTGTATAACAGATGATCCCCAGCCAGGCCATCCCCATCGACAAACTTTCCACGGGCTGCGTGAACGCTTCATTCGAAATGATACCGAAGGTGTTGGCCAGGATCATTTTCTTGGAAAGTCCGATAATGAAGCGTTCGATGCCCTCGGCAAACTTGGACACACTTTCGCGCCGGCCGCGCAACTGATCGTGGATGTCGCGGTACCGCACGATCGGTCCGGCGATCAACTGGGGAAACATCGTCACGTAGGTCGCGAAGTCCAGGAAATTACGGTTGGCCTTGACCACGCCACGGTATACGTCGATAGTGTACGACATGGTCTGAAAGGTGTAGAAACTGATACCCAGCGGCAGGACAATACGTGGCAGATTGATCACATCCTGGTTGGAGACACCCAGCCAGGTCATCAGGGCGTTGAAGTTGTCGAATGCAAAATTGGCGTACTTGAAATACGCCAGCAACGACAGGTTGACAATGAGTGAGGTCAGCAGTCCTGCGCGTCGCTTGCCATTCTCGATCGCCAGCCCGCAGAAGTAGTCCACCACGGTCGAGGTGAGCATGACCAGCACGATCTCCATTTCGCCCCACGCATAGAAAAAGAGGCTGGACGCGAGTACCACCACGTTGCGGCCGGACCGGGGCACCACGTAGTACAGCAGTAACACTGCCGGCAGGAACAGGAACAGGAAAATGGCACTACTGAATAACATGGTCCTTTGAGAGAGCTGTGCCCGGAAAAAAGCACAATCTATTTCAATCTTCAGATTCTCACAATTTTCATTTGCGTTTGAGCGACTACATTTACCGC
>JAWWBX010000007.1:0-38320 GCA_033720735.1 Saprospiraceae bacterium
AAGATACATAGTTCTAGTTCTTATTTTTGGGTGTTATGCAATATTGCCGCCTGCTACTTTGCTTACGCAGATGATCCCTTCTTATTTGCTTTTGAGGTAGTAGGTGGCTTTTTTTTATCCCGTTGTGAACACCCGGGATCGCTCTCCAGCCGATCAACCAATCCACAGTTTCTACAACAATCAGGCTGAAAATCAAACAGTTAGGCTGGATGCCAGTTCCTCCTGAAGGAACCGGCCTGTGTAACTGTCAGCACATATGGCAACATCTTCGGGCGTGCCTGCACAAACAATCATCCCCCCACCCTTGCCACCTTCCGGACCCAGATCAATGAGATAATCGGCAACCTTGATCACGTCCAGGTTGTGCTCAATCACAATCACTGTATTACCCTTGTCCACGAGCTCATTCAGCACCTTCACCAGATGCTGGATGTCCTCAAAATGCAAGCCGGTCGTGGGCTCGTCAAGGATGTACAGGGTCTGGCCGGTATCACGCTTCGACAACTCCTCGCTCAGCTTGACACGCTGGGCCTCACCACCGGACAGGGTCGTGGCTTGCTGCCCGAGAGAGATATAACCCAGGCCAACACTCTGGATCGTGCGGAGCTTGCGGTAGATCGCAGGGATCGCAGCGAAAAATTCAACAGCCTCATCCACCGACATGTCCAGCACATCGCTGATCGACTTCCCTTTGTACAGGATCTCAAGGGTCTCCCGGTTGTAACGGCGTCCCTGGCAGGTTTCACAGTGCACCATGACATCGGGCAGGAAGTTCATCTCGATCACGCGCATCCCTGCACCCTGGCAGGTCTCGCAACGACCGCCTTTGACGTTAAAGGAAAACCGGCCGGGCTTGTAGCCACGGATCTTGGCCTCAGGGACATTGGTAAAGATCTTGCGGATATCTGTAAATACCCCGGTGTAAGTGGCCGGGTTGGAGCGCGGAGTGCGCCCGATCGGCGACTGATCGATCTCGATCACCTTGTCGATGTGTTCGATCCCTTCGATCGCCGCATAGGGCAATGGCTTTTGAATGCTGTTGTACAAATGCTGCCGGAGAATGGGATAGAGGGTGTTGTTGATCAGTGACGACTTCCCGCTGCCGGAAACACCGGTGACGCAGCACAGCGTGCCCAGGGGGATCTCCACCGTGACCTCCTTGAGATTGTGCCCGTTGGCGCCGATGAGCCTGAGTACCTGGCCATTCCCCGCGCGCCGTTCTGGTGGAATCGCGATCGACTGGCGATTGTCGAGATAGGCAGCGGTCAAGGTTTGCTGCTGTCTGAATTTCTTTGGTGTTCCTTGCCCGACAAGATGACCACCCTGCGCACCAGCACCAGGACCCAGATCGATCACATAGTCTGCCTTGAGCATGATCTCCTTGTCGTGCTCCACGACAATGACCGTATTCCCGATGTCGGTCAGCTCGCGCAGTGCCTTGATCAATCGCTGATTGTCACGCTGATGCAAGCCAATGCTCGGTTCGTCCAGGATGTACGTAATACCTGTGAGCTGTGAGCCGATCTGGGTGGCCAACCGGGTGCGCTGGGACTCTCCCCCGGACAAGGTCCGGGCCGGACGATTGAGATTGAGATAGTCCAGTCCGACATGCAACAGAAAGCCGACACGCATCGTGATCTCCTTGAGTACCTCGGAGCCGATCTCCGTCTGCCGCTTGTCCAGTGCCTTGGGCAGTTTTTTGAGCCACTCCGCCAGATCACTGAGATCCATTTCAGCAAGCTGGCCGATGTGTGTGTCAGCAAGTTTGAAGTGCAGCGACTCCTTTCTCAATCGGTAGCCGTCGCATTCCGGACAGACGCTGACCGTCATGAATCCTTCCGCCCAGCTACGGATGCGTTCAGATGACGAATCCTCGTACCAGCGTTTGAGCATGTTGACCAAGCCTTCCGCTGCCAACTCGTACGTGAAGTCGTGCTTGGTGTTGCTGAGATGGGTCGGGAATTTGTCGCTCCCGCCGTATAAAATGACCTGCAGAGCCTCTTCGGGGATCTCATTGACAGGCGTTGCAAACGTGAATTCATACTTCTTGCTGATGCGTCGCAGCTGGCGGAACGTCCAGTTGTCCCTGACCTCGCCAAACGGCGCGATGCCCATCTCATTGATGCTGCGGCTGTCGTCCGGGATCACCTTGTCCATATCTACCTGGTTGAGCATGCCCAAACCCTTGCAGACAGGACACGCCCCGTAAGGCGAGTTGAAGGAAAATGTATTCGGTGAAGGTTCTTCGTAAGAGATACCCGAATCGGGGCACATCAGGTGTTTCGAATAGGGTGTGACGTCCTCCGTATCGACATCAAGGATCATCATCAGTCCATTACCCATTTTGAGGGCCGTTTGCAGGGACGCGGTTAGCCGTGGCCGCTTGCTTTCCGAGACCCTGATCCGGTCGATGACCACTTCGATATCATGCGTCTTGTAGCGATCTACCTGCATGCGCGGTTCGAGATCGAGGATCTCACCGTCGACGCGGACCTTCGTATAGCCTTGCTTGCGTACATAGTCAAATAACTCCCGGTAGTGTCCCTTGCGACCACGGACGACGGGGGCCAGGATGGCGATCTTGCGGTCGTGGAAATGCCCCTGGACCTGCTCGATGATCTGGTCTTCGGAATACCGGATCATCGGTTTGCCGGTGACGTATGAATACGCTTCGCCGATCCGGGCAAAAAGCAGGCGCAGGAAGTCATACACCTCAGTGGTCGTGCCAACGGTCGATCGCGGATTCCACCCGGTGGTCTTTTGTTCAATGCTGATCACGGGACTGAGGCCGGTGATCAACTCGACGTCCGGCCGCTCCATATTGCCGATAAACTGCCGGGCATATGCCGAGAAGGTCTCCAGGTAGCGGCGCTGTCCTTCGGCGTAGATCGTGTCGAAGGCCAGCGAAGATTTACCACTCCCCGAAATGCCCGTGATGACGGTCAGTTTTTGATGGGGGATGCGCACGTCAATATCCTTGAGATTGTGCTCGCGCGCGCCGAACACCTCGATGTGTCCATTCTCAGATGCTACTCCGTTCGATCCGTTCTTTCTTTCTGCCATAAGACCCCCGTATCGGCAGGGCAAACCTCAAAGATATGAGATATTGAAGTATCCGTTAATGTGTAGAGTACAATGTGGTGAAACGCCGGAAACGCGGTCATGGTTGTGATCATTGCCGTTCGGGCCGGCTCATCGGAGGGCACTGCAGGGTGCCGACGTAGTAAACGATCCCCACGGTCAGGAAGCCAAACGAATCGTTGTTGCGACTATTGCCCCTTTGCCTTCCGGCTTCACCGATGGGTTCGGCGACGACTTCGCCAGACCGGTCGGCAAGGGCTGCGGACAAGGGACCGCGCTGGGCCTCCAATTCGATCAGGTTGGGATAGACCGTACTGACATCATCCAGGTAGTCAGAAAAGAGTGCCCGCCCCGACACCTCCACATTGATGCTCCAGTGATAATTGACGTCCACTTTGAGACCGAATGCGTACACCAGTGATGGCTGGACCAGCGTGTATTCGCCACCGATCGGCTGTCCCTCGGTACCCAGCGGTTGCAAAGGCTCCCAGTTGCCCTGGTACAGTGTCTTGGGGTTGTAGTGATAGACGCCAAGTCCACCGGACAGATAAGGCGTGAAGAACTGGTCGTCACTCCCGTGCACGTAGGGCAGAAAATTGAACTCGATCTGGAAGGTGCCGTCGATGACATGGGATCGGAAGCTCAGGTTGCGTGCTTTTTGGAACGGGTTGTCGCTGTCGGCGTCGCGAGCCTCAAGGCGGCCGTACCCGGCCGTCATTTTGAAACTGAGCCGGTTATTAAAATTGTAGCGCCCGATCAGCCCCGCTGCCAGACCGGGCCGGTCAAGACGATAGGTCGTGTTGAGGTCACCAAAGTAGTGCGCACCCCCGAGCCAAAGGCCCACCTCATAGCCCTTCTGCGCCTGCCCAAGCACGCAACTCACAAGTACCAGGTAAATCGTAGGAATGATCCTCATTTCTGCAAAGCGGCAAAGTTAGGATAAAACGCGTCTTGATCACCCTGTGGTATCCCTGTGTGAGCGCGACTTGGCAGTTGTCAGCCGGCATACAATAGGAAGATCGCAGGGCGTTTGTGCAGGTCGGGTGTGCCGGCCTTGCGCCATGCTGCCACAGTCGCGGTGACCACATATTCGTCCGGATCGGTGAGATCACGTGCGACGCACAGCAGCGTCTCAGGGGAAAGAGTCTCCAGACACGCGGTATAGATCTGCTGATTCCGGTATGGCGCCTCAATAAAGATCTGGGTAGTGCGCGTACGGCGGCTCTCCGATTCGAGCCTGCGCAACACACCGGGCAGCTTGTCGCGTTTCGGGGTGAGGTACCCGAGAAAGCAAAAACGCTGTCCGTTCATGCCCGAGGCCATCAGGGCCAGGATGATACTCGAAGGACCAACGAGTGGCTTCACCTCAATTCCCTGCTCATGCGCATGCCTGACGACGTGAGCACCGGGATCGGCGATCGCCGGGCAGCCCGCCTCACTCATTAGTCCGACGTCGTGACCTTCCAGTGCGGGTCGCAAGAGCTGCTCGAGATCAAAGGATGTTTCGTAGCGCAGCTCCAAAATGGTGAGTTCGTTGATGCGATAGGGGGGATTGGTCGACTTGATCAGGCGGCGCGCAGTGCGGGCATTCTCGACGATAAAGAAGCGAAGCCTGTGGATGGCAGCGATCACCTCCGCCGGCAGGGAGGGCAGATTGCCAGGTGCAATGGGTACAGGTATCAGTATGAGTGCTCCCCGGCCGGACTGGTGCTGCATATGCTGAGAGATGGTTTTCGTGACCTTGCGAATATCCCCGCCGTAGCTACCTTTGCCCAAACCGCGTGTGTGACCTACACCATCAAGATCGATCGCTTCGAGGGGCCGTTTGACCTGCTCCTCTTTTTTATTGAGCGGGACGAACTCGACATCTACGACATTCCGATCGCCAAAATTACTGACGATTTTCTTTCCTATATCCGTGAGATGGACTCACTCAACATCGATCTGGCCAGTGAGTTCATCCTGGTGGCCGCCACGCTGATGCGGATCAAAGCCAAAATGCTCCTGCCCCGGAAGGAGCTTGATGAAGAGGGCAACGAGATTGATCCGCGCGATGAGCTGGTACAGCGGCTGATCGAGTACAAGCAGTACAAGGCCATCCTTGAAGATCTGCGCACGTTCGAAGAGGCCCGTGCCCAGGCCAGCACGCGCGGCAATGCGTCGGACGAATTGCACCAGATCGCCACCCGGGCGCTGGTGGATGTGGAACTCGAGTCCGTCACCCTGTTCAAGCTCCTCAAGGCATTCAGCCAGGTCATAGAACGCTTCAACGAGGAGCAGCGCAAGGCGGTGCATACAGTGGCCCGCTACAATTACACCGTCCAGGACCAGCAGGCACTGATCCTCGAGTCGTTGCAGGTGCAGCAACGCGCCGATTTTGCCAGCGTATTCGGTGCCTGCGAGAACCGTATTCATGCGATTGTGACATTTCTGGCCCTGCTGGAGCTGCTCAACCGGCAGCGCATCCATATCACCCCGGGAATGGGCACCAACAACTTCTGGATCAGCATGGGCAACGGCACGGATGAGGAGGAATAGCGGCCTTGGTCGCATTTTTCCTGAAGCGCCGTCAACATCCGCGCAGGTGCCCGGTTTATAGAGTACTGACAGCTTTGTCGTTACCCCAAAAAAGGTATCTTTGCAGCGATTTTCTGAAACCTAGTAATCCGAATACATTTCATGGCGAATATTGGCTTAGTTAAGCAGGTGATCGGTCCGGTTGTAGACGTCAGTTTTGCTGGCGAAGACACAGAACTCCCGGAGATCCTCAACGCGCTCGTGATCACGCGCGAAACAGGTGAAGAACTGATATTGGAAGTACAACAGCACCTGGGTGAAGACAGTGTGCGGACAGTGGCGATGGACTCGACCGACGGTCTGATGCGCGGCATGCGGGTGACTGATACCGGGAAACCGATTGCCATGCCTACCGGAGATGCCATCAAAGGGCGTTTGTTTAACGTTGTCGGCGAAGCCATCGACGGCCTCGGCCCGGTGACGAAAGACGAGAATGCCTATCCCATTCACCGCAAACCTCCAACCTACGAAGAGCTGTCAACAGAAAGTGAAGTGCTGTACACGGGGATCAAGGTCATTGACCTGATCGAACCGTATGCCAAGGGGGGTAAGATCGGTCTCTTTGGAGGGGCCGGTGTGGGCAAGACGGTCATCATCATGGAGCTGATCAATAACATCGCCAAAGGATACGAAGGGATCTCTGTGTTTGCAGGCGTTGGCGAGCGCACGCGCGAAGGCAATGACCTGCTGCGCGAAATGATCGAATCGGGTGTCATCAAGTACGGCGAAGCGTTTGCCGAGAGCATGGAAGAAGGCGGATGGGACCTGACCAAGGTCGACTATGATGCACTGAGCAAATCACAGGCGACCCTGGTATTTGGTCAGATGAATGAGCCACCAGGTGCGCGGGCACGGGTGGCCCTCTCCGGGCTGACCGTCGCCGAATATTACCGTGACGGTGACCTGAGCGATCCGACCGGCGGTCGTGATATCCTCTTCTTTATCGACAACATTTTCCGCTTTACCCAGGCTGGCTCCGAGGTGTCGGCACTACTGGGACGGATGCCTTCGGCCGTGGGATACCAGCCGACCCTGGCGACGGAAATGGGTATCATGCAGGAGCGGATCACCTCGACCAAGCGGGGATCGATCACCTCCGTACAGGCGGTGTATGTACCCGCTGATGACCTTACGGACCCTGCGCCGGCTACCACGTTTGCCCACCTGGATGCGACCACGGTATTGAGCAGAAAGATCGCCTCGTTGGGGATCTACCCGGCCGTCGACCCGCTCGACTCGACTTCGCGGATCATGGATCCGAATATTCTCGGAGAAGCACATTACAATACGGCGCAGGACGTTCGGAATATCCTGCAACGTTATAACGAATTGCAGGACATCATCGCGATTCTCGGGATGGAAGAGCTGTCTGATGAAGACAAGCAGGTCGTACACCGGGCACGCCGGGTACAGCGCTTCCTGTCACAACCGTTTCACGTGGCCGAGCAGTTTACCGGGACACCGGGAGTGCTGGTACCGATCGAGGAGACCATTCGCGGGTTCCGCATGATCCTGGACGGTGAGATGGATGAGTATCCGGAGTCGGCGTTCCACATGAAAGGTTCGATCGACGAAGTGATCGAGGCCGGTAAGAAAATGCTGGAAGAACTCGAAGCGTAAGGTATGAATCTGACCATCCTGACTCCAGAGAAAGAACTGTACAGCGGGTCCGTCCGCTCGGTCAAGGTGCCCGGAAGCGGTGGCCAGTTTGAGGTGCTCAGCGGGCATGCCCCGATCGTATCGAGCCTCGACAAGGGCACCGTGCGTGTTGTTGACACCAACGGTGACCGCAAGGAGTATGCGATCGAGAAGGGATTTATCGAGGTGCTGCACAACGATGTATCGGTGCTGGTGACACAGGCTGACGCACCGTCAGAGTAGGAATTCTTACACGACTATAACGGGAAGGGCTGCACGCATGTGCGGCCCTTTTTCATTACAGCTTTTCGTCAACGGCCTGGAGTGAGGCGACATCAAGCGTGCCAAACAGCGCCTTGACGCGCTTGCGTGCTTCGATCCGCACATCATGGTTGATATAGGAGGCAATCGTGACAAGACCAAACGTCAGGACACCAAGGTCGTCGGTATATCCGATGATCGGCGTCAGATCGGGAACCGCATCAAAGGGCGCCAGCAGATAGCCGAGCGCTCCCACAATAATATTCTTGGCCCAAAGAGGCGTCTCCTTGCGGCGGAAAGCATGGACCATCAGTAGTGCCGCATACACCGTCTGCTGACCCATGATGCGGAAATGGTGCTTGATACGCTGCCAAACACGTCCGATGGATGGTTTTCTGATACGCATTGCACATGTAACATACAGAAACGCTGCCGGAGTTCCCGCTACGCACACCGACCCCGCGGTATCGCTGCATCTATCAGAGAAAAGAATCATGCCAGCAAGGCGTGTTCCGGATGAGGTGCCCGGCGGCGCGATGGCCGACATCGGCTTCCTGCTACTGGTCTTTTTCTTTGTGACGACTACCATTGCCGAGGACCGTGGTATTCTGGTCCGCCTGCCGCCCTGGGACGAGCGCGCGGTTGACATCGCCGCCCGGAATGTGCTGCACATCCATGTGAATGCGGCCAACGAGCTGATGGTAGCCGGGCAGATGACAACGACTGATCGACTTCCGCATATGATCCGGCAGTTTGTCCTCAATCCGGAAGAAGATGCATCGGGCGCATCCTCACCGAGGAAAGCAGTGTTGAGTCTTTATACTGACCGAAGTACAGCCTACGCTGCGTATCTCGAGATCTACGACACGCTCAAACGCACGTATCGCCGGATGTGGGAAGACGAGTCTGTGCGCCGGTATGATATTCCCTATCAAGACTTGCGTGAGGCGCAGCGGCAGGCTGTGCGCCACGCAATTCCGTTTGTCGTTTCGGAGGCGGAGCCGACATCCGACCAGAAGTGATCAGGCCGTCTGGCGCAGGCTGCGGGACTCTCTCATCTTGCCTGCCTCGAGGGCACTGAACCGGAATCCCTGATGCGCAAAGTACTTCAGGACGCGAGGAAGAGTGTACTGCATTTTCTCCTGCGCTTTGAGACTGTCGTGGAATACAACAATCGACCCGGGCCGGACGTGCTGAACGACATTTTGATAGCATTGTTCGTTGCTGATCGACTGGTCGAAATCCCCACTCAGCACATCCCACATCACGATCTGATAGTGCCGCAGAAGGAATTGAGCCTGCTTGGGTCTCATCCTTCCGTAAGGTGGCCTGAAGAGATCGCTATTGACGAGCTGAGCACAGTTGCGCACATTGTGGAAGTACGGAACATTGTCCTGTGCCCAGCCAGAGACATGATTGTACGTATGGTTGCCGACAGAGTGTCCTTCAGCCATGACGCGCTGGAAAATGGCAGGATGGCGCTTCACATTTTCCCCGACACAAAAGAACGTGGCCTTGGCATCAAATCGGGCCAGTTGGTCGAGGACCCAAGGGGTTACTTCAGGGATCGGTCCGTCATCGAACGTGAGATAAAGAACCTTGTCAGCTGTATTGATCCGCCAGGTGAAGCTCGGAAAGAGACTCTGAATAAAGTTAGGTGTGTGAATCAGGTACATTCGGCAAGGTTGATCTGTTCATAGGTGTATCTTTACGCTCCCGGCATGACCACGAAGGCCGAAGATGTTGCCAGAATCCGCCGTGGCCTGTGCTCAGACAAAATACATTAATTTTTTAACTAATATGAATTTTCAGGTCGCTCAATGTCAGTGCGCGTAAGATTTGCACCCAGCCCCACCGGCCCCCTGCACATTGGCGGGGTCCGGACAGCCTTGTACAACTACCTCTTTGCGCGTGCAAATAACGGGACTTTTATTCTGAGAATCGAAGATACCGATCAGACCCGCTACGTGGAGGGGGCCGAGGGTTACATCGTGGAGGCATTGTCCTGGTGCGGACTGGAGCCGGATGAAGGTCCGGGTATTTCAGGGGACCATGGGCCCTACCGGCAAAGCGAACGCAAGGATCTCTATGGTCACTACGCGCAGCAACTGGTGGAGTCCGGCAAGGCCTACTATGCGTTCGACACGCCGGAACAACTGGAGCGCATGCGCGAAGACCTCAAAGCCGAAGGAGTCCACACGCCGAAATACGACAGCTCGGTGCGCGAACGTATGCACAACAGCGTGAGCCTGCCCGCGGAGCGTGTCCAGGCGTTGTTGGATCAGGGCGTTCCGTATACGATCCGGCTGCTTGTGCCGCCTGATGAACAGGTCACGTTTGTCGATCGCATTCGTGGCGAGATCACGTTCAGTACGTCAGAACTGGACGATAAGGTGCTGCTTAAGACGGGCGGTATGCCGACCTACCATCTGGCCAATGTCGTGGATGACCATCTGATGGGTATCACGCATGTGATCCGTGGTGAAGAGTGGCTCTCGAGTACTGCCCATCATGTGTTGCTGTACCGGGCCTTCGGATGGGAGGCAACGATGCCGGAGTTTGCACATCTGCCGCTCATCCTCAAACCATCGGGGCAAGGCAAACTCAGTAAACGCGACGGTGCCAAATTCGGGTTTCCGGTGTTCCCCTTGTTTTGGGAAGATACGTCTGGTGCTTTCCTGGGATTCCGAGAAGAGGGCTTTTTGCCCGAAGCGATGCTCAACTTCCTCGCCTTCCTTGGTTGGAACCCGGGTACCGAACAGGAGATCTTCGACCTCAACGAACTGGTGGCGGCGTTCTCACTCGAGCAGGTGTCCCGTTCCGGGGCGCGCTTCGACTATGACAAGGCACTCTGGTTCAATAGTCAGTACCTGCAGACCATGGACGATCAGACGTTGGCAGCCCGGCTCCATCCACTGTTGAACGCCAAGTATGGCAAGGTCGATGCGGCGATCCTGCCGGCGTATTGCAATTTGTTCAAAGAGCGGGCGCAGGTTCTCGGGGATCTGGTCGATGGTGGAAGCTATGTTTTTGAGGAACCCGGTGATTATGATGACGCGTTTGTATCCAGGAAATGGGATGCGCAAATGGCGACCCATTTTGACGGATTGAAAGACCGTCTTGCTGATCTGTCGGAATTTGCACCGCAGCAGATCGAGATGGCGATCAAACCGTACATTCAGGACAACGGATTGCGCTTTGGTGATGTCCTGCAGTTGCTCCGTTGCAGCGTCTCAGGGTCTCCCAAGGGGCCGGATGTGTTCCGGATGCTGGCACTGCTTGACCAGGAGACGGTCGTCCGTCGCATGACTGCGAGTATTGAACGGTTCAATCACGTTAAGGCCATCGAACATGGATAAGAAAAAACGGGATCGCAAGAACTTCCACGAAGACCTGGAAGGATTCGACATCCGGGTCAACGCGTTTGGTGAACTCGAAAGCAGTTTCGACATTGACAAGATCAATGCTTTCCTCAATGACAAGGTCGAGGACAAGAAACTTGCAGAGGCTCAGGAGAAGCGGTCGGCAGAGGAGGAGGAGTGATCCCGCCGACGGTCGGATATACAAAGAAAGCCTATCTTTAGCGAGCGTGAAACGATGCTCGCACAACCGTCTCAATCCTTTACATTTTCGTATTCAGAAGGATCCGATCACACCTTGTGTCGCAGAGACTGCCTGTGTGACGGGTCGGTAAAACAGGTGGTAGCATGCGCCAGCTTTTGAGCATGATCTTGGTGGGAGTGGGGGTCTTGCTGACATCCGTCGCGACGCAGGCGCAATTCTCTTTCACCTATACGGGCCCGGACTCCATCATCGTTGGTGACAACTGTACCGGCATCCTCGACTGGGGTCACCCGGAAACCCCGCAGGCGTTCCCGACAGTACCGGGACAGGTGGTCATCAGCTTCACCATTTTCTCGATCAGCGGCGGCTATATGATCGGAGATTCTGTACCGGCCGGGGAGATCGTAACCGTGTTTTATGAAGCACGGGACAACATGGGACACATTGTGCTCTTCGGCTTCAACCTGCCGTTCGTTGATACCATACCCCCGATGTTCGACCCAGCCACCATCCCGCAGGATGTCACCGTGCAATGTGGCGACGACCTGCCCGATGCCAGCATTCTTTTCTCAGACAATTGCGATTCCGATACGGCCATGACAGAGGTGGTGTTTGAGGAGTCAGGATCTGTGGATGTCTGCACCGGAGGTGTGATCACCCGCACCTGGACACTAACCGATCCTTTCGGCAACACTGCACAACATAGCCAGCTGATCACGGTCGAACAGGACACGTCTGCTCCAGTCATCACGGGCTTGCCCCAGGACGGCTCGGCACCATGTGGCGACGCGATGGATGCCTATATGGCCTGGATTGACAGCCAGCGGGCCGCGTTCATGGCCGAAGATATGGGGTGTGGGGTCATGGAGATCTTTGACAATGCCCCCAACCCGCAGGTGCTGTTGGGATTTTGTGGTGAGATCACCGTCGATTTTTTCGCTGCTGACTCGTGCGGCAACTCCGCGTCGGTCAGCGCGAGTTTCTTTGTCACCAATGAAACCGCACCTGAGATCATCACTCCTGCATCAGACGATATGGCGGATTGTGGAAGCGGCAACCCCACTGCCACATTCAATGCATGGATCAACACTCAGGGAGGCGCCGAGGCCGCTGACGATTGCAGCATCATCACCTGGAGCACTGATCCGCCAAACCCGTCCCTGAGTGATGCCTGTGATGGAGCGATCCTGGTGACATTTATCACGGATGACGGATGCGGCAATACCGCCACCACCTCGGCACAGTTTTTCGTACAGGACACCGTCCCACCGCAGATCCAAAGCGATGCCAACAACCGGATCGTCAACTGCTCGGCGGTAGATGTCATCGAAGATCTGGGCAACTGGCTGTCGAATTATGGCGGAGCACAGGCTATGGATATCTGTACCGAATCGGACTCCCTCACGGTGCATTTCGAGATCAACGGCACGGTGCTTGACTCGGCCGGGGTCATCGCAGCGTTTGAGGACTCTATCCTGACAGGCTGTGTCGATGGTGTCATTGTTGACGGCATCATCTGGAACAATGTGCTCGCCCTGATCGAAGTGCAGTTTGTCTTCTCGGATGCCTGTGGCAATGCAGCTGGAACGCCGGGCATCTTTGGGATCACTGATGCGGTCGGACCTGAATTTGCCTCCCCGCCTGAGGATATCACCATCACCTGCGGTACGTCGGGAGAACTCGATTCACTGTTCAGCGCCTGGTATGAGAGCGCGGGCAATGCAGTGGGGATGGACGATTGTGGCAGTGTATTCTATCGCGGAAGTCCGGACCAGCTCAGTGCATTGGGAACTCTCCAGGCCGCACTGGACACGGCATGCGGTGCGGGGGCATCCGTGGCGGTTGCATTCTACATCAATGATTTTTGTGGCAACGAGAATCCTGACTCGGTCGTAGCGATGTTTACTGTGATCGACAGCGTCGGGCCTGAGCTCGTCGACCCCGCTGCCGATCTGGAGTTTGCCTGTTCGGGCGACCCGCAAGTCGCACTTGAAAACTGGCTCGACACGCTCGGTGGCGCCCAGGCAATGGATCTATGCGGCGCGGTGAGCTGGCTCTTTTCATGGGTTGTCGCAAGTGATACCCTCAGTGGTGTGCCGCAAACTGGTCCCTATCCCGATCTTGCGACGATCGATTGCACCTCGGGCCTTGAGGTAATATTTACAGCAAGCGACCTCTGCGGCAATCCGGTGGCGTCCGTTGCGACCTTTGAATTTGTCGATACCGTTGCTCCACAGCTGTCAGTCCAGGAGCCCGTGGTCGTGCTGCCATGCGATAGCCTCCCCGGGAGCAGCGGGGTGACCGTGACTGACAATTGCACTGATAACCCGATGGTCACTTATATCGACGTGCCGGTCAACAGCATGGATACCACGTCCTGCGCCCAGTACTCGGGCGTCATTCTGCGCACCTGGATCGCCACCGATGGATGTGGCAATTCGGCCACGGCCACCCAGACATTTGAGATCACCGACAATACCCCACCAGTGTTGATCCCGCCGGGTGACACCATGCTGGCCTGCACGGGGTCCTTCGACCCCGCGGTGACGGGATCGCCTCTCTCGGTCAACGACAATTGTGACCCTGATCCGCATGTGACCTATGTCGACATGATGTCGGGAACGGGCTGCGCGGTTACGATAGAACGGATGTGGATTGCGACAGATGCTTGCATGAATGCTGATACCGCGATACAGATCATCTCATTTATTGATACGATCGCTCCGGCCGTCATGTCGATCTCGCCGGAAGTACTGGTCTCCTGTGATGCGTCTGTTGATGTGCCATCGGCCTTCAGCGAATGGCTGGCCTCCGGTTCTGGGGTCCAGCTGGCCGATGCATGTGGCAATGCCTTCTTCTTTGTAGCACAGCCTGGTACATATGTCCTGGGCGATACCACCACGTACCCTGGCACCCCGCCACTTCTGCCTCCTGCCGATTCGTGCAGTGCATCCGGAATGGGTACTCTGGCCGAGGTCATTGCGGACGTGGTGTACTACGATCCTTGTGGCAACTCGGGGAACGTCGAAGTACGGTTTGCAGTGGTGGACACCACGCCTCCGGTGATTCAGGTCTGTCCCCCGGATATGATGCAGGAGATTGACTCCGCGTGCATGGCCACATTCACCCTGATGCCACCGACAGTGGTTGAATCTTGTCTTGACTTGCGTGATACGATCCTGTTGTCGATGACGATCCCAGTTTCTTCTGTATCACCAGGTGATACAATGCAACCCGTGCAACCAATGTTGTTTGTGTTTGACAATGTTCCGACTCCACCTGCCGGGATCCTCGACCCGGTCACCATAACGGTCGTACTCGATGGGGTCGATGCCGATGGGCCTGAGGAGTATTTCAACGTGCTCTCGGAAGAAGACCTCCTGATTGGCCAGACAGACCCATTACCAGTTGAATGTGATTCCGCTGGCACCGTGCTCATGCTTGATGCCGGTCAGGTCGCTGCCTGGTCGGTGGACGGCAGTATCAGTTTTACCCTTGATCCGAATATTCCCCAAGGCATGCCCGGGGACTTGGCCATCAATGATATTTGCCCCGGGGGGATGGTGACGGTCATCCTGCAGTATGTGGTAAGCACTCCGCAACAAGTCACGTATGCCTACGCGGTGGACGACGGACCGCGTGTCGATCTCGACTCGTTTGGATCTTATGTCCTGACCCTTGCGGCAGGGGTACATGTTGTGACCTCCTTCGTGTCCGATTGTTCCGGCAATGAAGACAGTTGCCATACCGAATTGGTCGTGTTTGATGGGACTGCTCCGGAAGTGGTTTGCCCGCCGGACATTGTAGCCAATAGTGATGGCGGCGGATGCCAGGCGATCGTCACCTTGCGCGCACCGGATGTCACAGAAAACTGCGGATTGCAGGGGACACCAGAGTATGTTGTAACCGGTGCTACGGTCATTGCCGCACAGCCGTTTCCGGTCGGTGCTGATTCGGTACTGGAAGTGTTCAACGCGGGTGTTTCGGTGGTCACGTACATCGTTGAGGATCTTTCCGGCAACGTGGACAGCTGCACATTCAGCGTAACTGTTTCTGACGACATACCTCCGGCTGCAGTCTGCCAGGATGCCCTCGTCTTCGTACATCCGGCGGGCAACGTACCCCTCATTCTGGATCCGGAAGTGATCGATGCGGGCAGTGATGACAACTGCGGGATTGATACGATGTATGTTGTCCCGGCAATTTTCCCCTGCGATTCGGCGGGTACGGAACAGATGGTGGATCTGGTCGTCGCTGATGCCAATGGCAATCAGGACACGTGTACGTCGGTGGTAAGGATCGAGGTCGCTCCCCTGATGCCCACGTTCGAAGTCGGTATCTGCGAGGACGATACTCTGAAATTATTCGCTAATGTGCCGGATGCACCCGGCAACCCGTACACGTTTAGCTGGTCGGGGCCACAGAATTTTGTTTCAAACCTGGAAAACCCGGTCATCCCCGGAGCGGGGTCGGCAGAATCGGGTACCTACGTCCTGGTCGTGACCGGTTTCGGTGGCTGTACGAGTATGGGGTCTGTGGCTGTTGTCATAGAAGATATTAACGTCCCGGAGATATTTACCGAGTCCGAGACGATTTGCGAGGGCGATCCGGTCATTCTGCAGGCTTCAGGATTCAACCAACCGGTGACGTATCACTGGTACCGGGGCACTCCGCCCGGAGGGCTCCTGCTGGGAACGAGTGCGAATCCTACCTTTATCGATATCCCGCCGGTAGCCGGGGACTACAGTTATTACGTCGTTGTTGAAAGTGCGGATTGCACCTCCAACCCTTCGCAATCCGTATTTGTCTCTGTAGTGACGGCACCGGAAGCGATGGTCAATGACCTGTTTCTGGAGGTCTGTGAAGGTGAGTCGATCGTCCTGGGCACGGATATTATTGGGCCGGGTATCACCTATCAATGGACCGGGCCAAACGGATTTTCATCCAGCGAACAGTACCCCCCGGCGATCACCGAGGCAGTGGAAGAGGATGAAGGCGTGTACAACCTGGTGATCGTGCTTGGAGATTGTATGTCCGAACCGGCCTCTACTGTCGTCATCGTTGACCCACGGCCTGACCAACCCGTGATCAATGGCGATAGCTTGTTTTGCGAGGGGGGGCAGCTGACGCTGGTCGTCAACAATGTCGAGGATGCCGATCAGTACATCTGGAATCACCCCAACGGTTCATCCATTCCGACGTTGAGCAATGCCCTGACGTTGTCGGGCATCGGAGAAGATGTTGAAGGCATGTGGACGGTCGTCGCGATGTTGGGCGATTGCGCCTCGGAACCCAGCGCGCCGTTCCAGGTGCATGTCGAGTCATCACTGCTGATCACGACCTCCAATACCGGACCAGTGTGCGTTGGTGACAGTGTCACGCTGCTGGTCCAGCTCATTCCGGATGCGACGTACAACTGGACGGGACCCGGCGGCTTTGTCAGCCAGGAGCCTAACCCAACCTTGCTGGCGGTCGAGGGCAATTACCAACTGGAGGTCGTTTCCCAAAGCGGATGTACCGCGTCGTCGTCGACGATGGTGGTGGTCGATGAGGCCCCGACCATCACGGCCCTGAGTAACACAGCCGGGATGTGTGCCGACGGTTCACAAACCCTGGGCTTTGCCGTGACGCTGTTTCCCGAAGATGATGGAGCGTACACGTACTCCTGGAGTGGCCCTGGTTTTACCTCAGGCGACAGCAGCCCGGTCATCGCCAATCTGACCTCGGCGAACAATGGCACCTATGCACTCGTGGTCTTTCAGGGGAATTGTCCGTCGGACACGGCCTTTACTGTCGTTGACGTCACCGATTCACCGGACAAGCCGGAGATCGGCGGGGCTCAGAACTGGTGCGCCGGGAGTGACCTGATCCTGACCGCGGGAGGTTACGATGGTGACAGCGTCCTCTATATGTGGACAACACCACTGGGCGTCATGGAGATACTCAACGACTCGGTGCTGGTCATCACCAATGTACAGGGCGCTGCCGCCGGAGAGTTCGCGGTCGTCGTCACTGTCGACGGATGCCCATCAGTCAGTTCTGACACGGCGGTCATTACCATCAGCCCTCAGCTCGCTCAACCCGTGATCGCAGGACCTGATTTCGTCTGCGAGGGAGATTCACTGATCCTGACCACGGCCAGTGTCAGCGAAGCCTCATTCCACTGGACAGGCCCCGGGGGGTTTGAGGCGGACGGTCAGACTGTCGTGATCTATCCGGCATTAGCGGTCAATGCGGGCTCTTATCAGGTGATCGTCGAACGCGGACCATGTCTCTCCCCTGTCTCCGACCCCTTCACCGTTGAGGTGCGAACCCGCCCGGCACAGCCGGCCCTGGAGCCTTACAACGGCACCATCTGCCTTGATGACCCTGGTGTGTTCACAATTTGCCTGGACGAGGCTTCCACCACACCTGATGCAACGTACACATGGCTGGTTGGCCATCAGGACACGATCGAGGTAGCCACACCAACCGTTTGCATTGACGTGACCGATGTGTCATCGTTTATAGAAGGGTTGAATGAGATCACCGTCATCGCCGAGCAGGCCGGGTGCCCTTCAGCTGCATCTGATCCGCTGATGATCGAAGCGGTCCGCTATCCCGACGAGCAGGCAGATGCCGGTGCAGACCGCCTCTACTGTGCCGGCGATGCGATTACGCTGGAAGCGTTGACACCGCTTGAAGGGCAGGGACAGTGGTCTTCATTGGGGGGTAATGCGGTATTCGCCAATCCATCAGACCCCACAACGGCAGTGACCGGATTGCAGGAGGGAGTGAATCAGCTGGTCTGGTCGCTCGACTTTGCCTCCTGCCTGGGTTACAGCGCCGATACCGTCGAGATCACGATCGAAAGGTCACCCGATCTTACCTCTGATACCGTGTTTGTTGACTTCGGCATGACCGTCGAGATCGAGGTGCTGGCCAATGACATCCTCCCGGGGGAGATCATGCCGGCAATCACCATCGCGCCTGCCCGGGGCAATGCCTTGATGAACGCGCAGGGAGAGATCATCTATACCCCTAACATCGGCTATGTGGGTCCTGACGAGATCCGTTATGAAGTTTGTAGCGCGCAGTGCCCCACACAATGCGACGAAACGGTGGTGGTGATCCAGGTTGGGGATGAGAATGACTGCTTCGTCCCCACCATCTTCACGCCGAATGGTGACGGGGTCAATGACCTGCTGACCATACCCTGCCTTGAGACTGACCGCTTTCCTGGCAATCGCATCGTCGTGTTCAACGTCTGGGGAGATGCCGTCTTTGAAGCCGGTCCGTATGAGAACGACTGGGATGGAACCAGGGATGGCAAGGAGCTTCCCGTCGGCACCTATTATTACGTCGTGGACTTTGGGGACAACAGCCCGGTCCGCAAGGGATTTTTGATCATTGAACGATGATATGATGAAACGCTGGTTGACTTGGATCGTTTCTTTACTGCTGCTCATGCCGGCCATGCACCTGGCCGGACAACAGCAAGGGTTGTACACGATGTTCATGTTCAACAAGCTGGGCCTGAACCCTGGCTACGCTGGCTATCACGATCATGCCTGTGTCAGTGCTATTTACCGGAGTCAATGGCTCGGCTTCGAGGGCGCCCCGGAGTCGCAAATGGTGAGTATTCAGGGGCCGGTCAATCAGCAGCGGATCGGGCTGGGCCTGAATCTCCATCGCATGTCGCTCGGCATCTCGTCGCAGGTAACGCTCGACGGCATCTACGCATACCGCATCCCCATGGGCAGCGGCACCCTCAGCCTGGGAGCCCAGGCCTCGGTACGCCAGATGCGGGTCGACTATTCCGACCCGGCCCTCCGGGCAGTGCAGGATCTTTCATTCGATCCCGGTGTCGATATCGGCACAGAATCGAAGACCGTGGCCAACTTCGGCGCCGGCCTCTATTTTAATACGGATCGCTTTTACGTTGGTTTCTCCGTGCCGCGTCTCATGAATGCGGACATTGATTTTGAAGAAAACAATCTCTTTGTATCCCGCGAGGAGCAGCACTTTTACCTGATGACGGGTTACGTCCTCAAGTTGGATTACACGCTTGATCTGGTGCCCCAGGTCCTGGTCAAATATGTGAACGGGGCACCGGTCAATGTGGATATCAACGCCAGTATCGTATGGAAGCGGGACTATACCTTTGGTCTGACAGCCCGTACCGGTGGTGCCGATGGTGATACCTTTGACTCACTCGATGCCTTGGTGGCTGCGCGGGTGGCACGTGGGCTGACACTCGGTGTAGCCTACGACCTGACACTGTCAGAACTCAGCAAGCATGCCAATGGAAGCCTAGAACTTGTGCTGCGCTACTGTTTCAACGAAGATGCGCGTCAGATCAAATTTGAGAATCCGAGGTATTTTTAGAAGGATGGGCAAACAGTACATCATTTTGTTGTCCTTCTGTATCAGCGCAGCGTGCTGCTGGGCGCAGGAGGTGCCGTTCCTGAATCTGGATGCTGAGATCACTGTGGCGCCCGCAGATCGCATCAACACCCGGTTTCTGGAGTATGCACCGGCCTACTACGGCACCGGTATCGTGTTTGTGCACGCGCGCGATCAGGACAAACAGATCGACCTGAAGATCGGTATGCCCTTTTTTGAGCTGATGTTTGCCGAGTTGGGGCCGGATGGCCTGCCCGGACGCAGTGTGAATTTCTCTCCCAATATCCGGACGCGCTTCCATGAAGGACCGGCTTGCTTCTCACCAGACGCTACCACAATTTACTTTACCCGCACGAATACGCACAACGGGCAGGAGGTTGCCGGGCAGGAAGGACAGGGAACCATGAAGATCTACTCAGCCGTAAAAGGAGCAGACGACTGGGAGCAGATCCAGCCACTCTGGTTTTGCAGCGATGAGTACTCGGTGTTCGCACCGACTGTCTCAGCAGACGGGAGCAAGATGATCTTCACCTCCAATATGCCGGGCGGATATGGAGGCATGGACCTCTATATCTCTTATTACGAACTCGGAGACTGGTCTGAACCGGTCAATCTAGGTGCTGCCATCAATACCGAGCTTGACGAGGCGTTTCCGTTCCTGCATCGCAATGGAGTGTTGTTTTTTACCAGTGAAGGACATGACGGGATGGGTGGCCTTGATTTGTTTGCCAGCCTCCTGGTCGACGGGCGGCCTGGCGCACCGGTCAACCTTGGCGCTCCCTTCAATACCCGTAAGGACGACCTCACCCTGATCATTGATGAGGACGGCATGAACGGCTTCTTTGCCAGCGCACGCAAGTCCGGGAAGGGGAAGGATGATATTTATGCCTTCACATGCAGCGAAAGCTTGTTTGACCCGGCCGGCATCCCCGATCCGATCCTGACCGGGGAAGTGGTGGTACGTGATGTCGCGACCGACCGCCCGGTCGGTGGAGCGAATATTTGGGTCTTTCCCATGGGCCCGGGAGGGCCGACTGGTGTCTCAGAAGCTTTCGAGGCTGAAACGACACGCGATGACAATGGGAATATCGTGATCAGGCTGATACCAAAGGCCGGCTTTGAGGAACGGCAGCCGCATGCGACCTCCAATGCCGAAGGGTATGCGCAGATCGAAGCTCAACAGAATCGCGACGTCTTGCTGGTCGTACGGGCCGAAGGGTATTATGACCTTGAGCAGGTGCTCGGCACAGACGAATTCCTGCATCCCGGCGCCGCACAGATCATCGGTTTGCGGGCGATCGAGTCCGCTGGTGAACCCATCGTCCCACCTGCAGACTGCCAGCAATTTAGCGGAACGGTGGTGTCCGAAGCATCCGGCCTGGCTATGGAAGGTGTCACCATTTCAGTTGAAAACAAGTGTACCCGCGTGCGCAGAGTCCTGCAATCGGGCGACCTCGGGCAGTTTGATCTCTGCCTGCCCAAAGGATGTGACTACGCCATCCGGGCTGAAAAAGACGGCTTCCTGCCCCGGATGATGGACATCAGCATGCCACTGCAGCGCGACCGCTATACCATTGCGATGGTGCAGGCATCACTTGAAGAGCGTGCAGAAGAACTTGAAGTGGGTGATGTGTTGGTGCTGGAAAACATTTACTACGATTTCAACAAATCGGCGATTCGCGCCGGAGCTGCCAAAGACCTGGAGTCGCTGGCGACCATGATGGTCAAATACCCGCAACTTGAGATCGAACTGCAGTCGCATACCGACGCGCGCGGAGACACGGACTACAATCTCGAGCTTTCCGAACAGCGCGCGATCTCGGCCAAGGAATTTCTGACCGCCCGTGGTGTCGACGGCCAGCGTATCAAATTGCGGCCGATGGGCGAGTCCCAACTGCGCAACCACTGCCGGGATGGCGTGCCTTGTACCGAAGTGCTCCACCAGCAAAACCGACGCACCGAAATCAAGATCCTGCGCATGGACCCAGACCTCAAGGTGCGTCAGCCGGGAGGATAATTTTTTGACGCATGGGTGCAACCCGGTACGCCTCATCTTGTCTTTGACAATGCATTCAACCAAACTTCCTTGAAACCGGATCCGCAGCAACGAGACCTGGTGGAGGCCTGTAAACGTGGTGACCGCCGGGCACAGAAAGAGCTGTATGACCGCTATTGTCAGGCGATGTACAATATCTGCCTGCGCATGACGCGACATGAGGCAGACGCTGAAGATTTGCTGCAGAATGCATTTGTGGACGTGTTTACCAAGCTGGACTCCTTCAGGCACGAGTCGACCATCGGGGCGTGGATCAAACGGATCGTGATCAACACCTGTATCAACTTCCTGAAGAAGCGCAGGCTCAACACACAGTCCTGGGATGAACGCATCCCGGACCAGGCAGACGAAAGAGAGGCCGATACATGGCCTGAACTCACCATCGAGAAGGTGAAACAGGCGATCGGGGCATTACCCGATGGATATCGGACCGTTTTTTCCCTCTACCTGATGGAAGGATACGACCACAAGGAGATCGGAGAGATTCTCCAGATCAGTGAAGCAACATCGAAATCCCAATATAGCCGGGCCAAAAGCAGGCTGCGGGAGATGATGCACGAAATGAACAGATAAAAAGAGAGTTTGATACCAATGGACAAACTGGAATCATTTATTCGGGACCATCGCGAGCAATTTGACGACCGGCGCCCGGATCCTGCAGTATGGTCGGCGATCGAAGCAAGATTGCCGGGCCGTGAGGCACGGCGCCTGGCCATCTGGAAATGGGTTTCCGCAGCAGCGATCGGGCTGGTCCTGGTCCTGAGCGGTGTGATTGCCGGGATGAGCATCAACCGCAGCGACTTTACCGATACCGCAGAATACCAGGAATTCCGCGAAGCCGAGCAATATTACGACGTACAGTACAACCAGCGGTTGACCCGCTTGTCGAGCTATGAATACGATCCCGATATCGACCGCGACATCCGGGAACTGAACGCCATCTATGAGGAGCTGACGGCCGAACTGCTTGGCGGAATGCACCCCGACAAGAATGAAGTGATCGAAGCGATGATCCAGAACTATCAGACCCGCATCGATCTGCTCGAGCGTGTACTGCAACGCATGGATGAAGGGCGGCAAAGAATGCAAAATGAAAATGATGATGAAACCACCAAGATCTAGGATCAGCACGATACTGATTTTCCTCGTCTCGACAGCGCTGACTGCCGTTGCCGCCTCCAAAGAATATGAGCGGACGATCAATAAAGAGTTTGACATCAGCGCGTCAGGTGTCGTCGGGATCATCAACAAGTACGGCAACATCGACATCCACACCTGGGATCAGGGCAAGGTCAAGTTTGAAGTGCGCATCCGTGTGGAGGCACGCTCGCAGGAAAAGGCAGATGAAACATTCGACCGGATCAACGTCGATTTTAATGACTCACGGGCCAGGGTTCAGGCGATGACTGAGATCAGCACCATCAGGAACTGGCGGCGGTGGTTTGGCGACAAGTCCGACAAGTTCCAGATTGACTATAACGTGTACCTGCCAGCGACAGCCGAACTGGATCTGGAGAACAGATATGGCGACGTCTTTGTCCCGTCCATGAACAACCGTGTTGAAATTGAGCTCAAGTATGGCAACATCCAGGTTGAGGAGATCGGAGGAGATGCCAAGATCTCCCTGGCCTATGCCAAAGGCAGCCTGGCCTCGGCGCATGACGCCACACTCGACCTGACATATTCCACGCTGCGTTGCGGAACGCTTGAGGACGTCTCCATCGATAGCAAGTATGGACGCTTTGAGGCCGAACGCCTGCGCAACCTGCGCGCCAATTCCAGCTATGACGACTACAAGATCGATCACGCAGAATCCATTTCCAATTCGGGTAAGTACGACGAATTGATCCTGGGCACGGTCGGTGAGCTGGATGTCGATACCAAGTACACGGACGTCGTCGTCAGCGCGCTGCAGCAGGAGGCAGAATTGACCATGAAGTATGGCAGTCTCACCTTGCAGGACGTGCAGCGTGGATTCACCTCGGTCAATATTGAAACCAGCTACACGAATGTGCGGATCGAAACAGCCCGCGATGCCCGGTTCCACTTCGATGCCAGCACGAAGTATTGCGGGATCAAGGATACCGGGATCGAATTGTACCATGACGTGAGAAAGTCAGGTGAGGCCGAACTCAAAGGCTACAAAGGATCGCGGGATGCCAGTGCACGCATCGTCGCACGGATGGATTACGGCAGCCTCTCGATCAAGTAACCCCTGGTAATTTTCATACCTTTCACGCTGTACCAGCGCGAGAGGCACGTATGAAAATCAAGTTTTGCGGGGCGGCACAAACTGTCACCGGTAGCTCACATTTGGTCACTCTGGATGATGGCTACAAGATCCTGCTGGATTGCGGTCTGTTTCAGGGAAAAGGCAAACACATCTGGGACCTCAACAACAACTGGTACTTCGATCCCGCCGAGATCGACTGCCTTATCCTCTCGCATGCGCACATCGACCACACCGGACGGGTGCCGCAGCTGGTCAAGGACGGATTCAAGGGTCAGATCATCTCAACGCATGCCACCCGCAGCCTGTGTTCGATCATGTTGCTTGACAGTGCCTACATCCAGGAACGGGACGTTGAGTACTACAACAAGAAGCTGATCAAAAAACGCAGCAAATCCAAGCGCAAGCAGTTCCGCGTGCCACTCTACACCGCCGAGCATGTCAATCCCACCATGGACTTGTTTATCACCTGTGGGTACAATCACTGGGCGACGCTCCGGGACGGCGTGCGCATCCTGTTTCGCGATGCCGGGCATATCCTCGGCAGCAGCAGTGTCACCCTCGAGATCAGGGAGCATGGCAAGACCCGCACGCTGGCCTTCAGCGGGGACATTGGTCGCCCCGACCGGCCGATCCTGCGCGACCCGCGTTCCATGCCGGATGCCGATATCGTGATCACCGAATCGACCTACGGCAACCGCGAGCACGAGTCAGGACCGGCCGAGTTCGACCGTTTTCTGTCCATCATCAAGCACACCTGCCTGGAGAAAGGCGGCAAACTGATCATCCCGGCATTCAGCGTGGGCAGGACCCAGGAGATCGTATATCTTCTAGACCGCATGGAGTCCGATGGCCGGCTGCCCAAATTGCCGGTCTATGTTGACAGCCCGCTCGCGGTCAACGCCACCCAGATCTTCGGGTCCCATCCGGAATGTTTCGACGACGACCTCAACGAATACCTGCTGGTCGATGAGAATCCGTTTGGCTTCAACGACCTCAACTATGTGCGGGACGTGGCCATCAGCAAGAGCCTCAACACAAGTAAAGAGCCATGCATCATCATCAGCTCCTCCGGGATGATGAATTTTGGTCGTATCCGGCATCACATGTACAACAACATCGAGCACAAGAAGAATACCTTCCTGATCGTGGGTTACTGCTCACCCGATACGCCCGGCGGCCAGCTCAAGAACGGCGCCGAGGGCCTCAGGATCTTTGGTGACTGGAAGCAGGTCAATGCCGAGATTGAGGTGATGGATTCTTTTTCTGCCCATGGTGATCGCAACGAGATGCGTGACGTGCTCGACAACCAGAAGTCCAGTGCGGCGCACACCTTTCTGGTGCACGGTGAACTGGATACGCAGGAGGCGTTCAAGGATTTTCTCGAGGCCGACGGCTTCAAGGGGGTACATATTCCTGCATTGGGCGAAGAGGTCGACGTGTGATCACTCTTTCACTGAATGGCGTCAGTCGTACCGACCAAACCCTTCCGGCAACGGCGCCTCCACCTGCAGCCCTGACCCGTCCAGGGGATGCTCCATCCTGATCTTCCAGGCATGCAGGAGCAAACGTTGCTTTCCAGCGGTCGCTGGTCCGTACAATGGGTCACCAATAATGGGATGGCCCAGACCAGCCAGGTGCCGGCGGATCTGATGAGTACGGCCGGTGTGTGGTCGCACCAGGACCCGGGTAGCGGGCGCGCCAGATGGTCCGGGGGAGCTATCCAGAACCTGGTAGTCAGTGGTCGCAATCTTGCCGTCTAATGACGCATCTAAATTGCCCTTACCGGTAAGCTCGCCAGCTACCACTGCAACATAGGTCTTGACGACCCGGCGGTCAGCGAACTGCTGCGACAAACTGCGTAGTGCACCCACGGTCCTGGCAACGACCAGCACCCCACTGGTTTCCTTGTCCAGGCGGTGTACCGGGCGCGCGACCTGGAGGGCGTCGTTGACAGAAGGGGGGGTGATTGCGGACCTCAGAGCACGCTGGACAGTACGGTGTGCGTTGCCGCTGACCAACAGTCCGGCTGGCTTGTTGATGACCGCCAGTGCTGTATCCTCATACAGGATGGAAAGCGGATAATCGAAAGGCGGGCTGTTGTCGACTCTCTGCCAGAGCGATATTTCATCGGCACATTGAACCGTGGCATTGGAAGGCACGACTTGTCCGTTCAAGCGGATGGTTCCTGCCCGAATGCGTTTGCGCACCCCTTTCTTAGGAAGATGCCTGAATACCGCCGCCGCACAGTCTCGTAAAGGCATCCCGGCCTCGTCCGAAGTCACGACATGGATATCGATGCATTGCATAGCGCTACTGGATGAGACCCGTCTTGTGCAGAATATCCAGCTGGGGTCCGTAGGCCTTCGAGATGTTTTCTTCCGTGAAGGTGGTCTCGGTGTCACCAAACGCGATCAGGCGCTGATTGAGCAAGAGCACCTTGTCAAAATACTGCGCAACGGAGGAGAGGTCATGATGCACCACCAGCATGGTCTTGCCTTGCCCGGCGAGCTCTTTGAGGATCGAGATGATCTTTTCTTCGGTCGTAATATCCACGCCGACAAACGGTTCGTCCAGCAGGAAGATGTCTGCCTGCTGGCACAAGGCGCGCGCCAGGAAAACCCGCTGCTGCTGGCCGCCGGAAAGCGCACCGATCTGCCGGTCCTTCAGTTCCGTAATGCCGAGATCAGCGAGCGCCTGCATGGCCAGGGCCTTGTCTTCTGCATTGAGGCGCTGCCATATGCTTTTGAAGGGGTAGCGCCCCATCAGTACAATGTCCATAACGGTGGCCGGGAAGGTCCAGTCGACATCATCGCGTTGTGGCACGTAGGCGATGCGTTTGCGGTGGTCGTCAATGGGTTTGCCATAGATCTCGATCTTGCCGGCATTGATATCGATCAACCCGAGGATCGATTTGAAAAGCGTTGACTTCCCGGCACCATTGGGGCCGACCACGCCCACGACACAGCCTTCTTCAATATCCGCGAAGATCGTAGTCAGCACGCGCTTCCGCTCGTACGAAACGGACAGGCCGGAGATGCGGATCGAGACTGCCATCAGCGTCGTACCATTCGGACCAGGAAAACCACCACGGCAAGGACGATGGGCGCGAGCAGCAGACCCCACAGCCAGGTGATGCTGGAGGGTTCTTCAACGGCGGAATGATGCCCGTCGCCGGCGTCAGCACGCTCCTGGCTCAGGCCTGCAAAAATCACATCTGCATTGTAGCGGAGCATGCCCAGATAGGTGCCGGCTGGCGTGTCAGAGTCGCCGAGGGAGTCGGCGTACAGCTTGCCTCCGACCACGACGCCGTTATCTCTCGCAATTTGCTGCAGGATGCGCGGGTTGATAGTGCTCTCGATAAATACTGCGGGTACGCGCGTGGAACGGATGACTTCATTGAGCCGGCGGATGTCAGAGGTCTGCACATCCGCGTCAGTCGAAGTGCCGAGTACCGCTTCCAACTGAATGCCATAACGCCGGCCGAAATACTGGAAGGCATCGTGCGAGGTGATCAGGATGCGTTTCTCTGCGGGGATTGAGGAGATTTGACGCATCACGTACGAGTCGGTCTCCTCGACCGCCCGTTTGTAACGTTCATAGCTGGCCACCAGGTCGGCTTCCAATTCCGGGGCCAGGCGGATCATGGCGTCGCGGATATTTTGCGCGTAGATCACGCCGTTGGAGGCGTCCATCCAGGCATGCGGGTCGGTCGCATTTGTGTATTGCTGACTGGAGATAGCGGCGACACCTTTGCTGACCGTGACGACCTCTGCACGTGTCCCTGAATTCTCAATGAGCTTGTTGAGCCAGCCTTCAAACGTCAGTCCGTTGCGCAGGATCAGTGCGGCCTCATTGCACTTGTGGGCGTCGCGGGGTGTCGGCTCATAGATATGCGGATCACCGCCGATCGGCACAATGACGTCATAGACGAAATTGGCGCCACCGATATTGCGGGCGATATCGTCGATCATCGAAGCCGTCGACAGGACCAGCGGCAGTTCCTGGGCAGGCAGGCCGGCGGTGACACCCAGCCAGATGCCTAACAGCAGACAGCATCTAGACATGCGCGTCGACATTCAAGGGTTTGACAAAAATATTGCGGGCCACTTTCTGACTGACCACCACTTGCCGGCCTTGCAGGTCGATGCGCAAGGAGTGATCATACGGAAAGGTCTCCAGGACAAGAAGTTCGCTGTTGATGACCAGTCCGACCTCATCCAAATGGGTCAGGAAGGCAGTACTATGCTCGCGTACACCAACGATTTGGGCATGCTGGCCGGGCGTAAGTTCAGCCAGCGGAACCTGGTGGCGCAGTGTGAATTTGCCGTCAATGTTGGGGATCGGATCACCGTGCGGGTCAAACTTGGGATTGCCCAGGTAGTCGTCCAATCGATTGATCAGTGTAGCCGAACCAATATGCTCCAGTTCTTCAGCAAGGTCATGGACCTCATCCCAGCCAAACTCCAGGTGTTCGACCAGAAATACCTCCCAGAGGCGGTGTTTGCGCACGAGCTGGATCGCCAGTCTGCGCCCCCGCTCGGTCAGGGAGACCCCCCGGTACTTTTCGTAATCTACCAGCTCTTTTTCCGCCAGGCGCTTGAGCATATCCGTCACGGAAGCCGCGGTGGTCTGGATCTCGCGCGAGATAGCATTGGTGGTGACCGCGTGTTTTTCGCGTTCAGCGATCTTCAGGATCGCCTTGAGATAGTTCTCCTCGGCACGTGTTGTCATGGCGCGAAGATATCTCTTTTAGATTGATCTAAAAATATCATTAGATGCATATGAAATGTCATTTGCCGACGTGGCGCCGAGTATTTCATAGCAGTGGAACGGTGGATTTTATATTTTCGCGGGCATGATTCAAGAGGCAAAAACCAGTACAGACCCCGATACCGTACGGACCCTGATCCGCACGAGGAGGGCGATCTATCCCAAATCGTTCACCCAGGAGCCCATTTCTGACGAAGAGATCTGGGAGCTGCTGGAAGACGCCAACTGGGCACCGACCCACAAGAAAACCGAGCCATGGCGCTTCAAGGTGTTTCGGGGCGCCGCGCGGGAGCGGCTGGCGGTCTATCTCGCGGATCACTACAAGGCCTCGACGCCCAAGGACCTCTTTTCGGAGCTCAAGTACGAGAAGATCTACAGCAAACCCATTCAGTCGGCTTGCGTCATTGCGATTTGCATGGTTCGGGACCCTCGTGAGCGGCTTCCTGAATGGGAGGAACTGGCGGCTGTCTCGTGCGCGGTACAAAACATCTGGCTTTCCGGTGCGGCACGTGGTATCGGTATGTACTGGAGCAGCCCGAGTGCGATTATCAAGGCCCGCGGATTTCTGGGACTGATGGAAGGGGAGCGGTGTCTGGGCTTGCTTTACATGGGTCGCTTCAACGAGGCTCCTGCCAATCCGTCACGCGGGCCAATTCAGGACAAGGTGGAGTGGCTTACAGAGTAGCCGCCAGCTTTGGAAAAATAGGATAAAGTGGTAGCTTTGCCGCCGCTTAAAACGGCCTGAACACAGCTTGAGACGGGGTCCTTTCAAACGCTCCGCACCTGGCCGCATCACAACGACTAAAAGACAAGACGTATGGGACAAATGATTAGCTATGCCATCCCCGTATTCGGGATCCTTGCATTGCTCTATACACTCTGGAAATCGTCCTGGGTTTCGCGGCAGGATGTTGGAACTGAGAAGATGGGCATCATCGCCAAGAACATTGCCGATGGAGCAATGGCGTTTTTGAAAGCGGAATACCGCGTCCTCTCCATCTTCGTGATTGCCGTGGCGATTCTTCTGGGAATCAGCGGACGCACAGAAGACTCGTCTCCGCTGGTAGCGCTGTCATTCATTCTTGGTGCATTGTGCTCTGCATCAGCAGGCTTTATCGGGATGCGTGTCGCAACCAAGGCGAATGTCCGTACGACCAACGCCGCGCGCACGAGCCTGGGCAAAGCCCTGGAGGTCGCCTTTGCCGGGGGATCGGTCATGGGACTGGGTGTCGTCGGGCTCGGCGTTCTGGGACTGGGCGTCCTGTTCTTTGGCTACTCGCAGTTTACCGATTGGGATATCAACCGGGTCATTACGGTGATCACCGGGTTTTCATTTGGTGCCTCCTCGATCGCGCTCTTTGCGCGTGTCGGAGGAGGGATCTATACCAAGGCAGCCGATGTCGGTGCCGATCTGGTCGGTAAAGTTGAAGCCGGTATCCCGGAAGACCACCCGCTCAACCCGGCGACCATCGCCGACAATGTTGGAGACAACGTGGGTGACGTCGCGGGTATGGGCGCCGACTTGTTTGAAAGCTATGTCGGGTCGATCATTGGTACCATGGTCCTTGGAGCGGCGTTTATCGGCGTGACCGGTTTCGAGGCGACCAACGATTTCGATGGGCTGAATGCCGTGCTTTTGCCGCTGGTGCTGGCCGGCGTGGGGATCATCACTTCCATCATCGGCACCTTCTTCGTGCGGGTGAGTGAGGGTGGAGATCCGCAGAAAGCGCTCAACCGCGGGGAATTCCTGTCATCATTCATTATGCTGGTTGCGACGTTCTTCATCGTGCGCTGGATGATGCCCGACAACTGGACCTTCAACGGGATTGCTTACTCGCAAATGGGGATCTTCTGGGCCGTGATCTTCGGCCTGGTGGCAGGTTTGCTCATCGGCATGATCACCGAATACTACACCGGTACCGGCAAAAAGCCGGTCATCGGGATCACAAAGCAGTCGGTGACAGGTTCGGCGACCAACATCATTGCCGGACTGGGCGTGGGTATGCAGTCTACGGCCATTCCTATCATTATTATCGCTGCCGCCATCATTGGTGCGTACGAATTTGCTGGACTCTACGGGATTGCCATTGCTGCGGTTGGGATGCTTTCCAACACTGGGATCCAGTTGGCCGTCGACGCTTACGGTCCCGTTTCGGACAACGCCGGTGGGATTGCCGAAATGAGCGAGCTGCCGAAGGAAGTGCGTCAGCGTACCGACAAGCTCGATGCTGTCGGAAACACCACGGCGGCGATTGGTAAAGGGTTTGCCATCGGTTCTGCCGCGTTGACCGCCCTGGCACTGATGGCTGCCTTCATGACCACCGCAGAGATTACCAACATCAACATCGCCAACCCGGTCGTTCTCGCCGGACTGTTCCTCGGGGGAATGCTCCCGTTCCTGTTTTCTTCCCTGGCCATGGGCGCCGTGGGCCGTGCAGCCATGGATATGATCCAGGAGGTGCGTCGTCAGTTCAAGACGATACCCGAGCTCAAGGCTGCCCTGGACGTGATGAGAAAGAATGACGGTATCGACCAGGAGCAGTGGTCGGCTGAAGACCGCGATACCTTCGAGCAAGCTTTGGGTAAAGCCGAGTACAGCAAGTGTGTGGAGATCTCAACACAGGCCTCGATCAGGCAGATGATCCTTCCGGGATTGATCGCTGTGGCCACTCCGGTTGCCATCGGGTTTGCCGGTGGTGCGGAGATGCTGGGGGGATTGCTGGCAGGGGTGACCGTAAGCGGTGTCCTCATGGCCATCTTCCAGAGTAACGCGGGAGGTGCATGGGACAACGCAAAAAAAATGTTTGAAGAAGGCGTTGAGATCAACGGCAAGATGTACTACAAGGGATCAGAGCCTCACAAGGCAGCCGTGGTGGGAGATACGGTGGGTGATCCGTTTAAGGACACCTCCGGCCCGTCGCTCAATATTTTGCTGAAACTTATGTCCGTCGTGGCACTGGTCATCGCACCAATGCTGTAATCCCAAAAACAGACAGACATCATCAAGGGCCGTGCGCAAGCACGGCCCTTTTTGTTTTGGCACGGACATTGGAACATTTACTGTGGATCGGCAGGATCAAGACGTTGGTCGAGCAGGTGTTACAGAATCGTTAAATAGCCGGAATCCGACAGGTGCTGCCAAAACAAAATGTGCATTTTTCAAGTATATTTAAAAGCTTCGCGCTACTCGTGAAGTACAAATACTACAGTTCAATGATCATGCGTGTTCTATTGGCCGTGGCGGCCATGACGCTCGGAGGGGTGTTTTTCAACGGAAATGTGCCTGATGTCACCAAGGATGACAAGGACAAGGAGAAAATGATCATCCTGGCGGTGCTCAGGTTGATCGAGGGTCGGCACTTTGAGACCAAACAAATCGACGACGATTTCTCCCGCAAGGTTTTCAAGACCTATATGAAGCGCCTGGATGGCGGCAAGAGATTTCTGACCATTGGGGATTTCGACCTCATGGATGATTACGAGCAGGAGATCGACGATGCGATCAACGATCCCAACGGACCAGATCTTGAGTTCTTTGACCTTTCCTACGAGCTCATCAACAACGCCATTGAGAAAGTGCGGGGTATCTATCCGCGGATCCTGGACCAACCTTTCGATTTTTCGATCGATGAGGATATCGAACTCGATGGCGACAAGATCGATTACGCTCCCGACGACGCGGCGCTGGAGCAGCGCTGGCGGTCATATCTGAAATACGAGACACTGACCCGTTTGGCAGACAAACTCGATGATCAGGAAAAAGCCGAAGATCCGGAGGGGGGCAAGAAAAGCATCAGCGAGCTGGAGGCGGAAGCCCGCGAAGATGTGCGGGAAATGATGGATGAATGGTTTCAACGATTGAGCGAAGTGCGCAGGTCGGACCGCTTCGAAACCTTCCTCAACGCCATTACCAATACCTTCGACCCGCATACAGATTACTTCAATCCGAAAGCGAAGGAAGACTTTAACATCAACATGTCACGACGGCTCGAGGGCATCGGAGCGCGCCTGCAACGGGACGGTGACTACACGAAGGTCGTCAGCATCGTACCAGGCGGCCCGGCCTGGAAACAGGGAGATCTGCAGGTCGATGATGTGATCTATACCGTGAAACAAGACGGCGAAGAACCGGTAGACATCCAGGGGATGCACATCGACGACGTGGTGTCGATGATCCGCGGCAAGAAAGGCACGTTTGTCACCCTGACCGTGCGCAATGTCGACGGCGACATGCTCGACGTCCGCATCAAGCGCGATGAAGTACGTCTCGAAGACGGATTCGCCAAATCAGCGATCATTGAGCACCCGGACAAAGTGAACAAGGTCGGGTACATCCAATTGCCCAAGTTCTACGCTGACTTTGAGAATCCGGATGGGAACAGCTGTGCCGAAGACGTCGCCAAGGAGATCAAGAAATTGAAGAAACAGAACATTGAAGGACTCATCCTCGACCTGCGCAACAACGGTGGCGGGTCGTTGAACGACGTTGTGGAAATGTCCGGTCTGTTCATCAAGGACGGCCCGATCGTACAGGTCAAGGCGCGGCATGGTGACCCGTATGTGTTCCGCGACAAGGATCCGGATGTGCTGTATACAGGGCCGCTGGTGATCATGGTCAACAGTTTTAGTGCCAGTGCTTCGGAAATCCTGGCTGCTGCCTTGCAGGACTACGGCCGGGCGATCATCGTCGGGAGCAACTCCACGTTTGGCAAGGGCACCGTACAGCGGTTCTACGACCTGGATCGTGCATTGCGCGGTATCCCGGCCGACTTGAAACCGCTCGGCGAACTGAAGATGACCATGCAGAAGTTCTACCGCATCAATGGCGGATCGACCCAGCTCAAAGGGGTCATTCCTGATGTCATCCTGCCGGATCGCTATACCTACATTGAGAGCGGTGAAAAGCAACTCGATGCGCCGATGCCATGGACCGAGATCGCACCGGTCGAATACAAGCAGGATATCCTCGACCTGTCACGGCTCGATGTCCTTCAGAAGAAGAGCAAGGCACGGATCAAGACCAACGAGACCTTTGGCAAGATTGACGAGAATGCACAGAGGGTCAAGCGGATCCGCGACATGTCAGAGTATTCATTGCAGCTCGAAGAGTACCGCAGCCTGATGAAGGCCAGGGATGAAGAGGCCAAGCGCTACCGCAATCTCTTTCAGCCGATCGAGGGGATGCAGGTACTCAACCTGCCCGAAGACTTGACGTACATCCGCATGGATTCATCCCGTATCGACCGCAACGACGCGTGGCTTGAAGGCCTGAACAAGGATGTGTACCTCGATGAGACGCTTTCGATCATGCGCGATATGATCGTCGAGGGCGTGGCCCTGTACGAAAAGCGGTCTCAACCCTAGGCATACCTGCCTAGACAAAATGTTTGAGCATGATCACCTCACGTTTGGTGAGGTGTCGGCAGCGTCCCCGTGGCAGGTCCTTCTTGGTGAGTCCGGCGTAATACACACGATCGAGCTTCTGAACGCGGTATCCGAGGTGCGTAAACATGCGCCGGATGATGCGGTTCTTGCCGCTGTGCAACTCGATGCCTACTTCATTCTGTTTCTTCCCCTGCACGTGACTGATCGCGTCCGCCCGGGCCAGACCATCCTCCAGTTCCACGCCGGTGCGGAGCATCTCCAGATGTTCCGGCTTCACCGGCTTGTCCAGAACCACATGGTAGATCTTTTTGATTTCGTAGCTGGGATGCGCCAGCTTTTGTGCAAGTTCGCCGTCATTGGTCAGCAGGAGCAATCCTGTGCTCATCCGGTCGAGGCGCCCGACCGGATACACCCGTTGCGTAACGTCCCGCTTGATCAGGTCCAGCACGGTCTTGCGCCCGCGGTCATCGCTGGTTGTGGTCAGGTAGTCCTTGGGCTTGTTGAGCAGGAGGTAGACCATCTCGCTGACCGGCTTGACCGGCTTGCCCTGGTAGGTGACTTGCTGGCCGGGCATGACGCGAAAACCGATCTCGCGTACGACTTCACCGTCGACGCGGACGTGACCTTGCTGGATGAGCTCGCCTGCCTTGCGGCGTGAAGCGATGCCGCAGTGGGCAATGTACTTGTTGAGCCTGATACCGGCTTGCTCGTCGGACTCAGGAGGTGTGGTCTTCATGCACTAGAAAGGAATATCCTCATCATCGTTAAGGCGGGAGCCCCGGGTGATGATATTGCCCTGATCATTGAAGAGATCGCCGCCCTCGAGCTCGTTGAAATCAATTTCCTGCATATCCACAAACTTGGCAAACTTGTTGACGAAACGCAGATTGACCGTGCCGAGTGCCCCATTCCGGTGCTTGGCCACAATGATCTCGGCCAGGCCTTTTGGCAGCGTGGGATCGTCAAGATCATAGTATTCGGGACGATAGATGAAGAGGACCAGGTCGGCGTCCTGCTCGATCGCACCTGACTCCCGCAGGTCGGAGAGCTGCGGTCGCTTGATCCCCCCTCTCGTCTCGACGGCCCGGCTCAGCTGTGACAGCGCGATCACCGGCACATCAAGCTCTTTGGCCATCCCTTTGAGCGATCGTGAAATAGAGCTGATCTCCTGTTCGCGATTACCGCGCTTCTGATCCGGACCGCCACTCATCAGCTGCAGGTAGTCAATAATGATCAGCTGGATGTCCTCCTGCATTTTGAGGCGCCGGCACTTGGCGCGTAGCTCGAAGATATTGATCGCCGGGGTGTCATCGACAAAGATGGGTACGTCACTGAGTTTCTCTACCGTGGTATGCAATTGCTGCCATTCGTATTCTGCCAGCTGGGCATTCCGCAGTTTGGTGCCGGAGATCTCTGACTCCAGTGAGATGAGCCGCTGTGTCAGCTGCAGGCTTGACATCTCGAGGGAGAAGATCGCCACCGGTCGCCGGTAGTCGAAGGATGCATTGCGGGCCAGGGCCAGCGTGAAGGCGGTCTTTCCCATACCGGGCCTTGCCGCCACGATAATGAGGTCGGAGCGTTGCCATCCGCTGGTGATACGGTCGAGCTCGGTAAAACCGGTGGGTACCCCGCTGATGCCCTCCTCCCTTTGTGAGATGATCTCCCACTGCTTTTGGGCCTGGAGTGCCAGGGACCCCAGACGTTCGTAACTGCGGTTGAGGTTGTCCTGGGTAATCTCAAACAAACTGCTCTCAGCATCGTCGAGCAACTCGAAGACATCCTTGGTGTCCTCAAAGGAGTCGTTGATGATATTGGTGGAAACGCGGATCAGCTCCCGCTGGATGTGTTTTTGTGCTATGATCCGCGCGTGATATTCAATGTTGGCAGCCGAACCAACCTTGTTAGAGAGGTCTACGAGGTAATTGACACCACCGATCTCTTCCAGCTGCCCGGATTTGTTCAGGGCTTCGTGAACGGTCAGGATATCAATCGGCTGCGAGCGCTCAAACAGATGGAGCATCGCCTGGTAGATCAGTTGATGCGCCTTTTTGTAGAAGCTGGTGGGACGGAGGATATCCAGTACGATCGGCAGCGCGTCCTTGTCGATCATGAGCGCGCCCAGCACCACCTCTTCAAGCGGCAATGCCTGCGGCTGCAGCTTGCCATAGACCAGATTTGACAAATCGGAGTCGGGACGGATGCTTTTCAGCTTGCCGCCGCCAAGTGCTTTCATGGGATTGATCGGTTCGGACATTTGTTGTGCTCCTCTCTAAATATGATGAATATGACTCATGTCTGGACAGCAAATCTAGCACGATTCACGTAGCCTTGTGACTGCTGCTGGAGACATCACTGTGCAAATCACAGTGCAGATGTGTGGATAACTTGTTTAAAAATTACAATGGCCTTGAGACACCGTCATTGCGTCCCCTTCTTATACATTCAATCCGATTATAATATAAAGAAAAGGAGGGAGAGATGCTGAAATTCTTGCTTACCTGATGCCCCCGGTTGTAGGTCCGTGGCACATTGGCGATAATTTGCATATGTACTGGATGGCGTTTTGGCAAATGAAAGTGGATCACCGTGCACGGTGATCCACATAAGTATGTTAGAAAATTCTATATGAAATTGTGCTAGCTGCCGCGCTCAGCGCGTTTGGCATCGAGGCGTTTGCGCACCCCGCTGACCACCTCCATCTGGGCTTCGATCTCGCGTGAGGTCAGCTCCTGATCCTGCAGATTTTTCGCGATGTCTGCTTCGGCCTCGGCAATCTTGGCCTTGGCATCTTCGATGATCTTGTGGTAGCGATCGTTGTCCTTACGCAGCTTGCTCATTTCGCTTTCGAGCTTGTCCAGGGCTTTGGTCTGTTCTTCAAGCTCCAGTGTGATCAGGTCTACCTGCACCTGATGTTTGAAGTCCTGGAGCAAGGCCACGGCACCGTTGTAGGCATCCGGATGATCATCCGAGTTGACATATTCACCGTTGAGGTCTACCCACATCACCAGTTTGGAGGCCGATCCCGATTCCTCGGTCCGTGCATAGATGTCCACGAGTTGGGTGCCGCCGATATCCAGAACTTGTACGTCTTCTACGACCAGTTCGTTCGATTTGCGCACTTTTTTCGCTTTGCCGTATTTCTTGATGAAATCTTTCCAGGTTTTTTCCGCAAAACTCGACGATGCATCAGGCAGGCTGATGATGATGGCATTCTGGTTGCCGTTGGCCATCACCCGCGACTCCTCAGTGACCTGCGCACTGAGTGTTCCTATCGCGAGCCCGAGGGCAGCCAAAGAGGTGAAAAACAGTTTCATATGTGTTTGCTTTAATGTTGAAATTGGAATGTTCAATACACGCCCTGTACACTTAACGTGATTTGTCGGTCCATCGTTCAGGCACGATCAGATCAAATGCCCCGGGGATAATGGCGGCCTCAAACGACCCGGTTCCCAGGTACTCACCATCCGCTTCCACGGGGAGGTTTTGCAGATGATCATCTGTTACTATGACGCCTGGCGCCGCCAGAGTCACAACCTGACGGTAGCGGGCGATGGTACCAAGGTACAATCTCGGAATATTGGAGATAAGCGCCAGGTGCCCTGCGTTGCGGATGCATGACACGGCCAGCGTCCGGCCGCACGGGTCGGCATGCGGTGTGAAAGACATGCCTCCACCGCTGTACCGGCAGATCCCGGCATGGATGGTGATAAAGGTCCCGCGGAGTTGCTGATCGCCACAGGTAATGGTGGACTCGCCCGGACGGTACTTCCAGAGCGCCCGGATGCCATGCTGCAGGTAGATCAGTGTATTGCCGGCACGGCGCGGTTGGCGTGACATGCCCTGCATGACAAATCCATCGAGCCCGCATCCCAGGACATTGACAAAATAGCGGAAACGATCACCCTCATCGAACGTGACCGTTCCCAACGCATGCCGAATGACCTTGCCGGTCACGATATGTGTGACGGCCTGCCTGATATCGCGCCTGATGCCAAACGTACGTGCCCAGTCATTGCCTGTCCCGACCGGTACGATGGCCATGGTCAGTCGCTCGGGTGCGGGGTATGCGGCATTGATCAGCGTATGGTGTGAGCCATCCCCGCCAACGGAGATGAAGCGCCGGAAGCCCTCCGAGATGGCTGCGGAGACAACCGGACCAACTTCAGCAATATCCTGGGTAATGCGGACATCGAAGGTAATCCCTTGCCGCTGCAGACCGTCAGCGATGTGTGGCCATTTGCGGAGTGCCTTGCCGCCGCCAGCAGCGGTTTTTACTACAACAAACCACTTGTCATCGTACGCCGCGACCATTAGACGGGGAATTGTCAAGGAATATAGAATTTTTGTTGGGTCAGTGCGGACCGCCAAGT